>JBAXTX010000060.1:0-15370 GCA_037129975.1 Verrucomicrobiia bacterium | reverse complement strand
AACGCCGGGGTTTTCACCCCTTCAAAAAACACGCTCTTTCCGGACAGGCCCTAAATGCTGAGGAATTTTTCCTCTGTGTGCTCGGTAAACTCTGTGGCTAAAAACGGTTTTCGGGTTTATGTCTCCGTCGCCGAGGCGGCCCACTTGGCGGTGGCTTTTTCGAGGGCATCGGCGACGCCGGCGAGCTGGCGGTTGGTTTCCATGGCGAGGGAAGGATTGTCGTAGGTCGCGGGAGCTTCGAGGAGTGCGGCGAGTTCCCGCTGGCGGGCTTCGAGCAGGGCGATCTCCGCCTCGAGTGCTGATGCGAGTTTTTCGCGCTCGCGGCGTTCCCGGTTCACGGCGGCGCGGGCATCGGCCTCCGCCCGGCGCTGCGCGCGGATCTCTTTTATTCCCGGGCCGGATTCCTGGCGCACGGCCGGCGCGGCCTCCGGCTGGTGGTTGCCGAGCGAGGCCACCGTTCCGGCGCGGGCTCCGGTGGCGCGGGACTTGTCGAGGTAATACGCGAAGTCGCCGGCGTAGGGGATCAGCCGACCGGCCTGCACATGAATCACCGACGTTGCCACCGTCCGGATAAAATGGACGTCGTGGCTCACAAAAATGATCGTGCCTTCGTAGGGGCCGAGCGCCCGGATGAGGGCGTCAATGCTCGGCATGTCGAGGTGAGTCGTCGGCTCATCGAGAAGCAGGAGGTTGGGCGGATCGAGGAGGAGCTTCACGAGGGAGAGGCGGCTTTTCTCACCGCCGCTCAGAATGCTGACGCGCTTGAACACATCATCCCCCCGGAAGAGGAATGCGCCGAGAACATTGCGAGCGGTCTGCTCGGGCACCGGGCGCGAGATGCTTTGCACCTCTTCCAGCACGGTTTTTCGCAGGTCGAGCATATCCGTGCGGTGCTGGGCGAAGTAGCCGATGGTGACGTTGTGGCCGGGCGTCCGCTCGCCGGCTTCGATCGGCACCATGCCGGCAAGGATTTTCAGCAGCGTGGATTTCCCGGCGCCGTTCGGGCCGACGAGGACAATCCTCTGCCCCCTCTCGACGCGGAGGTGGAGGTGATCATAGACGACGTGGTCGCCGTAGGCCTGGCGCACGCCCTCCAGGCTCATCACCCGCTGCCCGCTGCGCTGAGGCTGGGGAAACTTGAAATGAACGGTCGGCTCGTCCGACTCCGGCATCTCGATCCGCTCCATCCGGGCAAGCTGTTTGACGCGGTCCTGCGCCTGCGCGGCCTTGCTGGCCTTTGCGCGGAAGCGCGAGATGAACTGCTCGAGGTGCTCGATTTCCTTTTGCTGGTTCCGGTAGGCGGCGAGGTGCTGTTCCTCGCGGGCGCGCTTCTGCTCAAGGCATGCGTCGAAATTCCCGTGGTAGCGGATGAGCTTCCGGTGCCGGATCTCCACGATTCCCCGGCAGAGCGTGTTCAGGAACTCGCGGTCGTGCGAGATCGCCAGAATCGCGCCCGGATACCCGAGCAGGTGGTTTTGAAACCATCCCAGCGTCTCGAGGTCGAGATGGTTTGTCGGCTCGTCGAGGAGCAGAAGATCCGGCTCCTCGACCAGCAGGCGGGCGAGGTGCGCCCGCATGACCCAGCCCCCGCTCAACTCTCCCATCGGACGGTGGAAATCCTCCTCCCGGAAGGCAAGCCCGGAGAGGATCCGCTTCGCGGCAGCCTCCGCGCGGCCGTCCGCCTCCTCCCCTGCGGCCAGTTCGAGCACCGTGGCATCCGTCGCCGCCGAGGCCTCCTGCGGGAGGTATCCGCAGCGCACGCCGCGCTGGAGGCTGATCGTTCCCTCGTCCGGTTCATCGGATTTCAAGAGGAGAGAAAAAAGCGTGGTCTTCCCCGCGCCATTCGGCCCAATGAGCCCGATGCGGTCGCCCGTATTGATCTGCAAGGAGGCTTCCTCGAAGAGCACGCGACCGCCAAAAGATTTTGTAACACGGGATACTGTCAGCATGGGAAAGAGCGGGAGATTCGTTCAGGGAAGCCAGCCCGACAAGCCGGAATACCGGGTATTCTTCGGTTGTGGCCGGACAAATCACAATTGTCGGGGCAGGCGGGAGCCGTGTAATGTTCCGAGAAGATGGCGAGACCCTCATCCAAGCGCCCGGCCGCCGAAGTCCCCAAGCTGGGCCGTCACTTGCTGACCATTCTGCAAGTCCTTGTGACCGTCGGGCTGTTGTGGTGGCTTTTGCACAACCCCGCGAGGCGCCTGACCATGTGGAACGCGCTGCAGACGGCGGATTGGAGGTGGATGTTCTCCGCGATGGCCGCGGCCGGGCTCTGCGAGTTCTTCGGGATCCTGCGCTGGCAGCTCTTCCTCAAAATGCTCCACATGCGGGTGCGCTTGTCCGAAGTGACGAGGCTGTTTTTCATCGGGGCATTTTTCAACCAGTTCCTGCCCGGCACGACCGGCGGGGACGTCGTGCGGGTGATCTTTCTGATGCGCGACCATCCGGAGCACCGGACGGCCGGGTTCCTGAGCGTGGCGATTGACCGGCTGCTTGCCGTGCTCGTGCTGGTGGCGATGGGACTCGGATTCGCCTGGTCGCGCGGCAGTTGGTTTGCCAGCAGCTTTGCCGTTGGCAATACCATGAAAATTTTTGCGATCGTGCTCTTCGCGATCGGCATCGGGCTGGTCGTTTCGTTCCTCCTCACGAGCCGCCACCTTGTCGGGCGGCTTCCCGGGCGGTTTCCGATGCGCGCGCAGATCGTGAAGCTCTCGACAGTCTGGCAGCTCTGCATTGAAAACCGGCGGGAGGCGCTTCTGGGAGCAATCTACACGGTTCCCATGCTTCTCTTCTACTTCGCCGCGTTCTACTTTGTCGCGCTGGCGTTCACGGCGAAGGTGAGCTTTCTCGACATGACCTCGATCATGCCGCTGGTCACGGCGATTTCCTCGCTGCCGATCAGCCTGAATGGGATTGGTGTCCGCGAAGCGCTGTTCGAGCAACTGCTTTCCGAACTCTGCGGCGTCCCGCAGGGAACCGGACTCCTCATATCCATCACCGGGATGTTTGTCTATCTCGTCTGGGGGCTGCCCGGCGGGCTGTTCTATCTCGATCGGATCCGGCGGCGACACGAGAAATAAAATGGCCGCCTTCTGATCCGGCGCAAAGGCGGCGGATTCTTCCGACAGGATCCGGCGGTCAAATTTTGGAGTCGCTTTGGGGAGTCGCCGGGGAGGAATCCCCTTCGGCGCCCGCGACTGGTAATTTTTCCGGCGGGATTGCCTGGAGGTCTTTCTGGGTCCATGGTTCTGTGCGGTCAGCGGTCCGCCCCCGGATTTTTTTGACGTAGTCCGGGGAGATCGGCGGGGCGGCATTGCCCCATTGCGAACGGATGTAGGTGAGGACGGAGGCGATTTGCTCGTCGCTGAGTTGCGCCCATGTCGGCATTGCGTTGTTGAAGGTCGCCCCTTTGATCTGAACCGGTCCCTGAAGACCTTTGAGAAGGATTTTCACGAGGTGGTTGTCTCCGTGCCAGTCGTGGCCGAGCACCCATTCACTGCCGGCGAGCGGAGGGAATTGGCCGACGACTCCGAGTCCGGTCGTCTGGTGGCAGACCACACAATTCCGGGTGAAGACACGTTTTCCGGCCAGCTTCGGATCCACCGGTCCGACCGGCTGCGGAACTCCCCCCCCGGCCCAGGCGGTCTCCGAGGGATTGAAGACATCCGCGCGAAAACCTCCGCTGAAATAGGCGAGGTAGAGGCCGGCCCAGAACATGATGCCGAAGAAAAGGCCGACCAGCCAAAGGGGGATCGGTTCGTATCCGTCGCGCGGTTCGGCGTGCTCGCGGAGGATCGCGCCATGGATCCGCGCGATGTCGCTCTCGTTTTCTTTGGGCCCTTCGTCAGTTGGGGTCACGGGATTATTTCGCGGGCGGTTCCGGAGACTCCGGAAGCGGGTAGTTTCGTTTCAGCGAGACGAGATAGGCGACGAGCGCTTTCGCCTCCTCGTTCGGAACCACTTCCCAGCCCGGGGGCGGAGCATGTGGCCCGACGAGATCTTTCAGAGCATCGTCCGACTGCTGGCCCTGGATCTTCCGCATTTTGTAGAGGAAGCGGAACGAGGGCATGATCGACCAGTCGGTGACCGTGCGCGGCTCGTAGAGGTGCCGGTGGTGCCAGTTCGCGTCCGGCTGGCGGGCACCGATATTTGAGAGATCGGGTCCGGTGCGCATGGTGCCGAGGAAGACCGGCTGGGCGCGGAGGTAATCGCGGGCGACCGTCTGGCGCGGGCCGAGGCCTTTTTCGATGTCGGTCGAGAGCGGCTCGAGGCGGACCTGCTGGCTGTGGCAATAGAGGCACCCGTTGGCGGCATAGACCCTCTGCCCGGCGACCGCGAGGCCCGAATTGCCCGGCGGGAAAGATCCTCCGGTCTCTTCGTCCGGCAGCGGTTGCATATGGCCGAGGGCCAGATAGGGGTAGGCGACCAGGCCGATCCACGAGGAAGCGAAGGTGAGAAAGACTCCAAGAAAGAGGAGCGGCAGCTTGTTCATACGGCGGAGGCCCCGGGGTTCCCGCCAGTCGGCACGGCGAAGAGCGTTGGGCCGTCTTTGCGGCGCCCGAGTTTCAAAACCATGAGAGCGAAGAGGGCTGTGAAAACGAGATGTCCGGCCAGCAGCAGGAAGCCGGAGATCCCGCGCAGCCAGCGGAACGGCGTCACGTAGTCCAGCGAGGTCTTGAACGAGACCCTCGGATCATACTGCGCGAGGCCTTCAAGCACGCCTCCGAGGAATAGCGAACCGATCATGAGGAGGATACCGGTTGCCACGAGCCAGAAGTGCCAGCGGATCGCCGCCGCCGACGCCCATTCCCGGCCGGTCAGGCGCGGGACGATATAATACATGGCCCCGAACATCGCCATGGTGAAGAACGCGTAGAGCCCGAGGTGGGCGTGCCCGATCGTGTAATCGGTGAAGTGGGTGAGCGTGTTCAGCGACGGGATCGCCATCGTCATGCCCTGGAGGCTCGCCAGCGTGTAGCTCATCGCTCCAAAGACCGTGAAGCGCAGGGTCGGGCTCCATTTCAGCGCGTCAAAGTGCCCGCGCATCGTCATGTGGTGGTTGATCGCCACGGTGACGACCGGGATGAACATCATGACCGAGGCGACCACGCTCGCGCTGATCATCCAGGCCGGGAACGGTCCCCCGATCAGGTGGTGCATGCCATTCCAACTGTAGAAGAGAGCGAGCGACCAGAACCCGAGGATGCTCAGGTAGTAGCTGTGGATCGGGCGTCCGATGACTTTCGGGATCATGTAATACGCGCTGGCGAGCCCGATCGGGGTGAACCAGAGACCGAGGACGTTGTGTGCGAACCACCAGTTCACCGCGCCTTGGGCGGAGCCCTGGATCGGCTCCCAGATGAGCAGGATGTTGGCGGTCGCATACAACCACGGGAACCAGAGGAACGCGGCGAAGAGATACCACTGCGAAACATAGACGTGCCCGGGTCTGCGGTAACGGAACATGATGATCGCCCAGACCCCGATGCACGCATACGCGATGAAGAGGATCGGTGTCGCGTAGCCCGGAAGCTCAAGCCACTCGATCGAACGGCTGTCGCCGGCCAGGATGCCCAGCACCCCGACAAGAACCCCGATGTTCCAAAAAATTGCGGCACTGATGAGCAGCTTCGAATGGATCAGGGGGATCCGGCAGAGACGGGCCATGAGCCAGAGCCCGACACCAATGCCGGAAGCCGAGGCCCATCCGTAAATGACGGTGTTCAGGTGGGCGGGGCGCAGGCGGCCGAATGTCGTCCACGCCATCTGGTCGAGCATCGCGGGGTGGGTCATCTTCCATGCCGAGACCAGCCCGAGCAGCGAACCGACCAGCAGCCAGAAAATCGCCGAGCCAAAAAACAGGAGGACCGGGAAGCGCGTCGAGGCATCAATCTCCGCCCGCTCGTGGGAGGCCAGGGTGTCCGGCTCGTTGGCCGGATGGAATGAGGAAATCAGGCTGTGCGGTTTCATTTGCCGGATGGAAATTTGTCGGTGGCTGACCCGACCGGTTCGTCGTCGTCGAAAATCGTGCGGGCGGCCCCGCCGAGATCATTGAGCTGGCCGTCCTTGACCGACCAGTAAAATGCGGCGAGCGCGCTGCCACTCAGGAAAATCAGGCCGCCGAAGAGGAGGAGAATTCCGGCTGTCATTGTGCGGGGAAGGGGGATGGCGTGGCCGGTGGTGCGGCGACGGCTGGTTGTGCTGTCGGCGTGGCGACCGGTGTGGCGACCGGATAGGCCGGCCGGGGATGGGAGGAATTGAGCTGGGGAAGGATGAGTTCCATCGCCTGTTGGATGGGAATCTGAACGCTGCCATTCGTGCGGTTCACCCAGGCGTATTCGTCGAGTTTCCTGGCGTTGGACGCGCGCAGTTCCGCAAGGGTCCTGATGCGGAACTCCGCGCGGGCGGCCTCCTCGGGATCGGCATTTCCCCCCGTCCATCGAGTCAGCAAAATGTTGGCTCCCCAAAACAGCAGCAGAAGGACCATGCCGGGCAGAAAGAACGACCGGAGAGAGCGCGGCTTGCGGGTGGGTTCGTTGGTCGGGGACATCAGTTTTTCAGGGAGATGGAATTGGGCAGGCGCGGATCGCGGAGCGGCCAGAGCGGGGCGTCGCCGAGGCGCTTCAGGAAAACGGCGGCCAGAGTGGAACCGATGGCGGCAAGACAGGCGAAGTCCATCCAGCTCACGGCCACGCCGGCCTGGTGGAGCGCGGGCAGGACGACAACATAAATATCGAGCAGGTGCATCACAAGGATCCAGACAGCCATCCCGCACAGGAAGGAGAAATTTCTTTTTCCGGCACGCGGGAGGAGGAAGAGAAACGGGACGAAAAAGTGCCCGACCACGAGCGCCGTGCTGAGGATCTGCCAGCTCCCGGTGTTCCGGCGCAGGAAGTAGATCGTTTCCTCCGGGATGTTTCCATACCAGATCAGCATGTATTGGCTGAACCCGATGTAGGCCCAGAAAATGGTGAATGCGAACATGAGTTTGCCAATGATATGATCATGCTCCGGCGTGATGACATTCTGGAAATACCCGACCGCGCGGAGCGCGGTGATGATCAACACGAGCACACACAGCGCGCCGAGCGCGGCTCCCGCAAAGACATAGACCCCCCACATGGTCGAGAACCACCGGTAGTCGAGACCCATGAGCCAATCAATCGCCGAGAACGTGAGGCAAAGGGCGAACAGCGGGAGGCTCGCGAAGGTGATCTTCCGGTTGAAAACCGTGTGGCGCGGCGCGCCATCCTCGTCCTGCAGGATCGAGTTCGCGCGCAGCCAGGTCGCGGCCAGGACGAAGAAGGTGAAGTAAAACGCGGCGCGCATCCAGAAAAACCACGGGGTCAGATACGGCCACTTCTCATCGAGAAGAATGTCGCTGCCCGCCGGAATCGCCATCCAATCCCAGAGCTTCGGCGCGACAAAAACCAGCGGGATGAAGAGGACGGCCATCACGGCAAGAAGGCTTGCGAGGTTTTCCAACTGCCGCCGCACGACGACGCTCCACTCGGCATCCACCGCGTGATGGACGAGGATCCAGAAGAGTCCGCCCAGGCAGATCGTGAAAAAAAACATGAACGCGAAAAGGTAGGAAAACGCGAACTGCTTCGGGTCGAACGCGGCCCCGGCGAAGATCGCGGCATTGGCGGCGAGCGCGGTCGCGACCAGCCCGAGAAAATGCCCTCCGACATGCTTGTAGTCAAATGTGGTTTGTTGCCCGTTCATGCTCTATTTCCTGGCTTCCAGCGCTGCGCGCTCGCGTGGCGGCACGTCGTTGATCGTGGCCCCGCCCTGCGATTTCTGGAGGGCGCGGAGGTAGGCGATGATCTCCCAGCGATCCTGGACCTGGATGCGGTCGCCGTATCCCAGCATCGTGTTTTTTCCGTTTGTGAGCGTGTGGAAAATCTCGCCGTCCGCCATGTCGCGGATCCGCTGCTGGTGGAGGTTGGCGATCCCGACGAGTCCGTATTTTGAGGAGATCCCGGTGCCGGCCGCCGTGGCGCCGTGGCAGACCGAGCAGATGATGGTGAAACGCTCCCGGCCGCGGGCGATCCCCTCGGGCGTGATCTGGAACGGCATCCCGGTCCCCCACTGGCCGCCGATTTTTCCGGTGTCGAAATAAACCGGGGCGGAGGAAAAATAGATCTGCCTGTAGGGACCGGTCTCCTCGCCGACCGATCCGTCCACCGGCTTGTGAAGCGGGATCGCATAGCCCATCGGCACGGTGGCGGCGACGGGAACCCGGTTCCCCCGCCCGTCGGCAAAGAACGCGCCCGGAACCTGCGCCTTGACCTTCGGCTGGCGGACCATATCCGGAAAAATCTCGACCGGCGGCCGCGTGGTTTTGTCGCCGCGGAACCCGGTGATCGAGACCACGAGGATCACCAGCAGACCAAAGAAAACAAAGAAATATTTCATCATGGCTCAGTCTCCATGGATCGTGGTGACGTTCGTGCCGCCGAGGGACTCGAGGAACTCGCGGACCGGCCGCCCGGAAAACTTTTTGTCGCGGGATTCGATGACGACGAAGAATCTGTCTTCGGTGACTTTTTTGAACCGGTCCCAGTTGAAGAGCGCGTGGTTGAGCCGCGGGAGGCCGTTCATGAGGAGCATCCCGATGACCGCGGTGAACGCGGAGATCAGGATCGTGAGCTCGAACAGGATCGGGAAGAACGCGGGCACGGTGAAGAAGCCCGTCGGCTTGCCCGCCACGATGAGCGGGTAGAGGAACGAGGTCGGCCCGAACTGGAGCGCCACGGCGGTGAGGAATCCGGCGAGGCCGCCCAAGAACACGATCTTCCCAAGCAGGGAGGGCTTCATCCCCATCGCCTCGTCCATCCCGTGGATCGGGAACGGCGAAAAGACATCCCAGCGCCGGAAACCCGCGTCGCGGATCCTCTCGGCCGCCTGGAAGAGGTCGCGCGCGCTCTGGAACTCGGCGGCAATGCCGTAAACCGGCGCTTCCGTGTTGCCCGCCGTTTTCATCGCGGCGCATCTCCGAAAGTTGCGGAGCAAAGGGAGAACGGGCGTCCCGCCCGTTGAGAGACTGGAAATCGTATCGGAGTGATGTGCCTCACACGGGCGGGACGCCCATGCCCCTTGGGAAGATCCGCGAAGTTGCCATCAGAGATGCGCCCGTTCATCGCGCCTCCCCGTGATGTGGGTCCGCCTCGGGCAGGACCGCTTTGACTTCAAACATACAGATCATCGGCAGGAAGCGGATGAAGATCAGGAACAGCGTCGTGAAGAGCCCGAACGTCCCCGCGAACGTGCAGATATCCACCCATGTCGGATGGAACATCGCCCAAGCGGATGGCGTGAAGTCCCGGGTGAGCGTCGTCGCGATGATCACAAAACGCTCGAACCACATCCCCATGTTCGGGAATTGCACGAGGATCCAGACCCAGAGCAGGCGGGTGCGGAAAAATTTGAACCAGAAAAATTGGGGGGCGACGATGTTGCAGAAAATCATGGCGAAGTATGCCCACCAGCAGGGTCCGAACGCGCGATACCAGAATGCCGCGCGCTCGTAGGGATTCGCGCCATACCACGCGGTGAAAAGCTCCATCAGGTAGGAGTAGCCGACGAGCGAGCCCGTGAGCAGGATGATCTTGCACATCTTGTCCACATGGTCGGTCGTCACCAGGTCATGCAGCGGCTTGTAGAGCGCGCACGCCGGGATCAGGATCGTGAGCACCATCGCAAACCCGCCGAAGATCGCGCCCGCCACGAAGTAGGGCGGAAAAATCGTCGCGTGCCAGCCCGGGATGATCGAGGTTGCGAAGTCGAACGAAACGACCGAGTGCACCGAGAGCACGAGCGGAGTCGAAAGCCCGGCGAGGATCAGATACGCCATCTCATAGTGCCGCCACTGGCGGTTGCCGCCGCGCCAGCCGAGCGCCATCACCCCGTAAATCCCTTTCTTGATTTTCGACGTGCAGCGGTCGCGGATCGTGGCGAGGTCGGGGATGAGCCCGGTGTACCAGAAGAGGACGGAGACGATGAAATACGTCGAGACCGCGAACACGTCCCACAGCAGCGGGCTGCGGAAGTTCTGCCAGATCCCGTTCGCATCCGGCACCGGAGCCAGGAACCACACCATCCACACACGTCCGATGTGGAACGCCGGGTAGATCCCCGCGCAAACAACGGCAAAAAGCGTCATCGCCTCGGCGGCGCGGTTGATTGACGTCCGCCACTTCTGGCGGGTCAGAAAAAGGATCGCCGAGATCAGCGTCCCCGCGTGCCCGATCCCGATCCAGAACACGAAATTCGTGATGTCCCACGCCCATCCGACCGGGTGGTTGTTCCCCCACACGCCGACGCCGGTGGAAACCAGGTAGGCGAGCATCGCGACGCACAGGAAAGTCATTGGGACGGTGACGCCCATCGCGGCCCACCACCACACCGGGGTCTTCTCTTCGACGATCGAGCTGATGTAACTGCTGATCCAGCCCATCGTGCGCCGGTTGAGCACGAGCGGAGGACGGATGACCGCCTTCTCCTCGGCGGCGAGATTTTCCCCGATGATGGCTTCGGGCATTGCTAGCGCCCCTCCGCGGGTTGTTGGGTTTCGCGGGAGTCCGCGCTGCCATGCGTCGCGCCATTGGCCGTGCCGACTTTGTCCGCGCCCGGCATTTTCGGGTTCGGGTTCCTGATGCGGGCGAGGTAGGTGACGCGCGGCGCGGCGTTCACGTATTGGAACATCGAGTATCCGCGCCCGCTGGCGCGGAGGCGGGCGACCCGGCTCGCCGGGTCCGCGATGTCGCCGAAAACGATCGAGTCGTTCGGGCAGGCCTGCTGGCAGGCGACCTTGAAGACGTTCATCGGCGTTCCGGTTTTCGCCGTCGGCCCGGCCTCGACGAGACGCCCGATCTTCGTCTCCTCGATCCGCTGGATGCAGAACGTGCATTTTTCCATGACCCCGCGCATGCGGACCGTGACGTTCGGGTTTTCCGCCATCTGGAGGCTGTCGGCCATGCCCTTTTTGGCAAGCGGACCCCAGTAGAGCTGGTCGAGCGGGCGCCGGTTGTAGTCGAAAAAATTGAACCGCCGGACCTTCCACGGGCAGTTGTTCGCGCAATACCGCGTGCCGATGCATCGGTTGTAGGCCATGAGGTTGAGCCCGTCTTCGCTATGGACCGTGGCGTTGACCGGGCAGACGGTTTCGCAGGGCGCGTTCTCGCAATGCTGGCACATGATCGCCTGCGCGAGCATCTCCGGCTCGTCGGCCCCGCCCGCAAAATACCGGTCGATCCGGATCCATGCCATGCCGCGTTTTTTTCGGACCTGTTCCTTGCCGACGACCGGGACGTTGTTCTCGGCCTGGCAGGCCACGACACAGGCGTTGCAGCCGGTGCAGGTGTTGAGGTCCACCGTCATCCCCCACTGTTCCTTGCACGTGAGAGCGGGGTGGGTGAAGAGCGAGATGTTTTTCGGGATGTGACCGTCCATGCCCATCTTCTGTGCGAACGCGGGATTTTCCCTGTATCGCCCGATCGTGCCTTCGCGAACGAGGTCGCGGCCTTCCATCGAGCGGTGTTCCTGCGTTTGGGCCATCGGATGTTTGCGCCCGGTGACCTTCACCGTCACGCCGGACGTGAACCGCGGATTTGTCGAGGTGCGCAGCGGATACGCGTCGAAGCCGACATGGTCCATCAGGGCGGAGACGCCCTTGCGTCCGTAGCCGAGCGCGAGGGAAAGCGAGTCGTCGGCATGGCCGGGGGCCACGATCGCCGCGGCCTCGATGGAGTTCGATCCCTCGCTGATCTCCACGATATCGGCCACGAGGTCGTAGTCGATCTCGTTGCCCAGCTTCTCCGCGATCTTTTCCATTTCCCCGAAATTGTTCGCCTGGATTCCCAGCTTTTTGGCGGTCGCCGGGCTGACGAGGACGGCATTGTCCCAGGTCAGCTTGGTGACGAAGTCCGGGGTTTCGAGCAGCCAGGAATTGTTGGCGTAGCGTCCGTCGTCCACGCTCGAACTCTGGATGAAGACAAGTTCGAGTCCGTCTTGCGGAGGTGGCGGCCGGCTGTTTGCGAGCATGGTGGCGGTGCCGCGGGAAAACTCGAGAGCGGCTTGGGGGAAGGCGGTGCCGGGAAGGAATCCGATGCGGAGGAAGCTGTTCCAGAGGAGGTCCATGCCGCCCGCTTCGGCGACGGGGTTTTCCGGCGCAAGCTTCTCGAACGTCGCCCGGACGAGCTCCGGCCCGTTCACCGGGCTCCCGCCAAGCAGTCGGGAAAGGATCTCCAGCTCGGAGAGCCCGCCCCAGAGCGGGAGGAGCATCGGCTGGATCGCGGTCAGCGTGCCGTCGAGACCGCGCGCGTCGCCCCAGGTCTCAAGGAAATGCGCGGCGGGGACATGCCAGCGCGAAAGTTTCGACGTCTCGTCCTCGAAAAGCCCGAGCCGGACGACGTCCGGGACTTTTGAAAGCAGGGAGGAAAAAGCCAGGTCGGCGGGCGCGTTGTAGGCCGGGTTTCCTCCGAAGATGAAGAGCGTGCGGACCGTGCCGGCGGCGATCGCTTTCGCGAGGTCGGAAATGGTGGCCGGGGCAGGCGTGTTGTCCGTGTGCCCGATGAGCGTGGTTCCCAGGTTGCCGAGCGCCTTGTTGATCGCATGCACGACGACCTGGGTTGGGGCGGGTGTCTGCGGGCCGGTGAGGATGATCGAGCGTCCGGGGTTCGCGAGCAGGTCGGCCGCGCATTCCGCGACCCACGCCCCGTCGAGGGGCGCGCCGGAATACGGGAACGCCCCGAGGAGAGCGGCGAGATCCCCGTCATCGGTTTGGGAAACGATGACCTCGCCAAGCTGGCGGACGAAGTGGCCGATCTCCGAAGCTTTGCAGCGGAGCCGGTGGTCGGCCATGCCGCCGGTGACCGTGTAGTGGTTCTCAACCGCGTAAAGCCGGTTCATCGGCGCACCCATCTGATCCGGATTCCGGCGCGCGGAAAACCCGGACGCATACCCGACCCCGCTCTCCGCGGGATTCAGAAAATCGCTGTCGAGCGCGAGGAGCACATCCGCCCGGTCGAATTTCGGGAACAGCCGGACTCCCGCGCCGAAGGCCGCCGCCGTCGCGGCGGCCGCCTCCCGGTCGCCGAGCGGCTCGTATTCCGACCAGATCAGGCCCGGAAAATTCTGTTCGAGGCCGGCGCGCAGGCGGTCGCGCGTCGGGGAATTCTTCTTCTCGACGAGGAAGGCCACGCCCTTTCCGCCCCTCCGGTTCAGCGTCTGCAGGAACGCATCAAACGCGGCCGCGTCGGTCGCCCGGCCTTTGTCGGTGATCGTCTTCGACCGGTGCGGGTCGTAGAGGTCCAGGATCGCGGCCTGCGCGAACGCATCGGTCGCGCCATTGCTGAACGGATGGAGAGGATTGCCCTCGAGCTTCGTCGGACGCCCGTCGGATGTCGTCGCGATCAGCGGCAGCGCGCCCGTGCGAACCGGCATCGAGGTCGCGTAATAAAGAAATTTGCCCGGGATCGTCCATTCGACGCCCTTCGCGAACGGCACCAGGTGGGCTTCCGGACGGCGGCAGCCTGTGAGCCCGCCCCCGGCGAGAGCCAGCGACGCTCCCATCAGTTTCAGGAAATCACGCTTCGAGAGTCCGCTGTCCTCGCATCCAAGATTCCCGGGATTGTTCATCGGTGGCATCCTCCACAGGTTACCGGAGGCTTCACTTCCCAGTCAGCCTGGAATTTCCTTCCGATCTCGCGCTGGCCGGCACCCGCTGCCGGCTTCCAATTCATGTTGAAAATTTCGTCCGGCGGACGCAGGAAATTTTCCGGCGAGCGGTGGCATTCGAGGCACCACGACATGCTCTGCGGCTTGTCCTGCCAGACAGCCTGCATCTCGTTGACCGCCCCGTGGCAACTGAAGCACCCCACCCCGCGGTTCACATGCGCGGCATGGTTGAAATACACATAATCCGGAAGCCTGTGGATCTGCACCCAGTTCACCGGCCTCCCGGTCTTCCAGCTTTCGAGCACAGCCTCGAGCCTCTGGCTCGTCGCGCGGATCTGCGTGTGGCACGCCATGCACGTCTGGGTCGTGGGGAGGTTCGCATGCGGGGCAACCTCGATGAAACTATGGCAATATCGGCAGTCCATCCCGAGTTGCGCGACGTGGATCACATGCGAGAACGGCGCCGGCTGCGTCGGCATATAACCGACCCGCGTGTATTTCGGTGTGAAATAATACCAGACCCCCCCGACGACCGCCGACCCCGCCACGCCGGCACAAATCACCACCTTCAGCGGGATCCCGTTCGCCCACTTTGGAAAGAAATTCGCCATGGATCAGATCGCGCCGGGAACTTGCAGCCCTCCACCGCTCACGCGCCGGAGAAACATTTTTCAAAAGTTGCGATGCGGAGAAAAGACGGATACATGGCTGTGGGGAAGGGTGCAAAATCCGCCTCGCGCCTGTCAACAGATTCGATAAATTTCTTTCCCGTCATGAACATCCGTCCTGCCATTTTGCTTCTGTGCGCCATTTCGGCCCCGGTGGTTGCCCGCGATGCCGCCCAGCCGGAGCTTCCCACCGCCACGCTTCGCATCGGCAGGGCCGAGGTTCGCGCCGAGGTTGCCGACCAGGACGAAAAACGCGCGGCCGGGCTCATGTTCCGTGAGTCTCTCGCCCCGGATTCCGGGATGCTCTTCGTGTTGCCCGAAACCGGCCCGGCTTCGTTCTGGATGAAAAACACACTCGTCCCGCTCTCGATCGCTTTCATCGGACCCGACGGCACGATCATGGAAATCCACGACATGCAGCCGAAGAGCGAAAAGATCACCCGCAGCAATTTCCCCCGCATCGCCTACGCCCTCGAAATGCAACAGGGCTGGTTCTCAAAAAACAACATCTGGCCCGGAGAACGCATCTCCGGCCTCCCGCCTCTGCCACCCAAATAAGCTTCCAAGGACCTCGAAACGACGTGGCGAACGATTCCCCTCCTTGACAGGAGCAGGGGTCAGGAAGCAGGGGGCAGCCCGGAATGGCTTGGCGGGGAATCCCGATGGGCGAATGCAACGAGGATAGGCCCCGAAGGGGCGCCATCCTACAGCCCAGGGCAAGCGTCCGCGCCGCCCTGGGTATTTGGTGATGGAAAATTCCTGCCCTGAATGGGCAGCATCGCGAACCCGCTTGCCGGTCAGAGGGGTCAGTCATTTTTTATTGTGCCGGTCAGAGGGGTCAGTCATTTTTTATTGCACTTTTTATTCCAGCCCATCTTTCACGCAGCTTCCGGTCCTTCCCGAGCCTGATGCGTGTTTTGCAAATCTGATAGCAGCACCAACTCCAACTCCTGGTTCCAATCCCACCTCCCCGCTGACCCAATCTCATCGTGGTTTCCGCCCGGATCAGTTCGGCA
>JBAXTX010000006.1:0-40123 GCA_037129975.1 Verrucomicrobiia bacterium | reverse complement strand
TCCGAGCAAAAGCACGTTGCAGGAGTATGCGAACTGGCTGCCGCATTCGGAGATGTTTTGTTGGAACCGGCGATCGGGTGTGCAAAAAATGCGATGCGGTTTACCCCCGGCTTTAACAAAAATGTAAATTCTTCGCGCCCGATCCCTGTTCGGACTGAACTTGCAGATTTCCCTTCCGGCGATTGAACCTCTAAAGCCACTCCATCCGAAATGTCAGGGCGAACAATCAGGTTGGCAGTCACATTGATTCCCACAACCCTTGGTGAGTAGAACCGCAGATAGACACCCTTCTCACCCAACCACGGGCCCTCTTTGCCGTCATCAAATCGGGCGTTTCCAGCAGGCGTGGTTATGTCAAGGATCCTTAGCTGATCGGATTTTAAAAAATGAGAAAGAGCCAGAGAAACGGGACGAAAGAAATCTTCCATGGCAAAGTAAGATTTTGGTTCGCCGCGTCGAAATGTGTCCAAAGACCCAGTCACTCCAAAAGCCAAATGTGCAACAATGCCATAGATGATTACTACGAGCATTGCGCTTCTAAGTAGATATTTCTTGTAGGGGATCGTTATTGTTGATTCGAAGTGAATGCTTCCGATGAGGGCTCCGAGAAGAATTGTCGGAGCGAAATCGACCTGATATCTCATGGTCGTGCTGATCATCATAAACTTTTCGATGAACATGAGCAAGAAACCCAACCCGGCAATCAGCGACACGACTAACCCCACCCCCGACCGAACCCATTCACGTTTCCAAAGGCCGACCATGAGAAGGGAATATAGCGTAATTGGCGTGGTGAGAAGAAAGCCTCCGTTCGGCTCCTCGTTAAAAAAACCTGGAGGAAGAGGAAAAGGATAAAATGGTCGCAAATGCAGGAAGGGAAAAATATTATCAAGACTTGGAGGACAGAGAACCCCTAGAAACAGGGAGGGAGGCATATTGGCAAAGCTGTTCATATGTTCCACGTGATGAAGAGTTGGTCCCAGGAAAAGATTCATGCCAAATTCAGTTGGGGAACCAAACCGCATATAATTATATATTAGCAAATATATCACAGCAACTGTAAATGGCGCGGAAAGACATATCCCATCAAGGAAGCTGTTGGTTAAACTGCGCGGGCGTTTGAATGTGGTGAGAAGCCAATACACAAAAAGGAGAACGCATGCAAAAAGGTAGATGGCGCGGCATCCGGCACTGAGACCGAAGGCGGCACTTGCCAGTAGGAGCCAAGTTCTTGAACACTTCACGCCGTCCCAGGACCGCAAGAGCAATGCCAGTCCAAGCATTGCAAAAAATGCCCCCGAGACGATCGCGACCTCATAAACTGTCGGATGCCGGAGAACGTAGGGAATGCTGTTGGAAAATGCGACTGCTAAAATGCTCAACAATACCAAACTCTTGTTTGCATTGGGAATATATCGTCGGACACAAGTCAGAAGGATGTATAGCGAAGACAAAAACAAGCCATAGCTAAAAAAGGCGACAGTGAGTGGCTCTGATATTTTTCCGATTCCCAGCCAGCGGAATGGAAGGAAGAGGACGAGCGCCGGAACCGGACCAAAATAGAGATAGAACCTTTTACCGAAGAGAGAAACATCCAATATGCGTGTTCTTTCATTAGCCTGAGGGTCTCTAGGATTTGGAAGGTCGAGGAGTTCCTTCGGCGGGTCGATCAGCAAATCCACCCTGCCTGCCGCAAAGGAATCCGCGAGCAAATTATAGAACCCGTAATGATGCGGGGAGATGTCGGGAAAAAGGCAAGGCGTTCTGATTTGCTCGTAATACTCCGGGCCCACATCGACAATGAGCGGCACGCCATTGCTGCCTGCAGTCCAAATGTAAAAAGCGAGAACAATAATTGAAATTACAGCAATAGAAGCCTTCCCAACGATTGTATTTACAAAGCAGTCAGTTCTTTCTTTTTCTAGGATATTATGCGAAATATTTTTTCTAGCTGAAATGGCTGCTTTCTTTTTCTTCATTTTAAAAAATATTCACGGTTTTGTTGGAATATGAAAAGGGCATGGCAGTCGCTTATTGCTTCAGCACGGCGTATTTCCACCAGGCTTTCATCCATGTCGGCGGATCCTTGAGCATGCTGACCTTTTTCCCCTCAACAAAGTCTCTTGAGTGATAAGAAACCGGGACTTCCAACGGCCTAAAACCGGCACGGACGAGTTTGATAACGAGCTCCCAGTCGAGATCGAACCGGTTGCACTCCAACTGGATTCCGTCCAAACAGGATTTTCGGAAAACCTTGAACATCGTGAAAGGATCCGTCATTCGCGTGCCGAGCGAGTGGTTCAGCATCGCAGTGAATCCCCAGTGAGCGAGATTGAAAAGGAATGCATAGTGGTTTCCCGTGCTGAACCGCCGCATGTGCCAGTTGCCCTCGGTGTGGCGGGTGCCCAGAACAAAATCCGCCTTTCCCGCGACGATTGGAGCGAGAAGCTTCTCGTAGTCGTCCAACGAGTATTCCAGATCGGCATCCTGGATGAGGATGACTTCTCCGGTAGCGGCGGCCAACCCGGTCCGGACTGCATGACCTTTCCCCTGTGGTTTCTCCTCCAAAATGACCCTGACACCCGGACATGATTTGTAACTGTTCACGATGTCTGCGGTTCCGTCGCTCGAGTTGCTTTCGACAACCAGCAACTCGATTTCAAATCCATCGATTCTCTTGCGCGTGAGCAGATCGAGAACAGATCCGACAGACGAGACCTCGTTATAGACCGGCATAACAATGGAAAGTTTATGTGTCATTATTTTATACACGGCACAACGTCGAAGGGGTCAGTCCTGAATGGGGGAATGATTTTGGATTTTGAATTTTGGATTTTGGATTTTAAATGTTGAATGCGTAATCCTGATTAGGAAGTCGGCCGTCAGTTTTCAGTTGGCAGAAATGGGCGAGAAGAGAAACGTGAAGAAGCCGAGGAGCGAGGGTCGAGAAAAGGAAGCAATGATTCAAAGGCAGGGAGGAGGCACAATCGTCAACGAAAGACCAAGACTGCGGAAATCTCCAGTGTTGAACGTATAAATAGTCAATGCTCCTGCCTTCCGGGCCGCGATGGCATGCAGATAGTCATGAATTTGCCCTCCCCGGACGCCGTGTTTGCGGGAAGTCGCGAGCGCATGGAGCGTCTCTTGTTCATCGAGTTCCACGAATTGAAGATCCGACGCCAATTCCCTGCTGATCTTGGCGGCGTCATCGGGTTGGCACCGATAGCCCAAGCGCCCACCGGTGAGTGTCGAAAACACCTCGGCCAACGCATGCGGCCGGGTGAAACCCGAAACCTTCCGAAGCGCCTTGCGGACCCCGAGATTTTGGACGGCTTCGACCAGTGCCGACGAATCCCAATACGCTTTCATCGCGAATCCCGTTCCGCGCGAATGGCTGCTGCGACACCCTCGGGTGCCATGGGCACGGTATCGAGCATCGTGAACCCTCCTCTTCGGAGGGTTTTTGCCACGGGAACATCGACCGGTCTGACGATCCGGAATGTGATGGATTCCTGACTCTGGCCGACTTTGGCCAGGACATCACCGGGCTGGAATGGGGGCGGAAAAACTCCCCGCCGCCGCGAGTCGAGCGTTGTAACTGAAGTCTCCATGGTGGGAGTTTCCCACAACATCCAAGTTCTGGCAAGACAGTTCCTTTTCCTTTCGGAGGACGTCGGCGCTTTCCAATCGCTCGCGACCGAGGTGCGTCGAAAGGGACCAGTCCCGCGTATTCGAAGGGGTCCAGTCCCGCGTATTGTCGCTTTATGACATTTTGGGAATCGGCAGATGTCCAGCCTCGGCACGGGCGGTTCGCTTTTCTTGGATTCTCCATTCTCAATTTCCCTCGGCTCCTTATTCTCCGAGACGTTTGCCAAGCCGTTGGACGAGCTCCATGTTTTCGTGGAGGATGGCCACGATGACGGGAATATTTTCATTCCAGACGAAGAAGATGTAATGGTGTTGGCAACGGTGGACGAACGCATCTGCGAAGCGTTTTGAGAAGGGTCGCCCGGCAGCCTGCTTTGTGGCGATTTTTTCGAGGCAGGCTTCGATCTGTGCAGCATAACGGGCCGCTTGGTCCTCCCCCCACCGATCAAGGGTGTATCGTAGGATTTGTTCTGTGTCGGATTCCGCACCAGAAGTGAGGCGGTAAGTTTGATTCACAGAGCGGATTTCCGGATGGTTTTCCAGATGTCGGACACGGACTGGTTGGACAAATCTCCCGCTCGGGCGGATTGGATGCGTGGTTCAAGGAATGCCTCCAGTTCTTTTATTGCCCCCGCATCTTCCTCCTCATGGTGGGGAAGAGTCCGGGACAGAAAAAACTCCTTCAGTGACTTGCCGGCCAACGCCGCAATCGCTTTCAGTTGCCGGTGTTGATGTGGTGTGACGTCGATGGATATTCTGCTCATGAACCCACATTATGCACAAATATGCATTTTGCGCAAGCCGGGCGAGGGGTCAGTCCTTGCCTTTTGACATTTTGGGAATCGGAAGATGTCCGGCCTCGGCACGGGCGATCCGCTTTTTCTTGGATTTTTGTCCTGCACCCCAGAAGGGAAGCGTCCATCAAGGGGATTGTCCTGCGGGGCATCGGACACCGCACGCCAGGGCGCGCATGCTCCCCGGAGGAAACCGCGGATCGCGGGCGGATGGCGCTTCAGTTTGGCTTGGCGGGCTCCTCGCCGGCTTTCAGCATCTCGGCGGCCAAGTCCGGCTTGCCTGCCGCGATGAATTTTTCGGCGAGCTGGCCGGCAAGGGATTTCCGGAGGTCGGGCGGGAGGTCTTTCATGGCGGCGAGGGTTTGGTCCGCGGCTTCCCGGTGCCGTCCCTGCGAGAGGTAGAGGTCGGCGAGTTCCATGCGGACGAGGCTGCTCCCCGGCGCGTTGTCCAGGATTTCTTTGAGCGTAATTTCGGCCGTGATCGGGTTGCCCTCGACGAGGCGCGCAAACCGGGCGAGGTGGAATTTCGCTTCGGCGAGGGTTTGTTCCGGAACCACCTGGAGGAGCAGCACCTGCTGGGCGAGCCCTTTCGTTAAATCGTTTGGCGGGAAGATCAGCGGGCGGGTCCAGAACGGGATGACTTTGTCGAACAGCGCACGCTTGCCGAAGGACTTTTCGTAAGATTTTCCGGGGGCCCCTTTCGGGTAGAGGATTCCGAAATACGGCCCGATGAAGTTTTCCCAGGTCATGAGCGAGACATGGGTGATCCCGTGTTTTTTGATAAAAGCGAGCGCCTCTTCGTCGCTTTGGGAGTTGAGTCCCGCGGCGGCAGCCTTCAAGCCTTCGCCGTTTTCCCAATATAGCGTGCCAATGGATTTAAAGCCTCCGAGCGCGGAGAGCAGGCAGGAACTGTTCGGACTGCTGAGGAGAACGACCGGCTTGCCTGCCGCATCGTCGAGGATGGCGCGCGCCATCTGGCGGTGCAGAAGAGCGAGTCCCTGGCCGGCGGTGATGGAAACCTTATCTCCGCTGCGGAATTGTGCCCATGCCGTTTGAAAACAGTTTCTCAATGAGGGCTCGACGAAGAGATACCCGAACGAGAGGAAGATCGCCATGGCCAGCACGCGGCTGAGTGCTTCGCGGGGGATAAGTTTCCAGACCTGCGGTATGACGATTCCGGCGAGCGCAATGTAAAGCGGACCGGCCAGCATCCCCCAGCGGACCTGATGAAATTGGAGTGCGGTGATGAAAAGAATCGGAATCGAGAGGAAGAGCAGAACCGCTTTCGTCCCGGAGCCGGTTTTCCGGGAAAATTGCAACGCGAAGGCCAGAAGCAAAAAGACGGGAAACCAGCCGAATGCCATCTGCCAAGTCAAGCCGCCCAGTTTGATCCTCGTGAGCAGGGGAAGCCCCTCGGCGACGTTCGTTGCAAGTTGCTTCTGGAATGGATCAAGAGGCAGATAATATGGGGATTGCGATCCTCCAAGCAGGATAAACCCGGGCAGGATCGCGCCTGCGAGGACACAAAGGACGAGTTCAGTCCACGGGAAATTATTCAATCTGCGGTCCGGCCGGGCAAACCATCGCGAGAATGCGTAGATTCCCCACCCGCCGCCCAGCCAAGCAAGAGCGTAGAGCGGATGGTTGACCTCCAGTCTCATCCCCATGTTGGAAGGAAAATACTCCAGTGCGTAAAAGAACAGACTGCCCAGCGCTGCCGAGAAGCCCCAAACCTTCCAGACTTCCGGATGAAATTCGTCCCCTCTGGTTTTTCGCCGCTTGCTGCCCGAAAAAGCAACAACGCTGACGATTGCTGCCACGCCAATGCCCAGAGCCACCATCACGATCGAAAACGCGCTGATCCAGAGGCCTGCCGCTCCGCAGATCCCCGAGAAAATCATCCCGTGCTTTGCCTGTTTGAGCGAATGAGACGGCGCGAAGTCGGTTCCCTCCGCTGGCTGCACCCAGCCCGCTCCCGCCCACGCGATGCCAAAGAGCATGCCGAGGATCGTGAATGCGACGAGCCCGTGGTGGTCGGGATAAGCCGGCATGAAGCCTTCGTAAAATGTCGGCACGGCAACCATCCCGATGGCGATGACCGCCCCGCAGAGTGGCCCGAACCGCCGGGCGGAGAGGGTGCTGAAAAGCCCGATCGCGAGGACAAGGAGGATCGGGTTCGCCCAGATGGACATCCGGTAAATGCTGTTGCGCAGCGAGTCGCCGGTGGCCGCACGATAGATTTCTCCGAGCCCGCGCAGATACCAAATCAATCCCGAGCTCCAATGCAATTCGCGCCCCTTCGGCGCGTTGTCAAAATCCGTGTGCCGCACCCGCCACTCGCCGTTTTCTCCGAGATGCTCCGCATGGCGGTTCCATGCGTAGCCGTCGAAGGCGATCTCGCTCAGGAAGACGGGCATCCGTTTTTCCGCCGGGATGTTTTTGTCCGCCTCGTTGCAGAGCCGGACGGTGACAGCATCCACCAGGAAAGCATGCGCAGCCACCCAGGCAATGCAGGCGAGCAGGACCGCCGAAAAGCCGATCCATGCCAGCGTCCTAACACGAGGTTCCGCTATTTGCGGCGGGGAACTATTCCTGTCGGCATCAGGCTTGATCGGGACAAGTTTCTTCTTTTTTTGTTTGAAACGTTTGGAAGCCATTCGGGGAAAGAGGAAAGCTGAAACACCGAAAAGCGGAAAGCTGAAACTTGAGGATGCCGGGCGGCGAGGGGTCAAAGGTGGCAGATCGCCCTCGGTCTGCTTGGGGAGCTTGTTGCGAGGTGGTCGGGGGCGCCCACCCTCCTTGGGGAGCTATGGGATGGCGAAGCCTCACCGCGGGGTGGTGTAGGCTTCGGCCCCGGGTTCCGGGATTTCTTCGAGGAGTTTTTTGACGATCGAGAGAGGGGTCAGGCCTTCGGAATCGGCGGCGAAATTCGTCAGGATGCGGTGGCGCAGGACGGGTGGCGCGGCGCGGCGGATGTCGGCGCAACTCACATGGATGCGTCCTTCGAGGATGGCCATGGCTTTGGCGGCCAGGATGAGATACTGTCCGGCCCGGGGGCCCGCGCCGGTGCTGACGTAGGTCTTGGTGACCTGCGGGGAGTCCGGATTTTGGGGACGGGTGGCGCCGACAAGCCGGGTGACGTATTTGATGATGTGATCGGAGACGGGAACCTTGCGGACGACTGACTGGAGGTGAAGGACGTCGGCTTGCGTGAGGACCGGCTGGGGCTCGATCCGCTTGCCGCCGGTGGTGGCGCGGAGGATTTCCTCCTCCTCATGCGGCAGCGGGTAGTCCACCCAGATATTGAACATGAAGCGGTCGAGCTGGGCCTCGGGGAGCGGGTAGGTGCCTTCCTGCTCGATGGGGTTTTGGGTGGCGAGGACGAAGAAAGGTTCTTCGAGGGTGTAGGAGGTGTTTCCGGCGGTGACCATTTTCTCCTGCATCGCCTCGAGCAGTGCGGCCTGGGTCTTGGGCGGAGTGCGGTTAATCTCGTCGGCGAGCAGCAGGTTGCAAAAGATCGGGCCGCGGATGAAGCGGAACTCTTTTTCCCCGGTGGCGGAATTTGTCTCAAGGACGTCGGTGCCGATGATGTCGCCCGGCATGAGGTCGGGGGTGAACTGGACACGCTTGAACTTCAGGTTGAGAACCTGGGCGATGGTGCGCACGGTGAGCGTCTTGCCCATGCCGGGAAGGCCGATGAGCAGGGCGTGTCCATTGGCGAGGATGCACATGAGGATCTGGTCGAGCACGTCGCGCTGCCCGACGATGACCTTGCTGACTTCGTTCCGGATGCTGTCGGCGTAGCCGCGCATTTTCTCGACAAGGGCAAGTTCGTCGGCGCTGGCGACAGACGAGGCGGCCACGGCCCTCGCGGGTTCCGAAGCGGAATCGCCGTCGAAAATGAAACTGCTGCCGCCGATCTGGACGATATCGCCGGGGGAAAGGCGGGCGGAGGTGACACGGGCGCCATTGAGCAGGGTGCCATTGGAACTGCCGAGATCCACAATCTCCCACGCATCCTCTTGGAAGCGGAGTTCGGCGTGGGCGCCGGAAGTCAGGTAGTCTTCGAGCGTCACGTCCATGTCGGGGCTGCGTCCGAACGTGCAGGTTGCTGCCATGAGAGAGAGGCGTTGTCCGGTCAGGGGACCTTCTTGGAATTCGATGTCAGGCATAGAAAAAATGCGGGAGTTATTGGGATATACGGTTTCAGTGGGTGAGGTCAATGTCGCCGAGGTCTTTGATCTGGTCGGCAACGCGGAGCTGATTGAGTGCGGCACTGTAGTGATGCGCCGGGAGGGAGTGACCGGAATCCGCCCAGACAGGGTAGAGATCGCGGGCGCGGACGATCTGCCAGCCGGGACCGACATCTTTGAGGGTCACGAGTTTGTAGGTGCGGCGGAAGTTGGCGTTGCCGATGGATCCGCTGTTGCGCAGGTAGGTGCAGATGCAGCGCGCGCTGTTGGCGCGGCCGGTCAGGCCCTCGACACGATGGAGGAATTTCTTGAGAAAGAACGGCTCGGACTTTTGGATGCTGGCATCGATCTTTTTGAGGTCGTCAGGGGTGAGGGTGCTCGCGTCGCGGTTGAGCTGGAAGCCCTCGTAAAACGCGGAATCGTAGATGACGAGGAGATCATATTTGCCCATGGGGAGACCCGTGAACTGGAATGTGTCGCGCTTGGGACCGGTGATTTCGCCCGCGTAAAGTTCCTCCGGGTTCACATCCGGCATGGCGAGGATCTGCTCGATGGGCTGTTCGGGATTGGCGATGCGCCCCTTGAGCCCTCCGGTGTTTGCGGGATCGGGCTTTGTGTAAAGCCGGATGCGCTCAGGGGCTCCGGTGGCCGGGGGGAGTTGCTTGTTGTAAGACTTCTCGGTCCCGGTGGACTCCTGGGGAAAGGCCGCGCCGGTGAGCAGCAGGGAGAAAAGGAAGAGGCGAAAGGCCATGACGGGACTTAGTTGGACGGGTTCTTGGCGTTGGAGAGGAAGCGGTCCAAATCACCGGCGACCGGATGATATTTGAGGCGGTCTTTCACTTTCTCGAGGGTCTCGATGAGGGATGCTGACGGCGTCTCCTTCGCCTCTTGGACGCAGGAGATGAGCATGGCCGTGGCACCGGGGAGAAAGCTTGAGGCGTCGATCTGGCGGCAGTAGGCTTCGAGCATCGGCCGGGCGCGCTTCCAGTCTCCCATTTTCATATGGAAGGCGGATTCGCGGAGGATGTAGTCACCGCTGATCTTGCTCAGCGGAAATTCGATCTCCCAAGTGAGGAGCGTCTGGCGGGCTTCGAGGGGAAAGCCGTCATCGGTTAGGGATCGGACGTTTTCCGAAAGCGAAACCTCCTGGAGGGCGCCGCGTTTTTGTTCGGCACCAGCGGCGATATTTGGCAGACCCTGAGCGGGAGGGGAGTTCGGCTGAGCCGTCTGTGGAGGCCCCCCCTGAACGAGCTGATTCGTCACGAGATCGCCGGAAAACAAAGGCGCGGCGTTGCGCCTGCTGCGGGCCCGCCTCTGGACGTCCGCGTAATATGCGGTGGCTTTGTTGAGGTCGCCATCGAGGAATGCGAGGTCGCCCAGGCGGATCTTGGCCCGTTCGGCGTGATCGCCAAGGCCGGACATCTCGGTGAAGATTTTTTCAGCCTGCCTGCGGTCGTCCAAGTAATACATCTGCACTTCGCCTTCGCGGAGTTTCAGCTCGCTCCTGCGGGAAGCCGTGGACGCATCGGACAGGAACTTCTGGATCCATTGGAGCGTCTCGCGGGGATTCTGGCGCTGCGTCAGATCGAGCAGGAGATCCTGCAAAGTGAAAAGCTGGCCGGGAGTAAGTTTCCTGCGGAGGATGTCGGGGTGATCGGTGAAAAGTCGCGTGAGGATCTGCTCCTCCTCTTTGCCCTCGACCGTGCGCATCAGATTGTTCCACCAGGCAGTGCTCCAGTCGGCGACCGGATCAGGACTGCGCGGGAAGGCTTTCAGCATCGTGGCGAGAGCCTTTCGGAAAGCCTCGCGCTGGTCGGCTTTTTCGAGGTTGGTCTGTTTGGTGCTGTAACTAAAGAATGGGACGACGCAGGTCGAGGTGTCCTGCCCGGATTTGACGGTGAGCCTGACTTTGTATTCACGAAAAGCCGGGCAAATCCACTGCACGTCGGGCCCCTCGGTCTCCCCTTCTTTGGGAAAGGTCCATGTGTAAGTCGCGTCGGCCGGTTGGCCGGAGGTGAGCGCGCTCAGGTCATAGAGGATCAGGGGTTCCTCATTTCCAAACCAGTAGCAGAGACCGGGATTGGCAGTGGCGGCGGCGACCGGGCCGCCATTCTTGGCTTCGACGGCCACGAGTTTGCAGGCACCGGAGCGGACGATCTCCCAGTCTTTGATGATGCGGGCCTCGACCCCTCCCTTGAGCTTCTCGGAGGGAGGGCGCCAGGTCAAAAACATGAGGCCGTCATATTTATTGGTCGAGTCGGGTCCTGTTCCGCCGGCGGCCTGTAAAACTTCCACGCGGTGGAGGCCCTTGGTGAGGTTGACCGAGGCGCCGGTCCCTCCCCATTTCTTGGAGCGTTCCTGGGGATTGATTTTTATGCCGTCGATGGAGACATCGCATTTGCCGTCAATAATATGGGGCGCGATCCAGTAGCTGCCCGCTTCTGCGGCCTCGACATAGGAGAGAAGATAAAATGAGCCGGGACGCGGGCGGCCGGTCATGTCTCCGCCGATGCTGAAAGGGGCTTTCTTGTTTCCGGCGTGATTCTCCAAGTGAACGGACGGCTCGACGCGGCCCAGTTTCGACAGGGACAGGGCGGAATTGAGACTGTCGCGTCCGGGAAAGGTGCAGAGGATGGCGCTCGGCGTGATCCCGGATTCGGGATTCCACAGTTGCGTCACGCGACCGGACTGCACGTAAACATAAACCGGCCGCTCCTGACTGCCGGGATCGGCGAAGACCATCGAGAAGCCGTTTTCAGCATTCTGCCAAAGAAGGTAGCTTGGGATCACTTTGCCGTCCTCTGTCATAACGACCGTCGTGACAGTGGTGTCGGGGAGAATGCCCCCATCCGGCAGGTGGACGAAATAGCCCGCGCTCGGATGCGTCGGCTTCTCGATGAGGTGTAACTTGTAGCGAAGAGAGGAATCCTGAACCTGCCACTCGGTGAAAGCGGCGCTTTCGGGAGGTTTTGCTTCGGGCTTTGGCTCACCCCTGCCACCTTTGCCTGCGGCTTCCACATCGGCCGCAACCAGAATAAAAAAGAGGCTCCCCCACCCCAGAATGCGACCTGCGGGGAGGTGATGAATCATGAAAATCAGCGGGCAAACCTGATTCCGACCTACTTCGCGCTGGCGCCTTCTTCCTTGATTTTTGTGACGAGGACAGGAGGTTGCGGCGGTTTCTTCGCCTCGGTGCGCGACATGGGCGTCACCGGGCAGCAGCAGCAGGCGAGCATCGATTCAGCGGAGGACGCGGTCCTCGGCGGGGCCGGCGGTTTCTTGAGTTCGCGGGGCGGCGGAACAAAGCCCGCCTCTCCGGTTCCATCCCCTGCGAGAAGGGTGCCGGTGCAGAACGTTGCCGCGAGCGCCGAACAGATGACTTTATTTGCGGTGGGATTTTTTATTTTCATGCGAGAACCTTTCAATTTGTGAGAATTACTTGCTGGCAGATTATTGCACTGTTATCGTCAACGATTGAATTATCCGTGCAACGCCAGAAAAAGCAATAAATTTCTATGCGTCATTTTTTTCCAAAACTGTTGAAGGCGATCGGCGTCACGCTGACTCCTGACCGGCACGCGCGCCTTGTTGTGCTCCTGGCGGTGCTGTTCGCGCCGTTCTTCCCCCCGCAGCGGGCGGCGGCGCAGAACAGCGGGGAGGAGCTCTACGGCAAGGACGTGTATTGGAACGCCACGCCCAATGACGTCAACAACCTTCTCAAGACCATGAAGGATCAGACGGATGCGAATTTCCAGATGGACATCCGGGCGATGGAGAAGGTGAGCGACGATCCGGAGAAAAATCCGGTGCTCTTCCGCTCCGGCCACTACCACTTTTCCTACACGCCGGAACAGCGCGAGAAGCTGCGAAAATACCTGCTGGCGGGCGGCATGATCATTTTCAATACCGGACTCGGCTCGAAGCCGTTTTATGATTCCGCAGTGGAGGAACTGAAGCAGATCTTTCCCGAGCAGCCCCTGCAAAAGCTGGCGTCGGACCATCCCATCTTTCATTCGCAATACGATGTGAACCACGTCGAATACACGAAGGCGGTGGGGGCGACGGGCTACCGCGGGGACGAGCCCTGGTTTGACGGAATCGAGGTGAACTGCCGGGTGGTGGCGCTGGTCTCGCGCTGGTGCATGGCGGTGGGCTGGCAGGGCGACGTGAAGGAGGAGTGGCAGGCCTACAAGCCGGAGTCGGCGTTCCGGCTCGGAGTGAACATCCTCTCATACGCCTCGGCGATGAGGGCCTGGGCGAAGAACGCGGCACAGGCAATGACTTTTGTGGACAAGCTCCAGTCCTACTCGGACACGGTTTCCGTGGCACAGGTGAAGTATGACGGGGTTTGGAAAACCCGTCACGCCGGACTTTCGGTGATGCTGCAGACCTTCAATGCGCGCACCGGCATCCCCGTGAAATTCGGACTGAAGGAACTCCGGCTGACCGACCGGGAAATCTTCAACTGTCCGGTGATCTACATGACCGGCCATGAGGCGTTCCAGCTTTCGGCGGAGGAAAAGGGCGCGCTGAAAAAGTATCTGGAGAACGGAGGGTTTCTTTTTGCCGAGGCGTGCTGCGGGCGGAAAGGTTTCGACCTGTCTTTCCGCGAGATGATCCGCTCGGTGCTGCCCGACAAGCCGCTGGCACGCATCCCGGTGACGGCACCGCTTTTCAAGGAACCGAACAAAATCACAATGGTCGGCGTCACGGCGGCGCTGATGCAGGAGACCGGCCAGGCGGGGATGGAGCCGACGCTGTTCGGGGTCGATATCAATGGGAACTACGGTGTGATCTACAGCCCGTTCGGTCTGGCAGGCGGCTGGGAGATGAGCCAGTCGCCGTATGCGCGCGGGATCAATGAAGTGAGCGCCATCCAGATGGGGCAGAATGTGATGTCGTATTCCGTGACCCACTGATCGCGATGATGATCCGGCCCGCACTCCTTTCCGCGACACTGTGGCTGGCACTCTCCTCCTGGGCGGGTGCCGCGACTTCCAATGGCAACGAATTCGCGCTGGCTTTCACGGAGGCCCAAACTCCGTCGGCGAAAGAAACCGTGGCGAAGGACGCGCGGGGACGGCCGCATTTTTTCCGCTATCTCCAGATCATGGAGATGCAGCCGGTGACGGAGGAGGGACGGCCCGGCATGCGGATCACGGCGTTTGAGCCGAGCTCCTATATGGATGTGAAATTCACCGTCATGATGCCGGTTTCGCTTTCCCTGCTGCGCGAAGAGCCGGCCTCGAAAGTGGGCTCCGCCATCGCGGTGACCGGCCGGTTGACAGGGATCGAGCCGGGGGAAAATGCCATCCTCCTGGATGACCCGATCGTGCGGCACAAGGACCGCCTGAGCCCCGCGATGGGAAAGGAACTGCTCGGCGATGTGAATCCCGGCGCGATTTTTTACAGCTATACCGAGGGGCCACGACCGGTGCTTCTGGAATCGCGCGACCGCGATCTGCTGGCGAGTCGCGACCAGGTGCTGGCGGCGGGCGGACCGAAAGGTTGGATGGAGTTTCTGGAGAAAGAGATCGCGAAGCGGAAGGCGCGGCGCGCAGCCGCGGCAGCCGCGGCGAAGGAGGCCGGGGCACAATGAACAGCGCACGACCGCGAGGGTGGCTGCGATTCCTGCTTGTCTTCTGGGCGGTCGGCGGCTTGAGCTTCACCGTGCGGGCGGCGGACGAAGACGCCCTCCTGGCGCTGTGGAAACAGCACATCGGAACGCCGGACAATCACGAGGCGGCGTTCAAAGCGTGCCGGGATTTTGCGACGACGCATCCGGGCGATCCCCTGCTGCCGATGGTGCGCGGGCTGGAGGCGTGGCACCTTCTGCGCGCCGGACGCCGGGGCGAGGCGATGCAAATCATGGCGGCGGACCTGACCGCGCCGCCGGGTCCGGTGACCGATGGCGCGCGCCGGGTGGCGCAGGGCTGGATGACGCGGGGGGACCGCGACCAGGCGGCCGCCGCGCTGCAGGCTTACTACCGCAAGAACGTCGCTTATCCGAAAACACTCGAACAATTGCCGGCGGACGGACGGCCGCCGCTCAACGATCGGTTCGGCAAGCCGTGGAATTACAAGCTGACCGGCTTGGCGAAGGTGCCGGGATTTGACGACCAGAAGTATTCGTTGCAGAGCGCGGTTCTGGGCGGCCTGTCGGATTTCAAGGAAGCCCTGGCGCTTCCCTATGCCGCGGGCATCGCGGCGGTGCCGCAGCAGGTGATCACGGCCCCGGGCAATAACCAGGTGGTGAAGTTCAATGTCGCGGGAACCTCGGTTCTGCTGGGCGTGGGGCAGTCCACCGACAACCTCCATCTTGCCTTTGCCGGGACAAAAATCCTGCTGGTGTGCGATGCCACGCACTGGAAAATCCTCCCCCGTCCCTGATGGCTTCCACAACACAGCCCAAAGAAAAAGTCCGTGCCAAGCCGCCGGAAAAAGAAGGCATCGCCGCGTTTCTGAACCCCGCCGAGATGCACAAGCTCGGGCGGTTGCTCCTCCTCTCGCGGTACACCGTCGAAGGAAATCTCGCCGGCGCGCATCGCAGCCCGCTGCGGGGGCCGAGCTCGGAGTTTGCGGACCACAAATCCTACGGCCAGGGCGACGAAACCAAACATATCGACTGGCGTGTGCTGGCGCGCACCGACAAGTATTTCATCAAGCGCTACGAGGACGAAACGAACCTCCGCGTTTACATCGCCCTGGATCGAAGCTCCTCGATGGCCTACTCCTCGGGCAGAGGCCCGACGAAGTTCCAGTTCGCCTGCCATTTCGCGGCGGCGCTGGGCTACGTGATCGTGAAGGCGCGCGATTCCGTTGGCCTCTATCTCTACTCCGACAATGTGGATTTGCGGTTGGAAGCGGCGAATTCCTTTCAGCATCTCAACAATATGCTCAAGCATGTGCAGAGGAAGCCGCCCGGCGCCGGCGCCGGCTCGGGCCTCGCGCAGACGCTGCACGAAATCGCGGCCGCCGTGCGGCAGCGCGCGCTCGTCGTGGTGATCTCCGACCTTCTTGTCGAAGAAACCGCCGTGACCAAGGCGCTCGCCCATCTGCGCAAGCAGCGGCATGACGTGCTCGTCTTTCAGACGCTCGACCCCGCGGAGATCGACCTGTCGTTCAAAAAAGCCTGCGAGCTGCGCGATCTCGAAACCGGCGAGCGCCTCTTGGTGAACCCGCGCGGGATCGCCGCGGAGTATCGGAAAGTTTTCGGCGCGTTTTTGGAGCGGTACCAAAAAACTTGCGCCGGGATGAACATCGACTACCGGCTGGCGCGCACCGATCAGCAGGTCGAAACGTTTGTGCGCGCGTATCTCGAGGAACGGCGCCGCTGCTCCAAGTAAAGTCTGGCCATGTTTCTTTATCCCTTGTTTCTCATCGCCGCGGGACTCGGCGCGTCGGTGCCGCTGATCCTGCACCTCATGCAGAACAAACGGAAGGAGGTGCTCGCTTTTCCCACGATCCGCTTTCTCAAACTGGCCGAAAAATCCTCCTCGCGGAAAATCCGGATGGAAAACCTTCTGCTTTGGTTGCTGCGCACGTTTATCATGGCGTTTCTCGGAATGGCCTTTGCGATGCCGATGATCCGCAAGAGCGGGCTTGCCTGGCTCGGCGATGCGCCGCGCGATGTGGCCATTGTGCTCGATGCCTCCTACAGCATGGGCTACCGTTCGGAGCGCGGCACGGTGTGGGACAAAGGCGTCGAGGCGGCGACGAAGATCATCGACGGACTGAGCGACAGGGACCGGTTCTGCATCTTCATCGCCCGCGACCAGCCGGAAACGCTGGTGGCCGAGCCGATCGCGAACAAGCCGGAGGGGCTCAGCCGCCTCCGCGCCTTGCAGCCGGGGCAGAGCAGCTCGCAGCTGGGACCGGCGATCGCGGCCGGGATGAGGGCGCTGCTCAAAGCCGACGCCAATCGCGAGCGCGAGATCCACATCATCACGGACAACCAGGCCCTGCCCTGGAAAAGCCTCGGCACGGAGAAGGTGGAGATCGACAAGAAGACGGCGGTCTTCGTCTCGCTGCTCGGCGTGCCCGCGCCGGAGAACGCGGGCGTGGCCTCCGTGGAACTCGCTCCGCCGGTGGCGCGCAAGGGCGCGGACGTGAAGGTCACCGCGCAGTTGATGGGCACCGGCACGGCCGCGGAAACGGTGGTGACCCTCTTCATCGACGAAAACGAGGCCGGACGCCGCCCGGTCAGGGCCGGCGATCCCGATGCGTCGTCGCAGAGTTTTTCCCTCCCGCCTCTGCCGGTCGGCATTCACACCGGCCGCATCCAGACGCCGGACGACAATCTGCCGATTGACAATGCCTTTTACTTCCTGATCCGGGTTCAGGACGAAATGCCCGCGCTGGTCGTCGGGAGCGAAAACGAAACACTGTTTTTGCGGACGGCGCTTCGGGCGGCCTTCGGGCGGGCTTCGGCTGTGGTGACGATCAAGCCCGAGCAGATCACGGGCAAGCCGCTCTCCCCATACGCGTGCATCTTTCTCTGCAATGCGCTGCCTCTCCCCGGGCAGGCGATCTCGGCGGTGGAGGAGTATGTGAAGACCGGCGGCGTGCTGGTGCTGTTTCCGGGAACGGCCGCGCAACCCGCAACTTACAAGACATGGAACTGCCTGCCGGGCATTCCGACCTCAATCGCCGAGCTGCCGCTCTCGCAGCGCAACTGCACCCTCACCTGGGATCTGCCGCAGCATCTCCTCGTGCGCTCGCTGCGTGAAGGGGTTGCCGTGCCTGCGCTGGCCGTCCGACGGCGAATGGAGTGGACGAATTTGCACGAGGCCGCGCAGCGGGTCGTCTCCATGGGCGCAAACCAGCCCTTCCTGCTCGAACGTCCGTTCGGGGACGGCCGCGTGCTCATGTTCGCCGTCTCCTGCGATCGCACTTGGAGCGATTTCCCCCTCTCCCCATTTTTCCTGCCGCTGGTGCTCCAGTGCGCGGAATACGGGGCCGGGGTGGGAGCGAAAGCGCCGTTCGTTTGGGCCACCGATTCGCTTTCGATCAGCGACCGCTTTCCCGAAATCAAGGGCACGCCGATGCTGACAGGACCGGATGGAAAGCCGGTGCCGATCCGCAGCGCCTCGGCGCAGGGCAAGACGGTGCTCAACGCCGAAAACCTGACGGTCCCCGGCATCTACACGCTCACTGCCCCCGAGCAGCCGGAGGCGAAGCCCGCGCTCGCCGTGAACCTGCCGCGCGAGGAGTCGGACCTTGCCCCCATCGACGACACGGAAATTCCGCAACGGCTCGGCGTGGACCGCGCGAACGTGGCGCTGGACCTGCCGATGCTGAGCAAGCAGATCGAGGAACACCGGATCGGGCGCACCTACGGCGAGCACCTGCTGTGGCTGGCCTTCCTGCTCACGGTGATCGAATTCACCTACGCCAATGTGCTGATGCGTGGCAGCAGATCCGGCACCGCCAAAGTGAGCGTCGATGCCGCCGGCCATATGGATACCCGCGCCCGCTCCGCCTCCACCGCATGACAGTTTACGAACATACATTTCCCGTCTGGTTGATCATCGCCGCGCTGACCGCGGCGCTGGCCTCCGGCGCGCTGTCGGCATGGAATTTTCTGCCGCGGCGGCGGGTCATCGCGGGCCTCTTCGCCCTCTACGTGGCGATCGTGCTCGGCATGGCTTGGTGCCTCCTGTTGCCCGGAAAAAAAAGCGAGGTCGCGCAGTTGCGGAAGCCGCGCTTCCTCATCGCGCTGGATACTTCGCAAAGCATGGCGCTGACCCCTTCCCAAGACGTGCCCCGCCGCTGGGACACCGCCCGGGAAGCTCTCAAACAATCGTGGCTGAAGGCGGTGGCCGACGAGTGTGATGTCGAGATTTTCCCCTTCTCCGCCGAGGTGGACGAAACCCTCCCGCTCGCAAAAGTGGCGGAGCTCAAGCCCGAAGGCACCGCCACGCGGCTGCGCGATGCCCTGAAAAAAATCGCCGAACGCTCCGCGGGACTGAATGTGGCGGGACTGCTCCTGCTCAGCGATGGCTTGGATACCCGCGAGACGCTGGACGACTGGGCTGCCACCGAGCGGCCATTCCCCGTTTACACGCTGCGCCTCGAGCCGCCGGACGGCTGGCAGAAGGAACCGGATCTGCGCATTGATGCCGTGACCACTTCGCGGCGCGTCACCGTCGGGTGGAAATCGGAGTTCAAGGTGAAAATTTCCGGGCAGGGCACCCGCGGCCTGCCCGTCACCGTGCAGGTCTTTGAAAACGGTGAGTTGCGCGCCGAAAAGCCGACGCAGATTCCGGACGAAGGTGGCGAGCGGGAACTGGTGTTCGAGTTCGAGCACCCGAAGGTCGGCGTCGCCGCCTATCGCGTGCTGGCACCCCCGCTGCCGGGGGAGAAGAGCAAGGATAACAACGAATACGAGGTCAACGTGGATGTGGTGGATGCCCGCAGCCGGATGCTCTACGTGGAGGGCATCCCGCGCTGGGAATACAAATTCCTTCGCCGCACGCTGCTCGCCGAAACCCAGATCTCGCCGGTGATTTTCTTCACCGGAGCGAATGGCGCTCCCCAGGGCGGCACCCCCGTGGGGAATTTCACCGCCGACATGACGCCCCAGCAGCTGGCGTTTTTCAAAATCGTCATACTCGGAAACATAGACGCCAAAGAACTCGGCGATGAGCGGGCGAAGAACCTGGTGAAGTTTGTGGAGGATGGCGGCAGCCTCATCCTGCTCGGCGGCACCAAAGCCTGGACCGCCGGCGGCCTCATGCAAACCGATCTCGGCAAGACGCTGCCCGTGCGCGGCACCGACGTGAAAGTCATCGAAGGCGCGAAGCCTTTCCCGGTGCGCCTCAGCGAGTCGGCTGCCGGGCACCCCGCCTTTGTCGGCGACGCCGTGCTGTGGCAGAACATCCCGCCCGTGCTCTCGCTCTTCACCGGCTTCACGCTCTCTCCCGGCGCGGAGGCGCTGGTCACCGCAGCGACCCCGGACGGACCGCAGCCCGTCGTGGTGACGCAACGCTTTGGCCAGGGAAAAGTGACGGCCATTCTGACCGATTCGCTCTGGCGCTGGCAGCTCGGGCCGGAGGCCGGGAAGATGAAACCCTACGACCGCTTTTGGAAACAACTCATCTCCTGGCTCCTCCCGCGTGAGGAAGCGCTGAAAGGCATGGGCCTCGAGGTCTTTGCCGACCGCGACCGGCTCTTCCTCGGCGAAACCGTGGAACTGCACGCGCGAATGGGCGGCGAGCCCCCGCCGAAAGTGGAGGCCGTGGAAGCCCGCATCACGCTGCCGGACAAGCGAGAGGTCCCCTATCACATGTCCCCGCAACTCATCACGCTCCCGTCCGGAAAATCCTTCCCGGGCCATGCGCTTCCTTTCTCGGCCGAGGCACCGGGACTCCACACGGTGGTCGCATCGGCGAAGGTGAAGGGCCAGCCCGTAACCAGCGAACCCTTCAGCTTTTTTGTCGTGCCGTACTCGCCGGAGACCGTGCCGCGGCCGGCGCGGGTCGAAGTCCTCCAGACCATCTCGAATGTGAGCCGCGGCCAGTTTTATGAAAACCTCGACTCCTTGAACCAGGGCCTGTCGGCGCTCCAGTTCCGTGCCACCGAGGAAAAGAGCGCGGACTACCGCACCCTCTGGAGGGAATGGCCGGTCGTGGCGCTCCTGATGACCATGCTCGCGGCTTCCTGGATGATCCGAAAATTCCAAAATATGCCGTGACTTTTGCGGGTTCTGCGTGTACACAAAAGTTGATGATGATGCACTTCATTTCCTCCCTTCTCCTGGCAGCAGTCGTCTTGTTTGTCGCTCCTTCGGGCAGCGGACAGTCGCTCATTGAAAACGGGGGATTCAGTGATCCCAAAGACCCTTTCAAAGGGTGGATAACCGATTACGCATTTACGCAAAACCAACTTTACATCGCCAACAAAGACCACCTTTCGGTTGGGGCCGATGGGCCTCGCAAGTGCGCCAACTTCACTGCAGCCGGTGACCAAGGGGTGAAAATGGAGAGCCGTCCTTTCCCCATCGAGCCGGGCTTCAAATACATCTGCAATCTCGAAATCAAGGGGGGCGGGTATCGGGTTTACTTCGCCGGCTACCAGTGGGCTCCCGGCATCCGGCCGCATGACAATCCCGAGCTGGGGGAATTGCGGATGATTTATCAGAGCAAGGCGCTCACAGGATCGGGCGAGTGGACGCAACAAAAGCTCGAGTTGCCGGGCGTTGTTCTTTCGGGCGAAGCAAAAACCCACCTGAAGAAAGTCCGCTTCCTGACAATCTATATTTGGATGCTCAAACCCGGATCTGTCGCCAATGTCACGCTCACAAAAGTTCCCGATCCCGCGATGAATTTCTAACCCGCAGCCCCGCGCCATGCCTCCTCAATACCTGGCCAAACTCGATCAGATCGGCAAGAGACTGATCCGTTGGAAAGCGGAGCTGAAACTCACGTTGGGACTGTCGGTCATTGTCGGTTGGATTTGGGCGCTGGGTCTTCTCGATCTTTGGTTGCGACTGGGCCGCACCGACCGCATGGTGACGTGGACCATCCTTATGGCATTGGTCGGTGTCACGCTCTGGCTGGTGCGTGGCGCACTGCTTTTGCGTTTCACCCCGGAGGCCGTCGCAGCCACGGTGGAGAAGACCTTTCCGCAGCTCGACAACCACCTCATCAACTTCCTCCAGTTCGCGCGGAATCCCGACGGCGATAATTTCAAGGCCGCCTATGTGCGGGCCGGAACGCCCGAGTGGCAGAGTCTCGATTTCCGGAAGATGCGCGATGAAAAGGCGCATCGCCGCAGCCGGATCCTGCTCTCTGTGGCGGCGGTATTGCTTGTGCTGCCGACGTTGTTTTTCGGCCAGGCTTGGGCGGTGGCGGTTTGGAGGACAGTCAATCCTTTTTCCAGCATGGAGCCGCCGTGCCTCACGAAAATTCTCAAGGTCGAGCCGGGCACTTCCACGGCGCTGCAGGGCAAACCCCTGTCGCTTAGTTGCACGGTGAAGGGCTTGGAAGGACATGAGGTGAAGGTGGAGATCGAGCCCGCCGGTGCCAAGAAGAGCATCTACTCGCTCGGCCACATCAAGGGGAGCGACCAGCAGGAGTTCAGTTACCCGATAGAAAAGGTCACTGCCGGGCTGCGCTACCGCTTCCTCGCGGGCGATGCGCCGAACTCGGCGTGGTTCACCATCGCCACGCGCCCGCCGCCCGCTTTCACGTCCATCTCGATGGTCATCGCACCGCCGGCTTACACGAAACTCCCTCCACGCCCGGCAAATCCCCGCGAAGGGCGGCTGACCTTGCCCGCGGGCTCGGAGTTGAGGATTCGCGTGACCGCCAATACGCCGCTCACGAAATTACTGCTGAGCGGCGCGGGAAGCGAAACGGCCGGGTTTGCCCCCTCGGAAAACCCGGCTGTCTGGCAGGGAAAGGCGAAGATCACCTCCGGCACGTCGCTCATTTTCAAAGGGGAAGACACCTTTGGCAGCACGGTCGAAGAGGAGATCCCGTTCCAGATCGAGTCGGACAAGCCGCCGGGCATTGAGATCCTCTCCCCGAACGGCCTCGCGATGCTGCCGCCGGGCGAGCGTCCGCAGATCGAATTCCATGTGGCGGATGACTTCGGCATTTCCGAGGTCGCGGTCGAGGAAGTGACGCCGGATGCCACGCGCGAAGACAAAGGCACCGGGCTGGCGAAATTCCAGGTGGACGGCGCCAGGGAGTTCCGCCGGGTCTGGGCCAGCGAAACTTCGCCGGCGCGCCGCGGGGGCGACATCGCCTACCGCATCGTGGCGCGCGACAACCGGCCTGAGCAGCCGAATGAATCCTTCTCCGCCAACGTGGTCTTCCGCATTCCCACGCAGGCGGAATTTGAAAAACTGCGCAATGAGCTGGAAAAGGCCGCGCTGGTGAGTTTGCAGAAAATGATCGAGCTGCAAAAGCGCAACCTGGCCGATACCGGAGCCCTTCAGGAAGCCTTGAAAAGCGTGACCGCGACCCAGTGGACGGAAGCAACGGAACGGCAAAAGCAAATCCGCGCCTACATGCGCGATCTCCTGGCGAATCCGCTGAAGCCTCTCGGCGGCCTCACCGAAACGGCGCAGAAACTCTACGCCGGCGAGATGGTGCTGGCGATCGACGCGCTCCAGTCAATCCCCGATGCAGAGGCCGCCCGCAAAGGAACTCTGGCAGCCGAGGCGGTGGACCTCGAGAGCAAAATCCTGAAACAGCTCAGCTTTGCCATGGCGGCGATGGGCGAGTCGAAGATCGACCGGAGCGTGTCCGGTCTCAGCGCCATGATCGAGTCGATGCTGCGCGACCAGACGGGCGCGCTCAAGCAGACGCGCGCTTTTGCCGACAGCAAGGCCAAAGTCGGACGCACGCTCGTGGATGCCCAAGACCGGCTCGGCGGCGACATGGCCGCGTTCCTGACCTCTTGCAAGAATGAAGCCGAGCAGGCGGCGCAGAACGACAAGGTGCTCGCCGGGGCGATCATCAAGATGATGGAGCGCGCGAACGAGCTGAAAATCCGGGCGGACATGGTGGTGGCGGCCGAGCGGCTCGACCAGAACCTGGCCCCGGAGGCCGTGCCGCCGGAAGAGCGCGCCGTGAACGGACTGAAGTCGCTCCAAGCGATGCTGGATCAGGTCAAACTGAAGGAGGCGGCGGAAAATCACGACGCCATGGTGGATGCCGTGAAGCAGGCCAAGGAGAAGCTCAACAAGCTCCAGGCCCTCGCCCAAAAGATGCAGGAGGCCATGGAGCAGGTGAAGGGACAGAAGAACAAGGACGACAAAGCGCTTGACGAGATGACCGAGGACTTTGCGGAGATGAAGAAAAACATGAAGGAGGCGATGCTCCAAGTGCCAACCGACCTCCACATTTTCACCGACCTGAATGTCGCCAACGACCTCGTGGAGGATGTCTTTTCGGTCTTCCAGGAAATCGAACAGAAGGCCGGCTCGGAGACGAAAACGCCCGACAAAGCAAGCGATTTTGCCATGGCGAAAGATGAAACAATGCTGGAGAAAATGGGCGAAGCCCAGAAGCGACTCGATGACATGGAAATGTGGCTCTCGGAAAAGTCGGACGAATTGAAGGTCACGACGGAGGCTTTCGACAAAGCCGAAATGCCGGAATCCGGTGTCGCTTTGGCCGAACTGGCCGCGGCGGCGCAGGATCTGGTGGGCGACCTGCTGAAGGAGGCCAAGGAGACGGCCGACAAAGCGGACGACAGCGCGACCAACCACGCGATGACCGATGTCAAGGCCGGATGGGAAGTGGCGGAAGGCGACATTTCCTCCTTTGCCGCGAAGGGGAAATCCGGCAACCAGGCACCCGACCACAAGGAGCAGGATGGACGCTCGAACGTGGGCCGGCAGGGCATGTCCACCGGCGAGACCGCCGCTGGCTCCGGCACGATCGGCGAAGGCGACAAGAACATCGAAGCGCGACGGACGGAGGATCCGACGCAGAGCGGCCAGGTCGATCTCTCCGGCAAGGCCGACACAAAAGCCACCGGCGGCGGCAAGCTCGGCACCGGCAAGGCCGATGGCGTGGGCATGAGCGGTGGCGCGAAGCGCATGGATTCCAAGGAGAAAGGCTCGGATGACGGAATGGCCGCGCTGATGGCCAAGAAGGCCGACGCCCTCTTCGCGAAAGCCTCGATGAAAAATGTGCGCGTCGATTCGTTCAAGGACGCGGCGCATCAGTTGCGGCAGTCGGCCGATGCCATCGCCAAAGGTGACATCGGCCAGATGCGGGAATTTCGGAAGCTGGCCGTCACGTCGCTGACCCGTGCCCGGGCGGAACTTTCCGCCGGTCCCTCCAGAGCCATGGAAACAAAAGGGGCCACGGGGGCGCTCAACAACGTGATCCAAAGCGGTTCGGATCAGGTGCCTCAAAAATACCGGGATAAAGTCGCGGAGTATTACAAAGAACTCAATGGCGCATATTAGAGAGTTCACGGTGCCGGCTTCGGTCGTCTCGCTGGCGCTGGTGGCCGTCCTCTCCGGCTGCGATTCGCGCCCCCGGCAGGAGCCTGAAAAAATCCGCGAGCTGAACGAGATCCCGATCGCCCAGTTGCGCGTCCTGATCAAAGGGTTCCCCGGCGAATGGCGGCCGGACAGCGACCGCAATCGCGCGCAACCGGACCCCCCCGCGGAGAAAGCCGTTCCATCCGGCACCAGGCGGATCGCGCTCGTCCCTCCGGCGGATTTTCATCTCGGTGACATGCCGGTGCGGGAGGCCATTGCGGCGCGCCGAAGCACACGCACTTTCACCGGGGCTTCGCTGTCGCTGGAAGAATTGAGTTTTCTGCTCTGGGCGACCCAGGGGATCACCGGCGAGCAACGGGATGAGGCGGGCGCGGTCTTGCAGCGGTTTCGCGCCGCGCCCTCGGCCGGCGCGCGTTATCCGCTGGAGACTTATCTCGCGATTCATCGCGTGGAAGGATTGGCCCCCGGCATCTATCGCTACCTCCCGGGCGATCATCAACTCGCCCTCGTCCGCGAGGACGCGCAGGTTTCTGAAAGTCTCCAGGCCGCCTGCTACGGCACGCCTGCGGTCGGCGGGGCCGCCGTCGTTTTCATCTGGTCGGCGGTGCCTTACCGCACGGAGTGGAAATACACATACCTTGCGCATCGCATGATCGCCATGGAGGCGGGGCATGTTTGCGAAAATCTCTACCTTGCGGCGCAGTCCTGCGGCACGGGCTGCTGCGCGGTGCTTTCCTACGATCAGCGGCGTGTGGATGAATTGCTCGGCGTGGATGGCCGGGAGGAGTTCGCGATCTACATGGCCTGCGTTGGAAAACCGAACTAGCATGGAGATCCCCGCCTACCAGCCATTCTATCTCCCATCGGCCGCGGCCCTGCGCGCGGAGATTGCGCGGCTCGGTCTGGAAATTCCGCTGGACGACGATCTCACGCGGCTGGCGCGGCCGCTCGACATCGGGCGGAGAAGGATCCCGAACCGGTTTTGCGCCCAGCCGATCGCCGGCGGTGACGCGAAGCCCGACGGTGCGCCGGGTGAGCTGACACGACGGCGCTATCGCCGGTATGCGGAAGGCCGCTTCGGGCTGATCTGGGTGGAGCTGACCGCCGTTGCCCCGCCGGAAAATCCGGGTCAACTCTGCTTGAAGGAAAGCACCCTCGCCGCTTTCCGCAGCATGGTGGACGAGATGCGGGCGTCCGCCCCGGACAACCCCACAATCGTCATTCAACTCGCTTCCGCGCACACGGAAACGATCCTCCGCGCGGCGGTGCTCGCGGCGGAGGCCGGATTCGACGGTGTCGATTTCCAGGGCTCCCGCGATGCGCTTCCGGAGGTGCTGGCGGGCGTGCGGGAACGCGCGCCCGATCTGCTGCTCGCGACCCGCCTTTGCGCCTACGAGGGAGTGCGGGAAGGATTCGGAGTGTCGCCTGCCGACTATCGCAAGCCGGACACGACCGGTCCTGTCCGCTTCGTGCAACGCCTGCGCGAGAACGGGCTCGCGCTGCTCAACGTCACCGCGGCGAGCCCCCGTCTGCACGGACCCGATCGCGGTGCCCTGGCACGGCTCGATTCGGAAAATCCCGACGAGCTTCCGCTGATGACCCTCGCCCGCCAACTGCGCCTCGCACGCTCTCTGCGCGAAGCCATTCCGGATTTGCCGGTGGTGGGAAGCGGCTTCGATTGGCTGCGCCACTTCGTTCCGGAGGTCGCGGCGGGCGCGCTCCGCGACGGGATGATCGACTTTGCCGGCCTCGGACGCGGCGCGCTCGCGTATCCTTCCGCCCCCTCCGATATTTTTGCCCGCGGCCGGATGGAGGCGGGCTCCGCATGCATGGTCTGCTTTGCCTGCGCCCAACTGCGCGAGGAGGGCGAATCTGTTGGCTGCGTGCTCCGCGACCCCGCGGTGTACGGACCCGTCTATCGGCGGATGCGCCGATTCGATACCGATCGGCTTCTGGCCGGCGCCGCCCGCTGCCACCTCTGCGAAGCCGCTCCCTGCGCGGCGGCGTCGGCGACACGGACGGATATTCCGGCGTTCCTACAGGCCTTTCGGAACGGCGACGAGAGCCGGGCTTACGAAATCATCCGCGAAAGCGACCCTCTTCCCGAGATGACCGCACAACTTTCTCCGGCGTGGATCGAGAGGGAAGGCGCCTGCATCGAAACCACGCTGACAGGAACGCCCGTGCCGATCATCGATCTCCAATATGCGATCAGCTGGCGGGCGCGCGATCGCGGAGAAACCGGCGTGCGACTGCCGCGGGAATCGTCGGGCAAGAGCGTCGCCATCGTCGGCGGGGGACCTGCGGGCATTGCTGCGGCGATTCGCCTCCTGGAACTCGGGCACTCGGTCGCTCTCTACGAACAGACCGATCGCCTGGGAGGCATTCCGGCGCGTGTGATCTTCCCTCACCGGATCCCGGACCCCTGGCCGGAGATCGACGCGGTGCTCCAGCCGGCGCTCGCAGCCGCGCGCCTCTCACTGCACTTCGGTGTCACGCTGGGAACAGACCTCCGGCTTGAGGATCTGCATGCGGAACACGACGCCGTGCTCGTCGCCACCGGCCTCTGGCAGGAATCTTCCCTGGGCAAAGTGCCGGGTGTCACCGCCGCGCTTCCTTTCCTCGAATCCTCCCGCCATACGGTGCCGGATCGGGTGGCTGTGCTCGCGGGGGGAGACTGCGCGATGGATGCCGCCCGCGTGGCGCAGACCCGTGGCGCAAAGGAAATCTTTGTCATCTTCGGCGGCCCGCGCTCCGCGATGCATTGGCACATGCCGGAAAGCTGGTTCGCGACTCCGGGCGTGCAGGCGATGATGAACTGGCAGCCGCTCGGCTATGAGACCGGTCAGGATGGCCGCGTGAGCGGCGTGCGGCTGCGCCATGCGGAACTGCATGTGGAAAACGTGCTGCCCGTCGGCCTCGTCATCGAGGCGCTCGACCTGCAGGTCGCGGACGGCGTCCGTGCCGCTCTGGCCTCCGCCACCGGACGCGTCCATACTGTCGGTGCTCTCACCAATGGAGGCGCGTCCGTCGCCCGTTGCGTGGCCGAGGGCCTCGCCGCCGCCGCCGCCATTCATCAGGACCTTTTCCCATGAACCTCCAATCCCGGATCAAGATCGCGCACGGTCGCTGCGTGGAACCCAACGAAACCATCGCGAGACTCGATGCGCTGATCCGGCCCCACCACGATTACTGGCTGCACCAGGAGACGGTCACGGAGCATCTGCACTGGACGGCGATGTCCATCGAAGGCCTCGATTTTCGCGCGATGGGAAAAGGGGTGATCCCCGCGTGCAGCACGGCGGGCGCGCTGGCCGAGGGCGCCGAGTGGCTCGCCTCGCGGAAGACGGGGGATCTCCCCGGTTATCTGGGCGCACGCGAGCACGAGGTGCCGGATGCCCTGCCCATCCAGTCCCTGCTCGACCATGTTGCCACGGCGACGCCGCCCGTCCTCGAACGCATCCGAGCGCTTGATGATGCTTTTCATTGGGTGGATGGCTGCTCGCTGATTCACGGGCGGACGCTGAAAGTGCCGATCGAATACGCGCATGTGATCAGCGGGCCCAACGGCAAAGCCACGGGCAACAACCTTGAGGAAGCCATCGTCCACGCCACTCACGAAATTTTCGAACGACGCGCGCACATTACCGTGTTGCGCAACCGGATGGTTGTTCCGACGATTGATCCCGGCACTGTCACGAATCCCGTCATCCGCGAACAGATGGCTTTTTTCCAAAGCTGCGGGATCGAGATCATCCTCAAGGATCTTTCCTTTGGCGGCGTGCTGCCCTGCCTCGGGGCTTATTTCGTCGATCACAATATTCCCGGGGAATATCAGTTCCGGCACTTCTTCAAAGTCGGCGCGTCATTCGACCGCGAGGAGGCGCTCCTGCGGACCTTCACGGAATATGCGCAGGGCCGCCGCCAGCACGAGTTCTTCACCGCAGGAACCGTTGACCGCGAGCGCCTGCTCGCGGAACTGCTCGCCCATGACTTCCGCGGCCTTCGCTCCCAGCCGGACGACTGCGACAATTTTCTCTCTTCCTTCATGTTTGGATTTGTTCCGTATCGGAACGCCGGCTTCCTCCGCGAAGGAGAACTGGTGCCGTTTGACAAAGGCCCGCAATATACCGACTGCCTCGATGACATCGCGCACGCACGCAAAATCTGCGAAACCCTGGGAAAAGACTACATCGCGGTGGATCTCACCGATCCCAAGATTGGCTTTCCGGTCGCCCAGGTGATCATTCCCGGTTACTCGGATGTCCTGCCTTTTCATCCCGCGGACAGTCATGGACTTTTTCAACGCCGGACCCGCACCGAGGTGCTTAATTCATACTCCGAATCATAGCCATCGCCTCATGCGCTCCCTCATCCGGCCATGATGTCCGTCAAAGGGCCGGAGGGTTTTGCGAACAGCCCATCAAGATCGGTCATGAGATCGTCGGAGGGCTGGATGTGCAGGATTCCATCGGACGAGCCGGAGTGGATCCCGCGCAAATAGACGAGCCATGCCCCGGCAATCCGAACGCCGGGCCCGAGGAATCGTCGGAGGGCAACGAGATAAAGATGGGCCTGGAGAAGGTAGTGGCTTTGCATGGCGGAGGTTATCAGCGATTCCCGTTGGTACTCTTGGCCCAGTTTGTTCGTCTTCCAATCAATCACCCCCCAGACACCGTCACGGAATGCCAGCCGATCCATGAATCCATGCAGGTATCCCTTCAGTTCTTCCGCGGGCAAGGCGCGAAGCATCACCGCGTAGTCCCCCTCCCCGTGCGCGGAAAAGACCTCCGCAAGAGAATGCGAACTCAGAGAACCGTTGATCGGGAGCTGGAAATGCCACTCCGATGACTCCCGGTGCGGGCAGGCCTGGCTGATTGTGCGGTTCATGCCCGGAAGCACAGCGGCCCGGAGTTCTTCGAGCATGCCGGTCACGCAGTCGCTCATCGGACGCTCTCCGCCAGGCAGGGGGTATTTTCCCAGATGCTCCATGACCGCCGCGGCCTCAAGGTTGGAAAAATCCCACTGTTCGATCCAGTCGTGGATGGCGGTTCCGACCATCGCGCCACCCGGTGCCGAGAAAAACGGATTGTGGCCCGCCTGAATGATGGCGGGGTCTTCCGAAGGGGCGGCCTCCCCTCCCCCCTGCGGATTCTTTTCGCGAGTGAGCGAGCTGAACGATGTCATCACCCATGGCCCGGGAATCTTTGGCGCATCCCAGGCGGCGAGTTTGGGAGAAGAGAGAGAAGCGGAGCGTTGCCAGATGGCCGCAGACGGCGGGGGCGGTTCTTTTTGTTGGATCACTCCGCCGCCGGCAGCAATGAGCCCGTCCATGCCCGCCTTGTGCAAACTTCCGCGCCGCGCCGGACCGGTCGCGGCACACCAGGCATCAAAATCCGGTGCCTCTTCCGTCCGCAACAACCAATCGAGAGCCGAGGGAGCCGGCTTGTTTCCCGACAGCGCCCCGCCGAGAAACCACGCCTTCACTTTGGCTCGCGTGAGCGCCACGTAGGCCAATCGCAGCCGGTCCTCCAAGGCGCTGCGGGCGAAAGCCCTGTCATACCCGCTTCGGTCATCCACCAAACCCAGGTTCACCAGAAGAGGCGGACGCCCGCGACGGGAAAGCTTTTTCACTCCCTGATCGCCTTTGATGTTTCTGGACGACCAAAGAAACGGGCAGAAGGCAAGGTTGTATTCCAGACCTTTGGCCGAGTGCATGGTCACGATCTTGACCCCCTGCGCATCGCTTTCGAGTTGCTGTTGTCGTTCGTCCCTCCCACTGTCGGCCCTGGCAATTTCCTGTTCGAACCAGCGGACGAGATGACCGGGCCGGTTGTCCAGTTCGAGCGAGGCCGCCTGCAAAATATCGCTCAGTTGGCGAAGGTTTGTCACGCGCCGGTCTCCCTGCAGGGTGCCCGCCAGACGAAGTGTTATTCCCTGTTCCCGATCGAGTTCCGCCAGGGCGGCAGCCACCCCCTGCCGGTGAAGCGTGGATTGCCAGTGCAAAAATTTCTCCAGCAAGGCGTCCCTCTTTTCTGTATCTTCGCGAATATCGCGGATATCGCGTACGTTTCCGCCCATCAGTCGGGTGGCGAGTGCGGAGAGGAGCAGTCCGGCTCGCCGGGGTTCTTCAAGAGCCCGCAGAAGGACGAGCAGTTCTCCGGCTTCCTCCGAGGTCATGATGTCGTCCGCCTTGGCTTGAGTCGCGGGAACCTGCCGTGCCTGCAGTGCTTGAATCATCGCGGCAGCCTCGAACCGGTTGCTTACCAGCACCGCGAAATCCCCCGGCTGCACCGGGTCGGATTTTGACTTCATTTGATCGCCCTCTGGTGCGGAGCGGACAATTCGCGCTCGATGATTCAACAGGCGGACAATTTCCGAAGCCACGCGGTCGGCGATGAGCCGAAGCCGTTTGCCGGTATTGGAATATTCCCCCGCCTGCTCATCAGGAACAATCCAGGCTTCCAGCCGGATGTTCGGGTCCTCGGCTTCAAGAAAAACATCCTCCTCCAGTCCCGATGTGGCGGGAGCAAACCCGAGCCCTTCTTTGAGCAGCGAGCCCGGGCGCTGGAAAAGTGTGTTGACCGCACGGACAAGCGGCCCGGGCGACCGGAATGTTTGGGAAAGGGAAAAGACATTGTCGCCCGCCTGTTTGCGGGCATCGAGATAGGTGTTCACATCCGCGCCACGAAACTCGTAGATCGCCTGCTTGGGATCGCCGATCAGGACCATGCGGGATTCGCCGCCAGAGAAAACCGCGCGGAAAATCTCGAACTGCCGCGGATCGGTATCCTGCGATTCGTCAATCAGGGCCACGCGATATTGCTCCCGCAGGCGCGCGGTCAATTGCGGGCCGGTCTTCGGCGAGCGCAGGGCGTCACGCAGCGTCGTGATGAGGCCGTCATAAGTGATTTTCCGGTTTTTTTTGAGGGCCGATTCAACGGTTTTCCGGATGCCTGCGGCGCAGTCGAGCTGCCAATGCCAGGAGACCTGCCCGATGAGGGCGGACATTTTGCAGGCCAAAAGAACGGCCGGCAATTCCGCGGCTTCCCGGATGAGGGCTTTGTTGGCATTGCCATTTGCCGCGATCAACCCTCCCTTGAGGGAACCGATCTGGGAAAGCCAATGAACGGCATCCATCCAAACGGAAAAATCTCCCGGCTTCCGCAGGTTCGAAAACTGGTGCTGCCGGAATGCCTCGTCGCCCCCGGCCTTGTTCCAGTTGGTGATCCTCTCCGCGAAGCGGGCGAGCTTTCCGGCCATGTCGTCCGTGAACTGCCCGTCCCTCAACTCCCGCAAAACCTGATCCCATGCGCGGGCGGGCGGTTGGGTTTCGGGATCGTCCAACCCGAGCATCTGCTTCACAAGCACGAGATCGCCCGCGGGATCCCATTTTTGAGCCGTCGCAATCGCGGCAAGCAACTCATCGCCCGCGATCCGGGTTTTCCACAGGTCGTAGAGCGCCTCCCCGATCGGCTCCTCCGCATCCGGAATCAATTCGGGGAGCACCGGCAGACCGCAGAGGGAGCCTTCGGTCTGGAGGATCCGCTGACAAAAGGAATGGATCGTGGAAACCCCGAGCTGGTCGATGTCCAGAAGCGCCCGGGCAATGATCGCCCGGTCCTCCGGCCGAGAGAATTTTTGCCGCAGAGCGTGCGTGGCGGGGTCGGACTTTTCTTCGTCCGCTTCCGGTTTTGCGTGCAGCTTTTCCAGCACCGCGCGCACCCGGTCGGAGAGCTCCCGTGCCGCATCGTTGGTGAACGTGACCAGGAGGATTTCGCCAAGCCGTGAGGCCGTGCGCTCGAGAAGCAGGCGTGGAACGAGACGGCTGACGGCATATGTCTTCCCGGTGCCCGCGCTCGCCTCGATCACGGAAAGGCCGGTGGCAACGGGCGTTTCGACAATGTCAAATGGGGGCGTCATGGCGTCTCATTGATCCAGTCCCTGAGCGGGACGGCGATGTTTTCGGCCCATTCGATCCAGGGGCCGGGCTCGTCGAAGGGATCGGTATCGCGCCAGGCGATCCGCGCGGCCGGGCTGAGACCTTCCCCGGCCGGGAGGTCTCGCCATGCCTCTTTCGCCCATGCCTCGGCGGCCGCGGCAAGGGCGATGTCCTGGTCCCCTGTCTTGGCCAGGCACTTCGCATAAACATCCGAAGTGAGGGCACCGTAGGCCAGCGGAGATTGTTGTCCCGCGAGAAACCCGCGCACGAGGTTGGCCAGTGCGGTCGTTGCCACCCGCCGATCGATCGCGGGGAATTTCCTGCCTTCATCCGGGCCGGACTCATCGAGAAGCCGGAGAGGCATCGCCCGGCCCGCCGCCGCCGCGATCACCGCATGGATCCATGGTTCGAGATAATGCCTTGCGTCCTGGAATTTTCCCGCCCGGTAAACGAGCAGATCTTTTCCTCCGTCGGCCGTGAGCAGGGAGCCGGTGATGCGGACGCCGGCCAGTTCCAAATCCACCGCCATTTCCCCGCCAAGATGTTTTTTGACGCCTTCGCCCAGAGGCTCGCCCAGTTCCCGGCCGGCCTGCCAGCACCGGTCGCCCAGGCTGCCGGGAGGCAGCCCGCGATCCGCGCGCAGTTGCGCCCCGGCATGCTCCATCAAACCGGGGGTGTCTCTTCCTGCGGTTTGTGCCGACCCGGCCGGTTCCGGCGTGGTCGCGGCGCCGACCATTTCCTCCACGATCGCATTTTTGATTTTCCAAGCCTGCAGGCCGTTGAGGGACAGAGGAGCGCGGTCGAGTATTTCTTCGTCCTCCTCCCCCTGTGGAATGGCAATTCCCAGCGCCTTGAAAAATGCCTTGGCGGGTTCTTTCCAAAAAGCCACCAATTGCCGGGGAGAAATATCCCGGAGGGGTTGGCCGGTCTTTTCAACAGCCCCGTCTTCCCTCCCGGTCGAAAAAGGAATCCCGGGCAGCCTGTTCGCGGCGACGAGGATCTTGGCTGCTTCGGCGTGTTGGGGATCAAATGATGGAGGCAGAGTTTGCGAGCCGTCGAAGTATTCGGGAGCGAACGGTTGCAGGCGGTGCCTGACAATCAGTCCGCTTTGGGGAGCTCCCATCTCTCCGGCCACGCGCAGGAGTTCATCCACACACGAAGAGAACGGTTCGTCTTTTCCGCTGCGGACATTGCGGTTGGCCGCGGTAATAACCAGGCGGTCGCGGGGAGTGAGGATCGCATCGAGAAAAAGCTGCCGGTCATCCACCCGCGGATTACGGTCCCACACGAGGGGATCCGACTTCAGGAGGTCCCAGGCCGGAACCCGGCTCTGTCCGGGGAACGGACCCTCCTGCATCCCGACCATCGCGAGGACCCGGCACGGGATATTTTGCAGTTGTTTGAACCCGCCGAAGGTGATGCGACCGGAGACGTTCCCCCGGAGTCCGGACTCCCCGCTTTCGGCATCAAGCCAGTCGAGGATTGCTCCCGCATCGGTTTGTTCCGGGCACTCCAACGCCTGCAAAAATGCGAGGTGTGGCAGGATGGCGAGCCGCGCTTCTTCGTTCCCCGAGAGCAGCTCCTCGCAAGCGCCACGGAGTCGTTCTCCCCACCGCGCCGGCGTGGCATCCCGCCTCCACTCAAGGAAAGTGGCTTCCAGCCGGGAATGCCAGGCGATAAACCGCCCGAACAATTCCGAGTCGCCGCCAAGCTGTCCCGCCACGGGCAGAAGGAATTTTCCGTCCGGATATTTCGCCGGATCCCCCGGGCCGAACCAACGTCCGGCAATGAGCCGGTCTCTGGAAAATCCCCATGTTCCGGGCTCCTCCCCGCCGAGTCCCTGCGTGAGCCCGGATTGGCGGATCCCATCGCACACCCGCTCGAGGGATTTTTCATCATCGGCAATCCCCAGAGCCTCTTGAACCGGCCGCATTCGGAGGAGTTCCATGATCCAACTGGCTTCAAACCTGCCTCCCAGCGCCATTTCCAGGAGGGCCAGCACTCCCCCGATCACCGGATCGCGCCCGGAGCGCGGCAGCCCGGTCAGACGCACGGGAATCCCGCCCTGCTCAAAAACCGCCGCGACCAGAGGCGCGTAGGTTTCCAGCGAGGGGGTGACAATGTGAACCTCTTCCGGCTTGAGATCCGGAATATCACGGAACGCCCTGAGGACTTCATCACGCAGCACCTCCATCTCGCGCCTTGGTCCGAAGCAGGAATGCACACGCAGGCTGATATCGTTCTCCTCCGGTTCCAAGGCCGCCGGTTCGCGCACGGATCGGATGTCGGATTGGAGGCGAGAGAGCAGACTTCCGCCGGATTTCTCCGACGCGTCCGGCTCCGGCCATCGGGTGTATTGCTCGTCCAGCTTGCCGAGCAAAAGGAAGGAGCCGATGGCATGGCGCCCCATGGATTCGAGCAAAGGATGCCCGCCCGCCACCTCGATGCTCTCGGGATCGTTGTCCTCCGGCGGCAGCGCGCCCCGTTTTTTCAGGTCTCCCAGGTACCCCAGCGAGGGAAGAACGACATGAATCCTCACGTCCCCTCCGACCTCCGCCAGCAGCCCGATCACCTCGACCAGCAGGGGATCAACCGAGCCTGTCCCGAGCACAAGGAGCTTGGGGAATGCCTTTCGCAGCTTGTCCCGGGACGCCTTGTCCACCTTCTGCCTTTCGAGTTCCAGCACCGGATGCGGCAGGGAAATTTCGTCGTTCACTGTCCGCCAGAGTTTCCGCTGCCACGTCTCGGCGGTCTTTTCCCGGGAGGAGGCCGTGCTTTTCAAAGCGGACTTCCCCGCGGCCCACCTGCGGATGATTTCCGGGCGGAAGTGTCCGTATTGGTCGAAGCGGTCGGCGAGCAATCCCGCGATGGCAAACCTGTCCCGGGGCGAGGGATTCTCCACCCCCAGTTCGGCCGCACAGGTGCCGACATGAGGGAGAATCCGCCAGCAAAGATGACGCCTGCTCCACAGGATTTCCCGCTGCCCCAACGCGCGGGAAATAAAATCCTGCGGCATCAGGAAATCGAATCCCATGCACACGCCGCGCTCCCGGGCGATCCGCAGTTGGAGGCAGTCGCTGAAGGGAAGTGATGGCACGACAACCGGCACCGGCAGCGGGCCTTCCCGCCTCGCGCTCCATTCGCCCGACAATCCCTCCATCAGGCTGTCAAGACTCGCATGGGGGAAAATCGGAACCGTCACGCCGGAGAAATTACCGGAGGGAAGGGATCTTTCCCACGCGATCACCGCCGAGGTGACCGCATGTTTTGACGGGGCGGTTTTCATGGGGCAAGAACCAGCCCGAGAGTGCAGCCGAAGAGGACGGCGAGCGCCACAAAAAACAGCGGCACATGCCAGATGTGGCGGGTCCATGTCCGGCGCTCGAGTTCGAGCACCGACAACCACGCCGCAAGGAACCCAAGCGCGCTGATCACCATCCCCCACGGGATCAGAAAATCTCCGATCTGGAACTCGGGGGTCCGCAGGAAATCGAGGAATCCGATGGCGCCCGTTCTACAGGAGACCGAGCTTCATCTTTCCGGCTTCGCTGATCATCCCCTGATTCCATGCCGGGTCCCAGACGAGCTCGACCTCCGCCTCGTCCACGCCCTCCAGGGAGAGAATTTTGAACCGGGCGTCGGCTGCGATCGTCGGACCCATCCCGCAGCCGGGCGCGGTCAGCGTCATCTTCACGTTAACCGCTGTCGTGCCGTCGTCTTTTTTGATCACCTGGCAGTCGTAGATCAGACCGAGGTCCACGACATTGACCGGAATCTCCGGATCGAAAACGCCCTTGAGCTGGTCCCAGACCGCCTGCTCGACCGTGCCATCGATTTTGATTTTTGCCGTGGCTTCCTCAGGGGTGAGCCCGAGCGCGTCGGTGTCCTTCCATTCAATCCGGGCAAGTCCTCCGGGCGTGGCCACGGTGAACGTCCCGCCAAGCGATTGGGTGATGACCACCGACATCCCGGCCGGCAGGACAAGCGGATGTCCGCTGGGGATCTGGATGGCGTCGCAGTCGCGTGACAGCGTGATTTCTCGTTGGGTTGACATGGAATTGAGAAGGTTGATAGTTTTTTACCGTGCGGCTGTCCAGAAATCCTCGATCGTGCGGAGGCGCGATTGCTTGGCACCGAGGCGCGGCACGCAGGCGATGAGGGCTTTTGTGTAGGGATGCTGGGGATTTTTCAGGAGGCTTTCTGTGTCGCCGTATTCGACGATTTCCCCGCGGAACATGACGGCGACGCGATCGCAGAGTCCCCGGATGATCCCGAAGTTGTGGGTGATGAGAACGAGGGCCATGCCGAATTCGGCGCGAAGGCGGCGGAGCTCGGCGAGGATCTGGGCCTGGATCGTGACGTCGAGCGCGGTGGTCGGCTCGTCGGCAATGAGGAGCCGGGGACGGCAGCCGAGGGCCATCGCGATCATCGCGCGCTGCTGCATGCCGCCGCTGAGCTGGTGCGGATAATCGCGCATCCGCTTTTCGGGATCCTCGATGCCGACTGCGGCAAGCCATTTGATGACCTCGGCATCGAGGTCGGCAACGTCCGGACGGTGGAGCCGGATCCCCTCGGCGATCTGGCTGCGGATCGTATAGACCGGGTTGAGCGAGGTCGCGGGCTCCTGAAAAATGTAGGCGATCCCCCCCCCGCGAACCTGCCGGACCTGCCGCGGTGACATCTTCAAGACATCCCGCCCGCCGTAGAGAATGCTGCCGCCGACATACTCGGCCGGCGGTGACGGGAGGAGGCGGGTCAGCGAGAGCGCGGTCACACTTTTCCCGCTGCCGCTCTCCCCGACAATGGCCAGCGAATCGCCGTCCTTCATCGAAAAGGAAATGCGTTTGACCGCATCAACCGTCCCGGCCTCTGTGCGGAACCGGATCGAGAGGTTGTGGACTTCGAGAAGGTTCATCGGGTTGCGACCGCGCGGCGGATGGCATCGCCCGCGAGGTAGAACGCGAGCGAGGCGGTGAAGATGGCAAGGCCCGGGAAGACGATCAGCCACCAGGCGTCGAGGAAATAGGTTTTGCCGTCCGCGATGATGTTCCCCCATGTCGCCTGCGGAGGCGGAACCCCGAAGCTCAGAAAGCTGAGCCCGGACTCGATCAGGATGGCATCCGGGATGCTGATGACGGCGGTCACGAAGATCGGGGCGAAGGCGTTCGGCAGGATGTGGCGGAAAATGATTTTCTGCCCGCTCTGGCCGAGAGCCCTGGCGGCACGGACGTATTCGCTCTCCCGAAGGGTGAGAAACTCGGCGCGCACAAGCCGCGCGGTTCCTGTCCACCCGACAATCCCGATCACCGCGATGATGATCCAGATGTTCGGCCCGAGAATCGCGATGGCGGTGAGGATGAGAAAAAACGACGGAAAGCAGAGGAGCGCGTCCACAAGCCGCATGATGACGTTGTCCACCCACCCGCCGAAATACCCGGAGACCGCGCCGACAACAATCCCGATCCCAAGGGAGACCGCCATCGCGACAAAGCCGACAGTCAGGGAAATCGTCGAGCCCGCAACCATGCGGGAAAGCACGTCGCGGCCGAGGTTGTCTGTCCCGAGCCAGTTCGCGGCGTTCGGCGGAAGAAGTTTCCCCGCAAGGTTCGTGGCATTCGGATCCATCGGCATCGGCCAGCCGAGCAACGAGCAGACCCCCGCAACCACCGCCGTCAGAAAAAACAGCAGAATCACGGATGTCGCGACCATCGCAAGACGGTCGCCAAAGAACCGCCGCGCCACGCGACGGAACGGGCTGTCCACCGGGACGGTGACAAGTGTGGCGGATGCGATGGCTGTCATGGACAAGGCAAAAACCATGCCGTCCAGAACGCCGCTTGTCACGCCAGGAACAATGACATTCTGGCAGATTCTCAAAAACCTCCGCAAAGGCGGGCAACCCATTTTCCCTGTCGCGGCGCGATCAAACTTGGACAACCCATTTTCCCTTGCACGTTCCTCCATGACCGCGTAATAGTGTCCATATGGACACGCTGTTGGATGCCCCGGAAATATTTCCGGCCTATGAACAGTTGCTGGACGCCCGCAACATCCCGGCCAAGGCAAAACCGTATTATTTGCGCTGGGCCAAAGCATGGATCACCACGGCCGAGCCGGACAACCAATCGGCCGCGCGGGAATTCTTCCAATGCCTCGGCCGTCGCGCCAACCTCCCGGCATGGCAGTTTCAACAGGCTGTCCGCGCCGTGGCATGGCTGGCCCGCGACATCCTCCACATCCCTTGGGCGGCATCCTTCGACTGGCGAGGACTCGCCGACCAGGCAAAACCACTCGAACCCGATCATCGGACTCTCGGACGCGAAGCCATCCGGGTTTCACCGGCAAAGGTGGCAGTTGCTACCGGCCCCCTGCCTGAAACGACCGACGAAGTTGCCCGCATCTGCGATGAAATCCGCCGCGCCGTCCGTCTCGGCGGCCTCAGCTACGCCACCGAGCAAACCTATGTCCATTGGAATGCCCGATTCACCCGCTTCTGCCTGATCCGCCTCAAACAAACCCCGCAGGATGCCGGGGCGCACGGGATCACCGACTACCTCAGCTACCTCGCGCTCGAACGCAACGTCTCCGCCTCCACCCAAAAACAGGCACTCAACGCGATGGTCTTCCTTACCCGAAAAGTCTTTGGCCAAACCGAATTCACCCTGGAAAAGCCGATCCCCGGACATACCCAGCGCAGACCGCCCATCGTGCTCACCCGCGACGAGATCCAAGCCGTCCTCGCTCTTCTGGAAAATCCTTGGAAACTCGCCGCCCAGCTCATGTATGGCTCCGGCCTCCGTCTCATGGAAGCCCTCCGCCTGCGCGTCAAGGACATCGATTTCGGCCAGGGCGCCATCATCGTCAATGACGGAAAGGGAGCAAAGCATCGAGTCGTCCCTCTTCCGCGCGCCTTGGAAACAAGACTCAAAGAACATCTGGCAAGAGAGCGCGAAAAACATGCCAACGACTTGGCAGGCGGATGCGGCGACGCCCACATGCCGGAATCCCTTCTGCGAAAATACCCCAACGCCTCCCGCGAATGGCCCTGGCAGTTTCTCTTCCCCTCCGCAACACTTTGCCCGCACCCAAGAACCGGCCGGGTTGCCCGATACCACGTCCACGACGCTTCCATGCAGCGTCAGTTCAAAGCGGCCGTGCGCAAGGCCCTCCTCTCCAAACCCGCCACCTGCCACACCCTTCGGCACAGCTTCGCAACTCACCTCCTCGAAAGCGGCATCGACATCCGAACCGTCCAAGACCTGCTCGGCCATACCGATGTCTCCACCACCATGATTTACCTCCACGTCATGAAACGCCCCGGCGCAGGTGGCCCCAGCCCGCTCGACATGCCGTAACCTTTTTCCGTCAAAACCATATTATTTGCTTGCACAGGTGTGCTTGGCGCGCAAAATCGCTCCATGAAACGCCAACGGCAGGATGTGCCCTTCCGGGCGACATTTGCAGGTAATATGTCGCCGGAGACATTTTACTGGCAAATGTCGCCAGCGACTCAATAATACTGTTAGCCCAAAGAAAAATATTATGAATACGAAACTACCTCCTGGAACTCTTGATT
>JBAXTX010000059.1:0-15385 GCA_037129975.1 Verrucomicrobiia bacterium | reverse complement strand
ATCGCTCAGGCCGAGGCCGAATCGGGCGAGCGCCAGGCGGTCGGGGTGGATCTCGCGCGGTTTCAGGGGCTTCTCGCCAAGCGGGTTTCTTCGCAGTCCGACTACGACCAGTCCTCGGCGCAATTTCTCGAGGCCAAGGCGAAGTGCGAGGAGATCAAGGCGGTGATCGAGAAGAAGACGATCCGGGTGCCGTTTGACGGGCTGGCGGGGATCCGGATGGTGCCAGTGGCCACGCCGGCTTCCTGCCCCAGCAGATCTGCTGCGTTCCCTGCGCTCTCCTTGCCTGCCCTACCGCCACCCGGGCGGGGGCCCGGACCGATTTCGGTTTCCAAATCCCCCGGCTTCTGCTTGCCTTTGTTGCTAGACTTCTGCTGACAGACCACGCACGGCAGCGGCCATTACGGACAACAATAAAAAGCCTCAATGACTCCAAAAACAGAACAACCGGTTGGCGGCGACTTGATCGCCGAAGGCAAAACCAAAATCCTCCTCGCCACCAAGCGGGATCCGGAGAAGGTGTTGGTCCTCTCGAAGGACGACATCACCGCTGGTGACGGAGCAAAGCATGATCTCATCGAAGGGAAAGCCGCGCTCGCGACCCGGACAACATGCAATGTGTTCCGCCTCCTCAAAGCCTGCGGTGTTCCCGCGGCCTTCGATGAGCAGATTGATGCGAAAACGTTCCTGGCTCCACGATGTCAGATGCTCCCGTACGAAGTGGTGATCCGACGCGAAGCCCATGGCTCCTATCTCAAGCGGATGCCCGGCCTCGCCAAAGGCCACCTCTTCCCCAAACTTCTCGTGGAATTCTTCCTCAAGACAAGCGGCAAAAAGTGGAAGGAGCACAATCTCCCCTGCGACGACCCGCTCATGGAATGCCGCGAAGGGACGCTTGCTCTCTTCGAGCCGTCTAAGCCCGTTCATCAGCAGAAGCCCTTCCTGGTTCTCCAGGAAAATGAAGTCTTCGGCCATGCCGGGGAAGGGAAGCTTTTTGCGGAAATCGAGCGGATCGCCCGGCGCGCCTTCCTCATCCTCGAAAAGTCGTGGCAACTCGAAGCCCGCACCCTTGTTGATTTCAAAGTCGAGTTCGGCCTGACAAAGAACGGCGCCCTGCTTCTTGCCGACGTGATTGACAATGATTCGTGGCGGGTGCTCGAGAACGGCGCCCACATAGACAAACAGGCGTATCGCGACGGCGGCAAGCTCGATGACGTGGCGGAGAAATATCACCTCGTCGCCGGAATCACCGACCGCTTCCGCCTGCCGGCTCAGCAGGTCATCATCTGGCGCGGGTCCGACAAGGACGATGTTTCGCCGGTCGTCAAGGCGCTCGAGCATTTATGCGAAGGGTCCCCGGATCCCCGGCGCTTGAAGCTCACCACCGCGACCTGCTCCATTCACAAGGAACCGGTCCGCGGATTGAACGAGCTTCACCGGCTGGTGCAGCAGGTGCCCGACTCCGTGGTGATTGCCGTTATTGGACGATCGAATGGCGCGGGCCCGACCCTGTCGGCTTCAACCACAGTTCCGGTGATTACCGTCCCGGCAAGTTTCAAAGACTTCCCGGATGATGTTTGGTCGTCGCTGCGGACACCCTCGAACGTGCCTGTCACCACGATCCTGGAACCCTCGAATGCGGCCCTGGCCGCTTTCGGAATCCTCGCGCTGCGCAATCCGCATTTCTACATGCTTCTTCGCGAGCAGCTCGAGGAGCGGCTCGTCAACACCATCCCGGTTTAAGTTCTTTCGTTCCCAATCCCGGACGCTCGTTTTTCCATTGCCGGCCGCCACCGCCCGAATGAGTCGCATGAAGATTCTCAAACAGCCGTCCCGAATCGTTCTTTACACGCGTCCGATCTGCGGTTGGTGCCAGGATGTGAAAGCGTGGCTGGAGGAACGCGATTGGAAATACACGGCCCGCGATGTCGGGGCGGATCCGGCCTTCCGGCAGAAGGCGGCGGAGATCAGCGGGCAGACATTGGTTCCGGTTATTGAAGTGGACGGACTGGTGCTCGGCGACTTCGGCGTTGACCAACTCGAAGCGTTTCTGCGGAAACACGGCTACCTCGGGTAAGGCCGGCTGCCAGGTGATTTCCAACAGGAACTGGAATCAACCTTGATCCTAGAAAACCAGTTGGGTCTGCGAAAAACATGCTGAAACTTCTCGAAGGGACAATCAGATGCAGTGGCTTTCTCTAGGATAGGCGGCATCGGTCGCGAGCCCTCCGCCCGCGTGGCATCCTGGCCGGTCGAACCGTTTCCCGCCCGCGAATGGCCGATCATCGGCTTCACCTGCCGGCTTTTTGAGCCGGCTCCTTGGCAGTTGCATCTCCGGAGTGGAATGGAACTGGCGGCCTATCACTTCGTTTCCAACGATGCTGCGGGGCTCGGCCTTCCCGTGTATGCCCGGAGCCGCCCTCTCACCGCCGATGGCCGTTGGCACAGAACCCACGGCAGAAGAGCTGCTTTGCTATGCAAGCGCTCTGGCAAAAAACTCCCGCAAACAAAACTTGACTGGCGGCGGGGAGCAGGTAATTTCGCCGACTCTCATTATGTCAAGAAAGTGCAGCATTACAGGGGCCAAGCCCGTCCGCGGATCGAAAATTCACCGGCGGGGTCTGGCAAAGAAAAAGGGCGGCATCGGCATGCACGTGACGGCCGTGACCCCGCGGTTCTTCCAGCCGAATTTGAAAACCAAACGCGTCTGGGTCTCCGAGCTGAAGAAGTTCGTGACCGTGAAGGCGACCGTGCGGGCGTTCAAGACGATCTCGAAAAACGGGGCGCTGAAAACGCTCGGCAAAGCCGGCCTCATCAAGTAGGAGCGGGAATGCTGTTGGCTCGGGCGCGTCATCTGGCTCGGGCAGGATGACGGGGCCACTTGTGAAACTCTTTCGGGCGGGAATTCCATCGCCGGCATGTTGACGGGTGACAATGCCGCCCACATGGAATAGATTTTTTCTCCATGCCGCTCCTCGAAGTCAAAGATCTGCGAACCTGGTTCCCCGTGCAGGGCGGGGTGTTCCGCCGCAGGACCGGGGACATCCGGGCGGTTGACGGGGTGAGTTTTTCCGTCGAGCCGGGCCAGACCGTCGGCCTTGTGGGAGAAAGCGGCAGCGGCAAGACGACGGTGGGCCGGACAATCCTGAAACTGATCCCCGCCACATCGGGAGGAGTGGAGTTCAACGGCCGGGAAATTCTCCCGCTGAGCGAACGCGAGTTCCGCCCGCTGCGCCGTGAGATGCAGATGATTTTCCAGGATCCTTTCGGTTCGCTGAACCCGCGGTTTACCATCGCGGAAATCGTCTCCGAAGCTCTGGAGATCCATTTCGCGCGCCTGTCGGGATCCGAGCGCCGCGATCGTGTCGCGGAGCTGCTGCGCATGGTCGGATTGCAGCCCGAGATGATGGGGCGGTATCCGCACGAGTTCAGCGGCGGGCAGAGGCAGCGGATCGGGATTGCGCGGGCGCTGGCGGTCGAGCCGCGGTTCATCGTCTGCGACGAGCCGGTCAGCGCGCTCGATGTGAGCGTCCAGGCCCAGATCGTGAATCTTCTCCAGGACCTGCAGGAACAGCTTGGGATCGCCTACCTTTTTATCGCCCACGACCTTGCCGTGGTCGAACACATCAGCGATCATGTCCTGGTCATGCACCACGGGAAAATTGTCGAGTCCGCGACGGCGGAAACCATTTACAACGACCCGCAGGACGACTACACGAAATCTCTTCTGGCCGCCGTGCCACAGCTCGCCTGATGCACTCGATCCTCCGCAATTTCCTTCGCATGAACTGGCTGCTGTTCGTTCTGATGATGGCTTTGCTGACCTATGGAGTTTATGCGATCTACAGCGCGACCTGGATGCGGGAGCAACATTTCTGGACTTCCCAAATCATCTGGATCCTGATCTGCCTCCCGATGTTCTTTGTTGTGTCGCTCATGGATTACCGGTGGGTAAGGTTCGGCGCCATCCCGATCTATATTTTCAGCATCCTCCTGCTGGTGGCGACGATGATGTTCGGCCAGAAACGTTACGGGGCCAGAAGTTGGATCGATCTCGGCCCCATGAGCTTCCAGCCGTCCGAACTGGCGGTCGCCGCCGGGATCCTGACGCTGGCGCTTTTTTTGCGCCATTCCCGGGCGATGGCTCCATTCCTGAGGCTTCTGTGTTGCGGGGCGATTGTCGGTGGTCCCTGGATACTCATCCTGATCCAGCCGAACCTCGGGTCCTGCATCGTGTGGGTGCCGGTGGTGCTGGCGATGATGTTTGTGGGAGGGATCCCGAAGCGCTGGCTGCTCGTCGTCCTCCTGCTCGGTTTGGCAATGGTTCCGCTGGTCGTCCATTTCGGGCTCAAGCCCTATCAATATTCGCGCATCACGACATTCCTGAATCCCGAGGCGGACCCGCAGGGCGACGGATGGAATATCACGCAATCGCTCATCGCCATCGGGTCGGGAGGGTTCTATGGAAAAGGATTCAAGGCGCCGAACACCCAGAATGAGCTCGGATTTCTTCCCTCGACGATCGTCCACAACGACTTCATTTTTTCTGTCATGGGCGAGCAGCACGGGTTCCTGGGCGGGGTCGCATTGATTGGGGCGTTCGCGCTGTTTTTCGTGGTCATGCTGCAGATCGTGATCGAAGCCGGCGATGATTTCGGACGTCTCCTGGCCATCGGAATCGTCGTTCTCCTCTTCACGCACACGTTCATGAACATCGGGATGACGATCTCGATCACGCCGATCACCGGGCTTCCACTTCCGCTCGTGAGCTATGGCGGGTCGTTTGTGATGATCTCCCTCTTCTGCCTCGGGCTCATGCAGAGCATCTGGATCCACCGCCGTACGTTGAGGTAGGAGATGGAGTGGAACCGCCTCTGCGCCGTGATCTGCGGCATTGTGGTCCTGCTCGCCGGCTTCTTCTGGTGAGCAACGGGTATTTCCATTCGCTGGTCGCGCCGCTGCGGGTGCCGATTTTTCGCTTCCTCTGGATCGCGACCGTCGCCTCCAACATCGGGACCCTCATGCACGGCGTCGGGGCGGCCTGGTTGATGACCTCGATGACGACCTCCCCGTTCCTCGTCGGACTCGTTCCCGCCTGCATTTTTCTCCCGACATTTTTTGCGGGAATCTGGGGCGGCGTGCTGTCCGATCTCGTCGAGCGCAGGCGGATCCTGATCGTGACGCAGTCCGGCATGATGGCCTGCGCCGTGGCCATCGGCATTTGCGCGGTGCTCGGAGCGATGTCGCCCGGCCTCCTGCTCGGGCTGACGTTCTGCCTCGGCTTTTTCAGCGCGATGAACCTGCCCGCGTGGCAGTCGCAGATCCAGGAGATGGTCCCCGCCGACCATGTCGCGGCGGCGGTCTCGCTGAACAGCATCAGCTTCAATGCCGCGCGCTCGGTCGGTCCCGCCATCGGCGGCCTTCTCGTTGCGGCCGTCGGTCCCGCCTCGGTGTTCTTCATCAACGCCGCTTCGTTTCTGGGAACGATCCTCGTCCTGCTGGGATGGAAGCGTCCACCGCCGCCGGCAAAGGGAAAGGCTGTCTGGAAGAGCCTCCGGGAGGGGTTTTCCTTCGTCCGGCACTCGCGGGTCATGCGCGCTCCGCTCGTCCGGGTGTCGGCCTTTGCTTTCAGTGCCAGCGCGGTCTGGGCGGTGTTGCCGCTGCTTGCCCGCGAAGAACTGAAGATCGGACCCGCGGGCTACGGGACACTCCTTTCCGCGTTCGGAGCGGGGTCTGTTGCCATCGCCGGGTTCGTGCCGGGGCTCCGTCGCAGGCATCACCCGGACAGGCTGATCGCTCCCGCCATCGTGTTGCTCTCGGGGGTCCTTGTGTGCCTGGCCGTTTCCCACAGCTACCCGCTCGTGCTGGCGGCACTCTTCGCGGGCGGCATGGCCTGGGTGGGCGTGCTCGTCCAATTCAATGTCGCGGTCCAACTCTCGGCTCCGGAAGAGATCCGCGGACGCGCCCTGTCGTTTTACCTCGTCTTCTTTCAAGGCAGCATGGGCATCGGCAGCGCATTCCACGGATGGATCGCCACGCATCTCGGAATCCCCGCCGCACTCGTGATCGCCGGACTTTCTTTGCTGGCAGGAATCCCGCTGGGCTTCCGGCTCCCGCTTGGAAAAGACGGCGAAACCGCGGCAGCGGCGATCCCGGTGGAGTGAGGTTGGTCCGGGTTCGGATAATCCGGAAAAAATCCGCGTGGATCTGCGGCTGGAAGGGTTACTTCGACCGCGCAAACTCGGGGAGGGATTCTCCGCCGTGCAGGATTTTGAGGCGGTAGGAATAGGACAGCGGCGCGGGCTGGATCTGAAAGGGTGGATGCGGCTTGGCTCCCCAGCTGTTGTCGCCCCCCAAACCGCGCTGGTGAAGGTCGAGGTTGAGGGTGACAGTTTCGCGCCGGGGGAGTTGGAATGGGTGGAAGTTTTCCTTGGTGGTCGCGCAGAAGAGGTCTTCGGTCGATGCGTGAAGAGCATTGGCGCTGAGCAGCGGCTCGCCGACAGCCAGGAGCCCGGCCCCTTTCTTGTCGGTAAGGGCAATCCAGCGCACCGCCTCGTGGTTGCCGGTCTCCTGAGGCTTCACGTAGGGGAAAAACTGCTCGCGAACGGTGCTTCTGAAAATGCCGACACGGGCATCCTGTCTGTCCCAATAGGTTTCCTGTGGTCCCTTGCCATACCATTCGAGCCGGTCAAATCCCGGCTTCATGGTCGTCTGCATTCCAAAACGCGGAAGCTCGGGAAGTTTGTCAGCTTCCGGCTGGAACGACGCGGACACCTGAATTTCTCCGTTGCCGAAAACCGTCCAGACGAGCTTGTAAGATCCCGGATCGATCCGGCCATCCACCGTGACGCCAACCTTTCCTGAGGTGGCGGAATCGACCGTGACCTTGTCGGCCTTCCATGATTCGTGGGCCTTCCGCCAAACTTCCAGGGCAGCCGGCATCTTGTTGCCGCGGTCGTTGTCGGTCGGTGCCCGCCAGAAGTGCGGCTGGAGCGGCGCCTCGAGAAGTTCGGTGCCGTTGCACTTAAGCGAGATCAGCAGGCCGGTCGTCGCGTCGAAACCCGCCGAAAACCCTTTTGATGAAATGTTGATCAGCTTGTCGGTCTTTGTCAGCTCAAGCGCGGGGAGGTTTGTTTTGCCTGCTGCGGTCAACGGGGAAACAACCGGCAGGGCGAACTGTTCCCAAGCGACTTCGTGGCCGGCCGGCGCCCATGAAGTCGGGTTTTTGAGGGCGAGGCTGATGTCGAGAAAATATTCGACGCCCGGCTCCGGGTGGAAGTTTTTCAGCGGCAGTTTGATTGTCCGGTGTTCGCGCGGCTTCACGGCGAGGCCGTTGATCGGCCCGGACTGGATGACCCTGCCTTCGGCAACGATTTTCCACTCGCCTTTCAGCCAGGCTTCAAGCGGGAGGAAGTCGTTCCAGTTCTGGATTTCAATTTCTCCCGCCGCCGCGTTGGCGGCCCGCATTTGGACCGGGGAATAAACTTTCTTAACCTCCGCGAGCCCCGGGTGGGGGGTGCGATCCGGGGCGACCAGACCGTTGCAGCAGAAGTTGCCATCGGAGATGATGCCCTTCGGGCCGAATGTGCCGCCGTAGGCAAAAAATGTCCCGAGCTTCGGGTCGAGGCTGATCGAGCGAGGGTTTTCCATCGGCTCGATTTTGCCGGATGCGGGGATCGGCGTGGCGATCCCCTGGTCCACCCAGTCCCAGATACAGCCTCCCTGAAGTTGTTTGGCTCCCTTGTAGATCGGATCCCAATACGCCCGGATGTCGCCGTTGCTGTTGCCCATGGCATGCGAATATTCGCACTGGATCAACGGGCGCGTCTGCGGCGTCGCCGCATATTTGAGCACCTTTTCGGGAGTGGCATACATCGGGCAAATGATGTCGGTGAAGGGATCGGTCGCCGCCTGCTCGTATTGGACCGGGCGGGAGGAGTCGCGTTGCTTGATCCACTGGTAGGTCTTCTCAAAATTGACACCCATGCCGGCTTCGTTGCCAAGCGACCAGACGATGATCGACGGATGGTTCTTGTCGCGCTCGACCATGCGGACCGTCCGGTCCATGTGGGCCGGCCCCCATGCGGGATCTTTTGCGAGCGAGGCTTCCTTGTATCCCATGCCGTGCGACTCGATGTTGGCCTCGTCGATGACGTAGAGCCCGTATTCGTCGCAGAGCGAATACCAGAGCGGGACGTTCGGATAATGGCAGGCGCGCACGGTGTTGATGTTATTCTGCTTCATGAGCACGATGTCCTTGACCATGCTCTCGCGCGTCATGACCTGCCCGAGCTTGGGATCGAATTCATGGCGGTTCACTCCGCGGATCAGGACCGGCATCCCGTTGACGAGGAGCTGTCCGTCCTTGATTTCCGAACTGCGGAACCCGACTTTCCACGGAATGCATTCGAGAACATTTCCGCCTTCATCCTTCTCGGTCAAAACAAGCGTATAAAGGTTCGGGGCCTCCGCGGACCATTTCAGCGGGTCGGTCACATTCCGGGAGAGCTGCAATTTTTTCTCCTCACCGGGCGCCAGATGATCGGCCTTGCCGACAGGAGCCGAGAAGACTGTCTTGCCGTCGGCGTCAAGGAGGGTCGCTTCGATTTCAACCGATTTGCTGGTGGCCCCCGAATTTTTCACCCGCGCCGAGATGGCCAGATCGGCGTCGCGGTAGTCCGGGCCGAGGTTCGTCCTGATCTCGAAGTCACGGATGTGGACCTGCGGAGCGGACCAGAGATAGACACTTCGAAAAATTCCGCTCAGCCGCCAGAAGTCCTGGTCCTCAAGGTAGGAACCGTCGCACCAGCGATAGACTTCCACGGCAATCAGGTTCCCGCCCTTGTTCAAATACGGGTTGAGGCGGAACGTTGCAGGCGTCCGGCTGTCTTTGCTCAGCCCGACCTTCTTTCCATTCACCCAGAGATAAAAAAACGAATTGACGCCGTCAAAGGTGAGAAAGACATCCCGCCCGTCCCAGGAATCGGGGACGGTGAATGATTTTCGATAGGACGAAACCGGGTTGTTGTCATGCGGGATCAGCGGCGGCTTAACCGGGCTCCACGGATAGGCAATGTTTGTGTAAATCGGAATCCCGTATCCTTCGATCTCCACGTTCGACGGGACCGGAATCGTCTTCCATTCAGAGTCGTCGAATCCGGGCTTCCAAAAATCGGCAGGCCGATCATCCGGCTTCGGCGCCCAATGGAATTTCCAGGCTCCGTCGAGCGGGAGAAAAAACGGGGATTTTGACCGGTCCATCCCGAGCGCTGAAGTAGCGTTCGGAAAGACGGTCATCGTCGAGAATGGCGGCTCGGTACCCTCGTGCAGCATGGCCGGGTTTTCCCAATCGACCACGTGGGCGCCGGCAGCCGGGAGAGGAGATGTGTCCTGGGCGGAAAGGGAAGCAACGATGAGGGAGAGGAGAGCGGAAACGATAAAGTTTGATGGTGTGGACATGGAGATTGGAGGAACTTGGTGTGGAGGAATAAAGGAGGGATTCCGCCAGACGAACAGCAAATCCTTCCCGAAGGGCACAAAATGGCAAGCCCCGACAGCCCTGGCGGAACGCGCTGGCCGGCCGGGCAATTGGGGTTTGAATCGGTTGCCACGTTAAGCTACGGTCTCTGGCATGTCGGGCAGCAAATGGGAACGGATCGAAAATTCAACGGCGGTGGAAATTGCTTGATTTCTATAATCCAAAGGACCCCTTAGCTTTATGAATTTCACGAAGATGAACGGAGCCGGCAATGATTTTGTCGTTGTGGACAACCGCGCCCTCGATCTCGCGCTGTCAGGGGATGCGATCGCAAAACTCTGCGACCGCCACCGGGGGGTCGGTGCCGACGGTCTGCTGGCGGTCGAGCCTTCCGAGTCGGGCGCGGATTTCCGCATGCGGTATTACAATGCGGACGGCGGCGAGGCGGAGATGTGCGGCAACGGCGCGAGGTGCTTCGCGCGGTTCGCCCGGCGGTTGCTTCCGCAGCCTCCGGCCTCCCTCCGCTTCGACACGCCGGCCGGCCTGATCCGCGCCACGTTCTCCGGCGGGCTTGTGACGATCACCATGAGCGAACCGCACGACCACCGCGAACCGCAGGAACTCGATGTGGCGGGTGCTCTTTGCGGCGTCCATTTCCTGAACACCGGCGTCCCGCATGCGGTCGTCTTCGTGGACGCCGTGGAGGCGGTGGACATCGCGCGCGCCGGAGCCGCCCTGCGCCGGCATCCGGCCTTCGCGCCGAACGGTGCCAATGCGAATTTCGCGCAGGTCGTGTCGCCGGGAAACCTCGTCCTGAGAACGTTCGAGCGCGGGGTCGAGGCGGAGACCCTCGCATGCGGCACCGGCGTCTGCGCGGCCGCTCTCCTCCACCACCTGGCAACCGGCGCGCCCTCCCCTGTCGCCGTGCGCGTGCGCGGCGGAGAGACTCTGCGGGTCGGCTTCGACAGTTCGGGCGGCTTCAAAAATGTGACGCTCACCGGACCCGCGGATTTTGTTTTCGACGGGTCCATCCCGCCGGGGTGAGCGGCGGCTTTTTCAGAAACGATTGACTCCGCCTGTCGGCTCGGGCAATCTAACGGGCTTCATTCGATCCATGCGACACACGATCTCGATCCTTGTGGAAAACAAATTTGGCGTGCTGACCCGCGTGGCCGGCATGTTCAGCGGCCGCGGGTTCAACATTGACACGCTGAACGTCGGCCCGACCCTCGATCCCTCGGCTTCCCGGATGACGATTGTTGTGCGGGGCGACGACAAGGTTCTCGAGCAGGTGACCAAGCAGCTCGAAAAGCTGGTGGACGTGATCGAGGTGCAGGATTTTCGGGACGGGGACTACGTGGACCGCGAGCTCGTTCTGCTGCGGGTAAATGCCAGCTCGAAGACCCGCGCGGAGGTCATGCAGATCTGCGACATTTTCCGGGCGAAGATCATTGACGTGCAGCCGAGCAAGCTCGCGATCGAGATCACCGGCACCGAGGGCAAGATCAACAAATTCCTGACCCTGATGGCGGGCTTCGGGGTCAGCGACCTCACCCGCACCGGCAAGGTCGCCCTCTCGCGCACGAACGAATAATTTTTCCAAAAACAACCAAAGAAAACCATGCCAGCCAAGATCTACACAGACAAAGACGCCGACCTCAAAGTGCTCAAGGGCAAAACCCTTGCCGTTCTGGGCTTCGGATCCCAGGGACACGCCCACGCGCTCAACCTCAAGGAAAGCGGCGCGAAGGTCCTCATCGGGCTCTACCCGAAATCCAAAAGCCGCGAGGTCGCGAAAAAATCCGGCTTCGAAGTCTATGACACGGCCGAGGCCGTCCGGCGCGCGGATGTGATCATGGTGGCGATCCCGGATACCAAGCAGCCGGCGGTTTACAAAAAAGATATCGAGCCGAACCTGAAGGCCGGAAAAACCCTGATCTTCAGCCACGGGTTCAGCATCCATTTCCAGACGATTGTTCCGCCGAAGAACGTGAACGTGGCCATGGTCGCGCCGAAAGGCCCCGGACACATCGTGCGCCGCCAGTTCACCGAGGGCAAGGGCGTCCCGGCACTCATCGCCGTCTATCAAGACCCTGGAAAAAACACGAAAAAGATCGCGCTCGCCTGGGCGAAGGGAATCGGCGGAACCCGCGGCGGAGTTTTCGAGACGACGTTCAAAGAAGAGACCGAGACCGATCTCTTCGGCGAGCAGACCGTTCTCTGCGGCGGGTGCTCGGCGCTGGTCCAGGCCGGGTTCGAGACGCTTGTCGAGGCCGGCTATGCACCCGAGATGGCGTACTTCGAGTGCCTGCACGAGCTGAAATTGATCGTGGATCTCATGAACGAATCCGGCATCGCCGGCATGCGGTTCTCCATCAGCGAAACCGCCAAGTGGGGCGATGTCACGGTTGGCCCGAAGATCATTGACGCCTCGGTGAAGAAGCGGATGAAGGCTGCCCTCAAGGACATCCAGACCGGGAAATTCGCCAGAGAATGGGTCAACGAATTCCAGACCGGAAACAAACGCTACACCGCGCTCCTGAAAAAAGGAGAGCAGCACCCGATCGAAAAGACCGGCCAGCGCCTCCGCTCGCTCATGCCCTGGATTCAAAAGAAAAACCTGAAAGGTGCCCAGGCCGCCTACTGAAAAACCGGAGGGAGCAGCCGCCCCGGCGGTGCTCGGAGCGAACAAGGCCGCGGTGGGTTCCTTGCTCGGGAGTTCTGTGATGGCCAGAAGCCTGCTCGGGATGACAGCGCAGGGCGAGAAAGCCTACGCCTATTCGCAGGGCGGCGATGAGATCATCGTCGGATTTTTCGATGACGTGGCGCGATATCTTGCGGTGGTCCGCAAATCCGGGGCCCCCGAGTCGGGCTTCTCCCCGGCCGAGATGGACTCGATTCTCGCGCTCAACGGTCCACCCGCAGATTGGAAGTCGGAGAAGTCCGGGGATCCCGCGCAGGCGAAAATCTCCAAGGCGGGGAAGAAGACGATCTCGCCGGATCAACCCTCGACGTGTTTCTCGTTTACAGACAATGTCCGCCATGTGATCGGTTGGCAGCCGGGCGACAAGCCGTTCGTGTTCTTTCTCCTGCCCTCCTACCCCGGCCAACCGCACATCCTCCTCAACGAGTGGCAGGTCGCGCGCGCGATCGGATAAGAAACCGGCAACTCAATAACCCGCATCCGGGCTCATTGACTTTCCACGCCTGTCGGCATTTTCCTCATGGGATGTCTGACGCTCGTCGTGACGATCGGCGTATCTGCTGGTCTTGTGCCGCTGCTCGCGGCGGGTGCGGTGGTCAACGGTCATCTGGCGTTTTTTGCGGCTTTGCCTGAGCTTCGCGATTTCCTCGTCCAACTTCAGGAATCCCTCGAAGCGCGCGGAATCCATCTTTCCCTCCGCCAGTGCCGCGCGGATGGCGCAACCTGCATCGGGGCCGTGCTTGCAATCGCCAAACCGGCATTGCCCCGCCAGTTCCTCGATATCGGCAAACCGTTCGCGCAGGGTCGCCTCATCCGTCCACATGTGAACCTCGCGAATGCCGGGGTTGTCGATGAGGATTCCGCCCCGGGGCAACACCATCAGTTCGCGGGCGGCCGTGGTGTGCCGGCCTTTGCCGGTATTCGCATTCACCTCGTCGGTCCACTGGTATTCCCCGCCGAGAAGGCGGTTGACGATGGATGATTTTCCCACGCCGCTCGATCCGATGAAGGCGAGGGAAATGCCGGGCCTGAGATGGCGTTCCAGCACATGGAAGGCGGGGTTGTTTTCCAAGCTGGTGATATGCACCTCCGCCTCGGGGTTCAGTGCCCGGATGGCGGCGGCGGCCGCCAGATTTCGCTCGTCGGGAAAAAGGTCGGCCTTGTTGAGCAAGACCACCGGCGTTGCCCCGCTGCGGCCAATGATCGCGAAATAGCGCTCCATCCGCCGGAGGTTGAAATCCGGGCCGGCATCGGTCACCACAATCACCACGTTGATGTTGGCCGCGATCACCTGCTCCTCGGTGCTGCGGCCGGACATTTTTCTGGAAAGGCAGGTCTGCCTCGCGAGCCTGGCGCGAATCACGTGTTCGTTATTGTTTCCGCCGATCCCGACCGCCACCCAGTCGCCCACCGCGGGCAGTTCCGCATCGGTCTCCGCGTCGTGGTAAAGCTTCCCGCCCATCACGACCAGCAGTTCCCCGCCATCTCCCAGCAAGGCTCCGTAGGTGATCTTGTTGTCGCGGATCAGTCGGGCTGGCACCCATCCTTTCGCGATATAAACGGAAAACTCCTCCGCGAAAGCCGCGTTCCAGCCGAGATCTTCGAGGGTCATGCGTCTTCTTCGGCGGGGGCTTCTTCGAGTGCGGCCGCGATCAATGCCAGGATCTCCGGGCGGCCCCGGCCGAGCTTCGAGGAACTGAGGAGCATCTCCGGGCGATCCCCGCTGATCTCCCGCATGGCCTCCAGGAAGGCCCCGATGTTTTCCTGTGCCCCCGTGCCGGAGAGCTTGTCTGTCTTGGTAAAAAGGAGGACGAATGGAAGCTCGCAGCCGACCATCCACCGGAGGAACTCCAGATCGATCTTCTGCGGGCTGAGGCGGGAATCAATCAGCACGAAAGTTCCCCGGAGGTTCGGCCGGCGCTGCAAATAATCGGCCACGAACGCGCTGAAGTCGCCCCGTTCTTTCCGGCCCACCTTCGCATACCCGTAGCCCGGAAGATCAACCAGACTCCAGTTGTCGTTGATCGTGAAAAAATTGATCAGCCGGGTTTTTCCGGGGGTGCCGGAAATTTTCGCCAGGTCTTTCTTCCTGGTCAGCATGTTGATGACGGACGATTTTCCGACGTTCGAGCGTCCGATGAAGGCAAACTCCGGGAACGCCGAATCCGGGCACGACGGCAAATCAGGAGCGCTGGAATGAAATGTCGCGCTCTGGATTTTCACGATGCCAACTCACTTCAGAACCTTGTTCCACTCGGCGATCCGGGCTTTCTGGGCCGCGAAGAGCGCGTCGGGAGAATCCACAATCTGGATTTTGAGAATTTTGTCGCCCGCCACGATCGCGTTGACGACGTCCTGACCTTTGGCGACCTCGCCGAAGACGGTGTGCTTGCCGTCGAGATGCGGGGTCGGCAGGTGAGTGATGAAAAACTGGCTGCCGTTCGTGCCCGGCCCGGAGTTGGCCATGGAAAAAATCCCGGCCTTGTCGTGCTTCAGCCCCGTCTTGACCTCGTCCTCGAACTTGTAGCCCGGTCCGCCACTGCCGGTGCCGGTCGGGTCGCCGCCCTGGATCATGAAGTTCGGGATCACGCGGTGGAACGTGAGGCCGTCATAATACCCGCGCTTCGCGAGGTTGAGGAAGTTCGCCACGGTGACGGGAGCTTTCGAGGCGAACAGCGTGCCTTCGATATTCCCTTTGCTGGTTTTAACAATGATGCGGATATCGTCCATAGAGTGTGCGTTGGTCGCGGAGATCGCGGCAAATGTCAAACCCAGAAGCGCGGAAAAAAGTGTGGTTTTCATCGGCGGAGAATCTGGCACTATCCCGGCCATGACGCAATCACGAGTTCAAATCGGCATCGTACAAAACGCCTGCACGGGGGATATCGCGGCGAATAACGCCGCCGCCGGGCGCGGTCTCCGCGAGGCCGCCTCGCGCGGCGCGAACATCGTCTGCTTCCAGGAACTCTTCCGCTCGCTCTACTTCTGCCAGGCCGAGGATCACAAATATTTCGATCTCGCGGAGGAGGTCCCGGGCCCCGGCACGGAATCCCTTCAATCGCTCGCCAAAGAACTCGGCGTCGTCATCGTCGCCTCGCTTTTCGAGCGCCGCACGCCCGGGCTCTACCACAACACCGCCGCCATCATCGATGCCGACGGATCGTTCCTCGGAAAATACCGGAAGATGCACATCCCGGACGACCCGC
>JBAXTX010000058.1:0-15527 GCA_037129975.1 Verrucomicrobiia bacterium | reverse complement strand
TTATATCTGGCCAATACTTTTGAGACTGGCTCCCGTCAGTGTGTTTTTTCGGTTTTCATCAAAATAAATGACATGGGTCATTTGCGGGGGGAGACTCAAAGGCGGATTCGCCTCGGAAGGAGGGGGCGCATGATGATGCCCGCAGTTGGAAACGTGCTCTATAACGGAGCAATACAGCCCTTTGCTGATCATAGAGTCAAGCTCCGTAATGGAGCAGCCCCTTCCCAAAAATGTCGTTGGCGTGACGATCCGGCAACTTCGCTACAAGCGAGGCTGGACCCAGGAGGCATTGGCTGCCAAGTGCGAGGTTGCGGGCTGCGCAATCTCTCGGGGCACGCTGGCGAAGATTGAGGCGCAAATCCGCAGCGCGACCGATGTCGAGATTTTCGCGATTGCGGCGGCATTGCAGGTCCCGATTCCTGCGCTCTACCCGAAGGATTTTTCCCGGCAGTTGCGCACTTCCGGCTGGGCTCGGTGAAGCCCGGCAACCGCGGCTGGCTTTTTGTCCGCAGTATCGTTTTCACTGTTCAGCCTCCTCGGCGCTGGCGGAAATGCACGCATGGGCATACCTCACATAGACCGGCCGTAGGCGCGGGGCCAGCATCGGCGGGCGTGGGTCAAGTGACGGGAGCCCCTTCCGGCGACGCATGGAGTTGAGGCGACGAATCGCCTTCGCAAGCCTCGGCCAGTCTTCGGGCGCGTATCGGTGCCATGGGTCGGGGAATTCCATAGGTCAGTGTGCCACCTGCATGATTTCGGCGGCATTTTTGAGAAGCCCTGCCGTATCCTCGTCAATCTCCCCACGGGCCTGCTCGGAAAGCAGGTCGAGTTCGTAATCCTTAAATCCTTGGACGTGCCCGGCATCACGGAATGCTCTGAGCGCCTCGGCAAATCGCCCGACCGTGGTCGGGTCGGGATCGTCGAGAATGTCTTCCACGACATGGGGGAAGAAATCCCCGACCTTGTGCGAGTAAGCCGTGGCAGAAGCGAGTTCTCTATCGGCAACTTTTTCGACAGGGAGACCGGTCAAATGGGAGATTGCTCGAAGCACGCGGGCTGCACGGCCTTCGATCTCAATGGTGATTCGCAACGGAGCATCAGCCTTCTCGGGGCTCCAGCCTGAGAATTCGGTTTTCATTTTGCCGCATCCTTCGTGTTTGAAAATTGTGCGCTTTCGGAATTGCACGCCCATTGGCTGAAGTCTTTGAAATCCCAAAACCCAAGGTTATCCACCCACCAGTCCAGAATGAAATGGTGGAACCCGCACATCGAATCTCGGTTTGATGGGTTCTCGGTCGGCTGTTCGTAAAACTGAACCGCCAGTATGAAAGTTTCGTGGCTCACCACGAGAATGCTCTTCTCCTCGCGAGCGAGCAGTTTGGCTACGGCGTCCTTCACTCGTGCGATGAATTCCTCAAAAGATTCCGCTCGCGGGCCATCCACATAATCCGTAGAAGCCTTGCGCCAGTAGTCTTCGACCATCGGCCTACGCTTGGCAAATGTCGTTTTGACACAGCGTTCGGGGCTGATGTAGGTGAATTCATAAACGGGCCATGTTTCCACCTTCGCCTCTGGAAACCTCGCAATGAATGGAACCGCCGTTTGCTTCGCCCGGAGGTATGGCGACACCACGATCAGTTCCGGGGTTGGCCCGTCGTATTCGAGTGCTGCGAGTTCCGCCGCCGCTTTGCCCTTATCTGTGAGAGGTATTTCATTGGGATCTGATGTCGGCAGCCCTGCATTGGCCGCGCTCTCGGCGTGGCGAAGAAATCGGATGCTCTTCATTTCTCGTCCTCCTCGGGTGCGGTGACAAATTTCCCCGGATCGATTTCCTTTTCCCCATCCCACCGGTAGGCGCACAGGAAGCCCCCTTTGCCGGTGCCGTAGTCGAGGCAGGCCAGGTTTGGGCGGATAGGTGCCGGTGTTCCGCTTTTCAGCGCGTAGTGCCCGAAGAAGGTGGGCGGTGTGTTCTGCGGATATCCGGTCTTGGGGATATCATGCGGAGGAAGCTCCGGGATTGCGGGATTCCCCGGGAAGATGGCCTGACGGCAGTTCAGCCCGGCAATGTCCAACCACCATTTCACCCGGAACTCGGTGCGGGTCCTTCCGTCCGCCGTCTCGTGCTGATATCCCTCCGGAAGTTCGGCTTCCGGACCATTGATAATCAGACTGATGGCGTCGTATTCGGGCGTGCCCTTTCGGCTGAATTTTTCGAGCACCGGTCCCTCAAGCCGCCCGATGCCGCTCAACTCGCGGAGATTTTCAGCATCCCAGCAGGCATGAACCGCACGCAAGCCGCCAAGATCGAGGCAAAAAGGCAGGCCGGCAAACCATTTGAGCCAGAGCGCCCACTCCGCCGGGTCGCGAAATTCATCCAGGGTCTTTTTATGCTGGATTGTATTATTTGGAGTGTGCGGCCGGAGCGGCCCGCCATCGCTGCCGATGGTCCCATACCGCATCGCGTTGACCTCGTGGTTTCCGAGGATTGCCAGTGCCTGGCCGGCGTCGACCATCGCCCGCACGGTTTCCAGAACCTCCCGGATCTTCGGGCCGCGATCAATGAAGTCGCCGAGAAAGATGACTTTCCGCCCCTCGGGGTGGCAGTAGGCGTCCCTGCCGTTCCGGTAGCCGAGGCTGGCGAGCAGCGCGCGGAGTTCGTCCGCGTGCCCGTGGATGTCGCCGATGATGTCGTAGGATTGCATGTCTTTGGTGGCTTCGCCCGCCGCTGGCTCGTTCTCTGGTTTTTTCCGATCTCTCATGCCATCTCCTCATACGTTTGAGAGCGGGTTTCGTCAGTCGGTTTTTTCATAGTTTCCTCAGAAAGTTTTCTGCATGTCGGTCATTGCGTGGCCTCCGGTTGGGCACTCAGTTGATGAGATTGTCATTTCGCGACTATCCCAGTGAGCTCCTTGGCGTAATTCCATGAGGAGAAAAGCGGCTCCGGCTGCTTGGTTCCTGCCGGAGCAAGAATAAACGCATCATCTCCGAAGCTCATGTAATGGTCGTAGATTTCATCGGCTGTCGATCCCTGTGAGTTCCTGATGGAGGCTTCAACGATCCCTTTTGCCTCGGCAAGAGCCTCCTCGTAAGTCGAATACGAGCCATGGCAACTGGCCGGCTCGTCCTCGTCCATGAAGTCGAAGTTATCGGACACCATGACGCGCCATCCTTCAGTAGAGGCACGCCATTTCTCAGCAGGGGGTGTCACCCTTCGCACATCTTTGGGATTAACGATTACAAATGCACCGCCTGTGGAGGAACCGAACTGCAACTCCACGATCATTTTCTGAGCCCGCTCGATGCCGCGCCGTGCCCTAGAGGCAATCCGCTCGGACAAGGCAAGGAGCCACGCCCTGAATTGCGTTTGCACATCATGAGGGGCTTGCGGTGAGAGGAAGTAAACTCCTTGCACAAGGTCTTGCTTCACGAACTCAAGCCATTGCCACGGTAATTCCCTCAGGAGGATGCCGTCAAAATCGAGTTCACACCCGGCCAACTTGGACAGAGCGGCTGCAAACAGGGGATCCGCGAGAACATACGCCGTTTCGATGTCCATCTTCCCCTCTGCGGCATGGTGGTAAAGCAGCTCCAAATCAAGGTCGGAAAACATCCGCTTAAAGTCGCTCGTGAGATCCGGATCTTTCTGAAGTCCTGAGAGCATTGCCTCAGCCGCCTCTTTCCATTTTTCGATCTGGGAAGCGTAGCACGCCATGCCGTAGTTATCTGCCGCATCCGAATCGAGGAATCTTGTCATTTCCCGAGTGAGGTCGTATGCCTCGTCAACTCGCCCTGCAAATTGTAGCCTGAGAGCCGTTTCGTTGATCAAAATTGGCAACCTGCTCCCGGAGCGGATGAGTCTCAGTCCCTCGTCGGCTTTGCGGTCTTGTTCGGTGACATCCCAGTGATTCAAGAGCGTCATCAGTTCCGCTCGTGCCAGATCGCAATCGGGATCCGAAGCGGGAACTTTCTCAAATTCTGCCTTCGCTTCTCCAGCCAACCCCAATAATTTACATCCTCGCCCGATTTCCAGTTCCTTGTTCACACCACCCGATACGAATGAGCCCAGATTCTGACAACCAGTATTTTCGGCCAGGTAGGAAATTATCGCGCCCCCCTTCGCGCTCCCGTTCGTTTCGATGTCGTTCTCTTTCACGTCCTCACCGTAGGCCGGAAGGCAAAACTTGCATATTGCTGAATTCGCACATAATATGACTCCATAGTTATGGTTTCGTCTTTTCTCTCCCAGTCCGGATTCTCGATGGACCGTCTCGCGAACTTCTGCGCGGTCGCAGATGCCGGATCCATCGCTGCTGTCGTCGAGAAGGGGGATTCGTCCCGCCAGTCGCTGATGAGTCGGCAGATCCGCGAACTGGAATCGTTCTTCGGCGTTGAACTGGTCCGCCGGAAGGGCCGGGGGCTGGAAATCACGGAGGCCGGGCGGGAACTCGCGGCCATCGGACGCCAGAACTTCAATGGACTGGCCGATTATGCCGCCCGGTGCCGGGGGCGTGAATGGAGTGTGCGGATTGTCGCGTCTAACAGCATCGCGCAATGGCTCCTCCTGCCGAGGCTGAAAACCGTTGCCGATGCCCAGCCGAATGTGAAGTTTGAGATTTTCCACGAGCAAACTCGGGAAATGGTCGCCGGGACGCGGGAGGGCACCTACGACGTGGCGTTCGTGCGGAAGGATGCCCTTGCGCCGGGTCTCAAGCACGCGGTTCTTGGCGAGATCGGACATTCGCTCTTCATCCCGGTATCTATCGCCAAGAAGGCACCAAAGTCGGTCGGCGATGCCTTGGCGACCGTGCCGATGGCACTCCCGATTGGCGGGTGGATGCGCGAGAAGATCGAGCGAATGGCCGGTGCCCGGCCTTTCCGCGTCACGTTGGCCTGCACTTCCTATCTCCAAGCCGCCGAGGCCGTTCGTGCTGGCATGTGCGCCGCCGTGCTGCCCGATACCGCGCTTTCCTCCCTGCAAGGCCAGCGCCTACACCGCCTCCCGCTTCCCGACCGCTTCACCCTCTGCCTCGCCTGGACTCCGCGCAACGTGGACACCCGCCCGGCATTGGGGGAATTGATCGCTACGCTGAAAGCGAAGATGGCGGTTGAGTGACCGAAGTTCGCCTCATCGCACGATGCGGATCAGCTTGCCGTTCAGGTCCGAGTCGGCTTCGATGGCCTGATGGATCCGTTGGGCGAGAGCGGCGGAATCGCGATTCTGTGTGCAGGCGATGATGCCCGCATGGCGTCCATCCACGTCCCGGTGCAGCCGGAAGAAATCCAGGCGGTTGAGCGTGAGGATCGCCCGGCCTTGTTCCGTGGCGAATCGGAGCACCTCGGCGTCGGGGATTCTCTGGTTGGCGCGACCAGCTTCCAGCGAAGTCAGCACGTCATGCCCGAGTGCCCGAAGACACACAACGGCGCGGAACGGAAAGTTTTCGTTCGAGTAGAACCGGGCCATCACGCGACGAGGTTGGCCTGGATCGCATTTTCGATTTCCGCCGGATGCTCCTTGGCATAGGCCCATGCGGTGTCGAGATCGGCGGAGCGGAGGCCGGGGTAGTCCTGAAGCAACTCCTCCTCGCTCGCCCCCTGCCGACGGGCATCCTCAAGCATCCAGACGGCGATGCGGGTATTCCCGATGCACGCCTCCCCGCCGCAAACTCCCGGAGTCTTCCCGATGGGCGCGCCGGGGTGCCTGGCCTTCACAAACAGAACAAAGTCGAGCACCTCGGCCTGAACCGGCTCCGGGGCGGACTCGATTTCTGTGAGTAGCCGTTGTGTGAGGACGCTCATATTTGTGATCCCGTGATGTGGAAAAGGTTGTTCATGGCGAGGGTTCCGTCAATGAAATCATGCTCGGGGGTCTCGCGGACGGCATGAGCCGTTCTGGCGCGGGCCGTGAATTCTCCCCGGAATCCTCTCGCCCGTCAGCGCCGGAACGGCTATACTGTCTCCTCATGCAGTGCCCGACCAGATCCTCGGCTCTCGCTCGCGTATGCAACGAGAGACCATTCGATTTCATCAAAGAAACACATTCAAGGAGAGCCAGTGTCCCGATTGACTGATCTGATTGCGAAGGCCAAGGCCAAAGACCCGCAGCTCGGTGCCGACGTGGAGCGCGAGTTCCGGGTGCTGTCGTCGCGGCTCGCCTTTGGCCTGAATTTCGAGCGGCACAGGCCGGAAGCCGTCGAGTTGCCGCAGCGCCCGGTGCGCCGGGGCGACAAGGTGCGCGTGCTCCCGCCGCGCGGCTCGACCGCCAGGGGAGACCAGCGGCTCTGGCAGGTGAAGGCGATCCACAGGGCGAAGAAGACGGCCGATCTGGCATTGCTGGACGCGCCCAAAGCCGAGACGCAGACCGTACCGCTGGACGACCTCGTCGTCGTCGCGGAATTCCGCGACATCATCTATCCCGGCCTCGTCTCCACGGGAAAAGTTTCACGCGGCGGCGACAAGCCGTTCCACACGGTCATCAACGGCGAGAACTACCATGCTCTGAAAGCCCTCACATGGACGCACCGCGGCAAGGTGGACGCCATTTACATCGACCCGCCCTACAACACCGGCGCGAAGGACTGGAAATACAACAACGATTACGTCGAGGGCGAGGACCTGTATCGCCACAGCAAGTGGCTCGCGATGATGGAGCGGCGGTTGAAACTGGCCAAGGAGTTGCTGAATCCGGCGGACTCGGTGCTGATTGTCACGATTGACGAGAAGGAATATCTCCGGCTGGGGTTGCTGCTGGAACAGGTGTTTCCGGAGGCGCGGATTCAGATGGTGACGAGTTCGATCAACAATGCTGGAGTATCTCGGCGCGGGACATTTGGGCGCGCTGCTGAGTATATTTTCGTCGTTCAGTGTGGAGCCAGTGAAGCCGTACCTCTGCCGCTTGGTGACGAATGGAATCCAGTCGGTCGGAGGAGCAAATACAACCTGCTCTGGAATCCATTGATTCGAACCGGGACTAACGTTCTTCGCTCTGATAGTCCAAATCAGTTCTACCCAGTTTTCATCAGTATCGCCGATGATGGCCCTTGCTTCCACTCGGTTGGAGAGGCCTACCGAGGAGACGATTGGAGAAAGTTGGATGCACCGGACGGCTGTCATGCCGTGTGGCCGATTCGAAGAAACGGACAAGAGGGCAACTGGCAAGTTAGTGCTGAGAGCTTCCGCGAGCTTATCGCTGAAGGTTCTGCTCGCCTTGGGCGTTGGCGTGATAGTGACACAACTATCTACTACCTAAAGAGAGGAGAACGCCAGAAGGTGGCACGTGGTGAATTCAAGGTTATGGGCCGTCGGTCTGATGGCTCTGTGATCACCGATGATTCGGACTACTCTGCCACCTTCGTGCCTACTGATGTGTGGCGCATCGGGTCGCATGATGCCGGGCACCACGGAAGCAGCATTATTCGTGCACTCCTTCTGGATCGTCGATTTCCATTTCCAAAGTCGCTCTACGCGGTGGAAGATGCGCTGCGCTTCTTTGTCGCTAACAAGCCGGAAGCAATCATTCTGGATTTCTTCTCCGGTTCCGGCACGACGAACCATGCCGTGATGCGGCTGAACAAGCAGGACGGAGGCAGGCGTCAATGCATCAGCGTGACCAACAACGAAGTCGCAGCCGACGAACAAAAATCCCTGCGCGAGAAAGGGCTGCGCCCCGGCGACGCCGAATGGGAAAAGCTCGGCATCTGCGACCACATCACCAAGCCGCGCGTGGAGGCCGCGATCACCGGCAAAACCCCGGACGGCCAGCCGATCAAGGGCGACTACAAGTTCACCGACGAATTTCCGATGGCCGACGGCTTCGAGGAGAACGCCGAGTTTTTCACGCTGACCTACGAAACACCGCTCGCTGTGAATTACCAGACCGCGTTTGCGCGCATCGCGCCGCTGCTGTGGCTGCGCGCGGGGAGCGTGGGCCGCCGCATCGAAAAGCTTCCCGCAGCGGGCTGGGATGTGGCCGATGCCTACGGCCTGCTGGTCGAGTTGGACAAGGCCACGGATTTTCTCAAAGCCGCGCGCAAGGCCAAGGCACTGCGGGTCGCCTACATCGTCACCGACGACGAGCGGCGGTTTCAGGCGCTGGCGCGACGCCTGCCCGAACGCGTGGAAGCGATCCGGCTGTATGAGTCCTACCTGACCAATTTCGCATTTGCCAACGGAGACGACACATGAAGTTCACGCTGAAAGATTACCAGGATGAATCCGCCCTCGACGTGCTGGAAAATTTACGAATTGCGCGCGACGACTGGCGCGGTAAATACCAACGCAAGAACGCCTTTTCGCTGGCCGCCGCCACCGGTTCGGGCAAGACGGTGATCGCGGCGGCGGTGTTCGAGGCGCTGTTTCACGGTGACGACCGCTACAGCTTCGACCGCGACCCCGGCGCGGTGGTGCTCTGGTTCTGCGACGATCCGTCGTTGAACGAGCAGACGCGCTTCCGACTCATGGAGTCGTCCGACCGGCTGCGGCATACCGACATGGTGGTGGTGGAAAACACGTTCAACCGCGCCAAGTTCGAGCCCGGAAAAATTTACTTTCTCAACACGCAAAAGCTCGGCAAGAAAAGCCTGCTGGTGCGCGGATTCGATGAGGACGGCGGCCTGTTCCCCGGCGCGCGGCCCGACCTGCGGGGCCACACGATTTGGGACACGATCCGGAACACAGTCGAAGACCCGGATCTGACGCTGTATCTGGTGCTGGACGAGGCGCACCGGGGCATGGGCAAGGAGAGCGGCGAGAAGTCCACCATCGTCAAGCGGCTCATCAACGGCGAAAAGGGCGTGCCCGGCATCCCGGTTGTCTGGGGGATTTCCGCCACGGTGGATCGTTTCAACAGGGCAATGGAAGGCGCGCACGGGCGGAGCACCCTCCCGCATGTGACCGTGGACCCCGCCCGCGTGCAGGATTCCGGCCTGTTGAAGGATACGATTATTTTGGACATTCCCGACGAGGCGATGGGCGATTTCGACACCGTGCTGGTGCGCCGCGCCACCGACAAACTGCGCGAATGCACGAAGGAATGGGCGGACTATGCCGCGCAACAGGAAAACAGCGAATCCGTCCTGCCATTGCTGGTGTTGCAGTCACCGAACACGCCCAACCCAAACGACATCGGCCGCGCGCTGGACACGATTTTTCAGCGGTGGCCGGATCTGCCGGAAACTTCCGTGGCGCATGTGTTCGGCGAACACAAGACGCAGACCTTCGGCAGGTATTCCGTGCCCTACATCGAGCCGCAGCGCGTGCAGGACGACACCTGGGTGCGCGTCCTGATCGCCAAGGACGCCATCAGCACCGGGTGGGACTGCCCGCGCGCCGAGGTGATGGTGTCGTTCCGGCCGGCGAGCGACCAGACCTACATCGCGCAGTTGCTGGGCCGCATGGTGCGCACGCCGCTGGCGCGCCGCATTCCCGGTAGCGACAAGCTCAACTCCGTGGATTGCCTGCTGCCGAAATTCGACAAGGAGACGGTGGAGAATGTCGTCAAGGCGCTGCGCGAAGGCGGAGGCGACTCGCCGCCGACCGGCCGCATTCTCATCAACCCGAAGGAGATGAAGCCCAACCCGGCTGCGCCGGAAGCGGTGTGGGAGAAATTCGTCTCGCTGCCCTCGCAAACCCGCCCGCAGCGCGGCGCGAAACCGGCCATCCGCCTGACCGCTCTGGCGCACGAGCTGGCGTCCGATGGCCTGCTGCCCGGCGCGGGCGGCAAGGCGCACGCGGCCATGCACAAGGTGCTGGACGATTTCATTGCCGGGCGGCTGCGGGAATTTGCCGAAAAACGCAAAGCGGTGATGACCGTCGAGGGCCGCACCATCATTGCCGATTTGTCAAACGGCCGGGTCCGCGAAGACCAGTTCCAAGCCGATGCAGATGATGCCGTGGTCGGCGACGCCTACCGCCGCACGGCGCGCATCGTCAGCCCGGACATTGCCCGCACCTACACGATGGAACGGGCGAAGCGTATGCCGGAAGCGGAGGACGATTTCGACGATGCGCTGATTGACGCGCGCGAGGAGGTGGCTGCACTTCACTTGCTGGAAAACCTGCAAGTCCTGTTCGACGCCGAAGCCAAGAAGCTTTCCGATTCGTGGTTTGTCAAATACCACGACCGCATCAAGGAACTGCCGCATGACCGGCAAGAGGCTTACCGGCAAATCGTCGCGCTCAGCACCGAACCTCAAGATGTGGATTTGGCGCAGCCCGTGTCGCGGTTCGAGCCGACGAAGGCACGCGAGAAGGATGGTGCGGAAACGGATCTTCCGACCTACAAAAACCATCTGCTGTGCGATGAACAGGGCTCATATCCCGCCGAGTTGAACGATCCGGAACGCAAGGTGCTGGCAGCCGAAATCAAAGGCCCAGGATTCAAGTTCTGGTATCGCAACCCGGACCGCCCCAGCCAGGATTCGCTAGGCATTGCCTATACTGACGCCGATGTGACGAAGATCGTCAGGCCGGACTTCATTTTCTTTGTCGAACAAGATGGCAAGGTTGTCGCGGACATCGTTGATCCGCACAGCATCCACCTTGCGGATGCCATTCCCAAAATGCAGGGTTTGACGCGTTATGCCGAAATGCATCCCGATGTATTCCGGCGCGTCGAAGTTGTCGCGGAAGTTGGCGGCAGGCTGCGCGTGCTGGATTTGACCCGCGCCGATGTTCGCCAAGCGGTCTTGGAGGCGACGAGCGCGGAAGCTCTCTACAAGAGCGCGGTTGCGGGTGATTACCCGTAGCCGGTCTTGAATGCTGCCGGGGATTCTATGTGTCCTGGCACCGCAGCGGCCGGATTCAACCCTCGCCCGGCCCTCCGATCATCGGTCCGTGAGTTTCGGACCAGAAAAACGCATCATCAATGGTTTGATAAGCGAACTGCCACACGCCCGGCTCCTTGCTTGCCCGTGGCCCGGCAACGTTCAGCCGCCTGATGCCATGCTCGGCGACGAATTCCTGGAGCGGCAGGGCCGCCCCCATGTAGCCGCTTCCGCGTGCCGAAATGTGAAGGCAGGGCTTTTTGTGTTTCTGGGCAAATTCGATGGTGCGGAGCGAGCCGCCGGTCACTTCCTTGGCGAGGGTGAAAACAACCGTCCCGTCCGTGTCCCGGACATTCCATTCCGTGCGCTGAAGGTAGTTCGCCGATGGAGTTTCAAACAGGTTGTATCGGCCGTCGATGGGGCCGTCCTCGGCTTTTCGCCCTTTCGGACACCATCCGCCGTGAGGAAAGCCGTGCCGGATCGCGACATCCAGTGCCGCCCGGTCGGCTCCCGTCTGGCCCCCGGAAATGAGTTTTTCGAGGCCCGGAGGAACTGCCAGCTTGCCGCCATTGTGGGATTTCATGGCAGGCTATACGAATCAGCTCGGCAAACGTAAACGTGTTTTTCAAAAATCTTTCCAACGGTTGACCGGAAGGGTTCTCGTTTGTATTGTCTTCTTGGAATTCCTTCTGACGAGGGCCAGAAACCGCAGAGTCAGGAGGCGTCGCCTCGGGTGCGGTCTGGCGTAGCCCGTTGTCATTTATCCGTTCGGCCACCCAAGCGGCTTTTAGGTGTTGTTGGCGATTTCCCTTTTCCAGTTGCGAGAGGAATTGACGATTCCAGTCTCCGAGCGTATGGGTTCAAGTGACTTCACTGCATGAGGGGCCATCCCCTGTGATTGCAGCGTTGCCGGGGTCGCAGATGGTTGCGGCCCCGCACCATTTTTGCGGAAGTGTCAACTTCCGATGTCAACTTCCGATTGACGATTCCCGAGCTCGGGCGTATTGGTTTCTTGGAATTCCTCCTGACGAGGGCCAGAAACCGCAGAGTCAGGAGGCGTCGGCTTGGGTGCGTTCTGGCGTAGCCCATTCTCGTCTATGTCTGGGCGGACCCAGTCAACTCTCATGTGTTGTTGGCGTGTTCCCTTTTTCAAACAGGGAAGGAAATTGACAGCATCGGAGTCCGTGCGTATGGTTTTGTTGCGCCCGAGAGTTTGGAGCCAGTATTGATGGGGATTGGACCCTGAGTGCTGGATCAGCCAACCTCGGGTTTTTTCTTTGTGGAGGAGGTTGGAGATTATTTGAAGACTGCAAAATTCCCCGCATCACAATTTTGTGCGGCGGGATTCAGGAGTGCGGGCGACCCTCGCGAGGCTGTTCCCGCACGCTCGGGTTGGTGAGCGGGGACTCAGACTCGGCAATCCTCGCCTTTGGCCTCTACGGGGATGCACCGCCTCAGCGTCCCGTGGGCGGTCCCGATCGAGCATCGAAGCGCCTTCGCCAACTCCGCGATGGATTTTGCCCAGGTTTCGATAATCTCCCGTTCCGCCGGCGTCCACGTCCTCGCGGGCCGTCCGCGTTTCCGGCAGGGCGGCGGTGGTGGGGTGGTTTCGATTGTGGGCATGGTTGCTCTGAGGTTGTCAAGTGGCATGGTTGTGGATTTTCAGGAGTAGGCGTTTGCCGGGGGCTGGGAGCCCGCCACGGGCTCCCGGGCATTCGGGCTGGGGCAAAGGCGTCGGGAAGGTATCGCTCGTGGCTCGGCATCCTGTGAAATCAGGTCATTTTGTGCATGATGAGCATGATGAGCATGATATTCCGGCTTTATGGGAAAAGTGGATTTTTCCAACTGGGGTGAAGTATCATGCTTATCATGTCGATCATGCTGCCCGGCGATGGAATAGCGGCGGGAATGCCCCTTTCCCTCCATGCGGAAAACTCCCTTTGCGGTCACTCGTCGGCGGTCAAATCTCCCCAGAACGCCGGAGAGTTTTTTCTTTGCCCGGCGCGAAAGTCCGCCTTCGTTTTTATCCCGGTCACCGGTGATGTGATCAAAGAGCCCGGCATCCTCTGCGGCGGTTGCCAATTCCTCGAACGTGTAGCGGCGGGCGGGCTGCATAAGCCCGGCCAGCGTCGAAAAGTCGGCTGTATCTGTGTCGCCCATGCCTTCGATTTCAGCCGGGGCGGTCGGGCAACCATACCCCGCGAATTCCACAATCCCGGCGATGGTGTCAGTCCATCGGGGAAAGCTGGAATTCAGGAGGGATGATTTCGGACGGCCAGATTTGTCCCATTCTCGAACAAGGGACCAAAGGGCCGAAAGAATATCGGGCCGGGCCGTTTGGATGGCTACGGGGTCGAGGGTGCGCTTGAAAGCCCGGTCCTCTGCCCTCAACTCGCGAAGGAACAATTCGACAAAGAGCGAACGGCGGCGGAGGTCCGGCGATATGGTCAAGCCGTTCCCGGTGATGAGAACGGTCGCGCCCGCCTCGCCCTGAAATTCTTTTGAGACTCCCAAGATGCGCCCGCTGAAGTGTGGGCTGGTCGTGTAGGCTTCGAGAGCCGGGGCGTTCAAGTGCCCTTTCAGATTGTCGAGCAAGATGAGCCTGCGCCCGGCGATAACTGCGGAGAGAAGTTTCTTTGCCCATTCTGCATCCTCGCGGGGGGCTGTCTCAACCGGGGTTTCCCGGTAGGGTGTCCCGCAAAGAATGGCGAGCAAGGTTTTCCCGCTGCCCTCACTGTTTGCGACGAAAAGGAACACGGGCCGGGTCGAGCCCTGCGGCATGATGCCGGACGCAAAGACTGTCAGCATTGCGGAGATTTGAACCGCCTTGCTTCGCCCCCCGTCCTCGGGCCATGCGAATTCCTCCAGAACGTAGTCGAACATGGCACGGGCATCGGCAAGGGGCATGGATTTGATTTGAAAGCCGGGATCGGCGGTGAATGTCCGGCTGTCAGAGTCGAGCCCTGCGGGAAGAAGCTCAATCTTCCCATTCTCGCGGAGCCAAGGCATCGGGCACGGGTGAAATCGTTCGACAAGCGGGAGTTGTTCGAGGAATTGCGGGCTGCGAAGAACCGCGCGGGCGGTGTCGTCGGGCATGGTCTTGCAAATCTTCAACTCAATTTTTCCGGCTTGTGTCAGAACGTAGGGGACAACGTGCTTTTCAACCCAAGTGCGAAGCCAGGCGGGGTCTGCCGGTTCGAGCTTTTGCCCGTCATGGTCGAGCGTGAACGCGCAACCTTTTCGGGCAAAAAGATTATGCCCTTGCAACATCGCGCCCAGCTCGGCAGCAAAGCTTGATACTAAGTGCCCGGTGCCGGGCAGTCTTAGGGTAGGCTTGCCGTTCACGGATTGAAGCGGCTTGGGCTCGTCCGGTGGCAATGGCGTGTTGCCGTTGGATGCGGAGAGTTGCCGATCTGCCTTTCGCGCCCGTAGATCCTCCATCATTTTCTCTTCTGGTGTGGCGTCCTTGGTGGCGGGTATGTCGTATGTCACAAGTATGGTTTTAGTTTCGTTGCGCCGGAGCCCGGCAGGTTGAAAAATTGAACGCGGATTCGATGCGTTCGCGCTCGCCTTCCCATTGGTTCGGGTCGAGGTGGCAAAAGTCGTTCAGGTCCTTCACGGGCGATCCGTCTGATTGAACGAGTCCAGCAAAACTGAATCCGCTTACGGCAACGCCCGCCTCGGCGAGTTGCCGCGCCCACCGCTGGCCCGCTTTCTGCCCCGGCTCGTCGGCATCGGGAAAGATGCGAACGTTCTTCCCGGCAAACGCTGGCAAAGCCTGATCGGGAATTCGATTTCCTGCCCCAAGGATTGCGACAACGGCAATGCAGTCCTCCGCATCGGCGCACCACGCCAAATGAAGGCCAGCGAGTAAATCCGGCCCGCCTTCAACAAGCACGATTGCCCGAAAGTCTGAAGTCTCCCGCAAGCCAACCGGCCAAGCCGCTTCACTCCCCGGCAACGTTTTGGATTTCATGCCCGCCGCCCACTTCGCGCCCGAGAGAAGCCGGCCTTGTGCATTGATGCGCCGTGAATCCGTGAGCACCCAGGAACGCCCTTCGCGGGAATCCGCACACCAGAGCAAGCCGCGATCAGCCGCAAGTTGAACCCCTTCCGGTGACAGTCCGCGAAGTTCCGCAATCAGCCGGATCTCCCCTCGGCTGGGTGTTTCGAGAGCCGCCCAAGCCTCCCGCTTCTGCGCTTTCGTCTTCCGCTCGTCCGTGTCCGCCTGTCTGGGTGGCACTGGTAATCGCGCTGGCAAGTCGCCAACGATTTGAAAAATCCGTGCAAGATCCCGAATGGCCTCTGGACCGGGTATCCCCTTCGCCGCCGCGAAGAAATCAATCTGATCAAGATGCTCTCCGGTTGACCAATCCGTGAAAACGTCACCTTTGACCGTGCATGAAGGAGATTTGTCGAACCTGAATGGCGAGGAGAATTTGCGCCCATCCCTCGGCATCTCGATGTTCAAAAGCGCCCCCACCGTGCGAAGCGTCGCGCGGGATTTGATCATTTCGCAGAGGGACGCCTTCATTGTCCCGACTCCCTGGCCACATATTCACGATAGAGAATCATGGAGTCTTCCGACCCGGTTTGCACGAATTCGACAGGGAAGAGCAAGTTGTCCAGCCACTCCTCAAATTCCACCTGGGTCAAAGCCACCCGAGCCAAACGGATTGACTCAGCCAATGGAGAAGTGCATTCTTCAATTGTCTCTTCGTCGGAGATCGCGCCTTGCCTGCCAGCGGGCGCTTCTTCGTTTTCAGG
>JBAXTX010000057.1:0-15620 GCA_037129975.1 Verrucomicrobiia bacterium | reverse complement strand
TCTTGATCGGTTTCTTGACGCCGGACTCGGTCATCCGGTCAATTTTGTCGAGGAGTTTCCACTCGACGAACGGGCCTTTTTTCAGGGAACGTGACATGTTAATTCTTGGCTTTTGCCTTGCAGCGCTGGACGATGAATCGGTCGCTCGGTTTGTGTTTGCGGCGGGTTTTGAAGCCTTTGGCGAGCTGCCCCCAGGGGGACATCGGATGGTGGCGTCCGCCACCGCCCTTGCTCTTGCCCTGGCCTCCCCCCATCGGGTGATCCACCGGGTTCATGACCATGCCGCGGACGTGCGGGCGGCGTCCGAGCCAGCGGGTCCGGCCGGCTTTGCCTGACGAGACGTTCATGTGGTCGGTGTTGCCAACCTGGCCGAGCGTCGCGAAGCAATTCTCGTTGATTTTTCGGATTTCGCCCGAGGCCAGTTTGACAAGGGCGTAACCCGCCTCGCGGTTGGCGAGGACGGCGACCGATCCGGCACTGCGGATGATTTGTCCGCCACGGCCCGGGGTGAGCTCGACATTGTGGATCGAGGAGCCGAGCGGGATGGATTTGAGCGGGAGAGCATTGCCGACCGAGGGGTCCGCTTTTTCTCCGGCGGTCACTTGGCTTCCGACAACAAGTCCGCCGGGGGCGAGGATGTAGGCTTTCTCGCCGTCCGTGTATTGCAGGAGTGCGATCCGGGCGGAGCGGTTCGGGTCGTATTCGATGGCCAGGACCTCGGCGACCACGTCGCGCTTCGTCCGTTTGAAGTCAATGATTCGGTAGCGGCGCTTGTGTCCGCCGCCACGATGGCGCATGGTCATGCGCCCCTGGTTGTTGCGTCCGCCGGTCCTTTTGATCGCCTCGGTGAGGGCCTTTTCCGGCTTGTCCTTGGTGACCTCGGCAAAGTCCGGGAGCGCCTTGAATCGGCTGGCTGGTGTGAGCGGTCTGAAAGTCTTGAGTGCCATGATTGTTCCTTAGACGAGATCGAGCTTTTCGCCCTTCTGGAGCGTGACGATTGCTTTCTTCCAGTGCGGACGGCGTCCGAAATCGGCCTTGCGTTCGCGCTTTTTCTTTCCGGCGTAATTCGCGGTGTTCACGTCAACGACCTTCTTTTTGAAGATAACTTCGATGGCGCGCTTGATCTGGAGCTTGTTGGCGGCCGGGCTGACGCGGAAGACGTATTTGTTGAGCTTCTCCGAGAGGAGGGTGGCTTTTTCGGTGAGGATGACGGATTGGATGTGGTCGTGGACTTCGTTCATGACGCGAGCCTTTCGGAAAGTTTTTCGAGCGCGTCTTGGGTGAGGACGATTTTGTCGAAGGCGAGGAGCTGCTCGGTATTGACGTCGTCCGCGCGGGTGAGCTGGGCCCTGGCGACGTTGCGCGCGGCCTTCAGCGTGACATCGTCGAACACCGCCGAGAGGATCAGCGTCCTGCGGGCCTGCGCCGAGGTTTTTGAGAGGAGCGCGACGAAGAGCTTGGTCTTCGGTTCGGCCACGGAAAAATTTTCCACGAGGAGGACATCTCCATCGAGGATGCGCGCGCTCAGCGCCTTGCGGAGGGCGAGTTTTTTCACCGCTTTCGGGGTGTTCTTCGTATAATCGCGGGGTTTCGGGCCATGGGCTGCTCCGCCGCCGACCCAGACAGGGCTTGCAAAGGAACCCGCGCGGGCACGGCCGGTGCCCTTCTGGCGCCACGGTTTGCGGCCGGAGAGGTTCACGTCGCCTTTGGTCTTCGCGCAGGCGGTGCCGCTGCGCCGGGCGGCCTGGATCGCGACAACAACGTCGTGCACAGCCTGCCGGCCCTTGGCATCATCGGTAATCAGTTGGATCTTCGCCTTCTCTGCATCGGCGGCTGTAAGGACGGTCGCGCTCATGTTCAAATTGTATGCGGACAGGCAACCTCTGCGTCCCGTGAGGAGACGGCCAAAGCGAGTTTGTCATTGTGCGTTTTCATTTCAAGTGTTCCCGCCGAGCCCTGTGTTTTTTTCCAGAGGACAAAAAAACCACGCTTACGTGGTCATCACATCCACCCGACAGCTCGCGGGAGGGAGGAGTTTACGAATCGCTCCCCGCAAGGCAAGAACAAAAAACAGATTTCTGAAATTTTTTTTGCGGCTCCGAGTTCACACCACCAACATACAGTCGCCGTAGCTGTAAAAGCGATAGTTTTCGGCGACCGCCTCGCGGTAGGCGCGCATCACGAGATCCCGTCCGGCAAACGCGCAGACGAGCATGAGCAGTGTCGAGCACGGGAGGTGAAAATTCGTGAGCAGCGCCCCGGTGCGCCGGAAGGAATACGGAGGGTGAATAAAAATGTCCGTCCGCCCGGAGCAGGCCTCCAGCTCTTGCTCGAGGCGGGATTCGATGACCCGCGCGGCGGTGGTGCCGACCGCGATGATCCGTGCGGCGGCGTTCAGTGCGCGGGCGGATGCCGCCGGGATTTCATAACGTTCTTCGTGCATCACATGGTCTTTGATCCGCGCGGTTTTTACCGGAAGAAAAGTTCCCGCGCCGACATGCAGGGTGAGGAAGACATGCGGGATGCTGGCGAGCACTTCCCCGGTAAAATGAAGCCCGGCGGTCGGTGCGGCCACGGATCCCGGGGCGGCCGCATAGACCGTCTGGTAGCGCTCGTCGTCCTCCTCGTCGGAGTCGCGCCTGAAATACGGAGGCACCGGCATGCGGCCGAATTTTCCGAGATCCGGCTCGGCAGAAAACTCGACGATCCGCCCGCCGCCCGGCAGAACCCCGGTCACGCGCGCCTCGGTGCCTGCGATCGAAACAACCGCGCCCTGCCTCATTTTTTTTCCCGGCCGGGTCAGGCATTTCCAGCGGCGGTCGCCACAGGGCTCGAGAAGAAAAATTTCGATGTTCGTTCCCGGCACGAGCAGCCTGGCTTTGATGACCTTGGAATCGTTGAGCGCCACCTGGTCCCCGGGCCGCAGATACGAAGGAAAATCGCGGAACATCCTGTGCGAGATCTCCCCCGATGCCCGGTCCACGACGAGCATGCGCGATCCGTCGCGGCGTTCGAGCGGGCGCGAGGCGATCATCTCCTGCGGGAGTTCGTAATAATAGTCGGCAACCAGAAGGCTCATGGGAAACAGATCAATCTGCGGAAGTGGTGCCGGTGAGAGCAAGCGTGATTTCGGAAGTGGGGGAAAGTTCCTGATGGCCATGTGTCGGAAATCGAAGGAACCTCTCCTCGTTCAAATGAAAGCGACATTTCTCTCTCCTTTATTGGCGCTCTGTCTGCTTCTGGGCGGCTGCGGGCCCGAAGAGCGCATCTGGTGGTCGCCCAACGGCCAGGAAGCCGCTGTCCTGGTCGGGGGAGCGCTGTATCTTGTCAAGCCGGATGGCGCGCTGGGCGACCCACTGACGAGCGGCATCGCAGACAAGTCCGCGACTCCCTCGGCTTTGAGTTGGCTTCCCGACGGCAGCGGGTTCGTGCTGTGCCGACAACGCAAGATCGCCCGATGGGCAGAAATGGCAAAATTGCTTCCGCCTCAAGAAGCGTCCAAAGTCGAACTGCTGGCCCGCGCCATGCCAACCTTGTTGGAAGGCGCTGAAAAGTTGGCGGGCCAACCGTCGGACGTGGAAGCCCTGCTGGCTTCGCTCTCCTCTGGCGACCCCGATGATTTTCTCAACGCGTTGCTCTGCGCCTTCCAAAATCAGAAAAAGGCCGTCAAGAGAGCGCTTTTGAAACTCCCCAAGGGAGCGGAGTTGGTGGCGGAGTTGAACGGCGACAGCTCCCGGTTTACGCTCTATGAAATCTGCCTGATCAAGCTCCAGTCCGGTCGGGAAGATGGCGCGCCAAAATCCTTGGCGCGGAGTTTGTATGTCATGGCGCAACCCAGGGTGTCACCGGGGCAGACCGCCGTGGGCTACATCAAAATGCAAGCGCAATCCCCGTCGGTTCAAATCAGCAGTTTGGATGGCGGAGAACAGCTCGCCGTCTGCGAATCCGCAACCTTCGATTGGTCGCCGGATGGCCGCTCGATCGTCTTCGCCGCTCCGGTCGGCGAAAAGGACGGCCCGCTGAAAAACATCCGGAAGGTCACCGTGATTCAGGAATCGGGCGCTTTGATGAAAAGGGAGTCCGACGCCAAGGCCCCGGACGCCATGCCCCCGCCTGTGGATCTGGCCATGGCGCTCCTGCCCGATCCTCCACGTTTGCAGGCATTGCCGGACGGGCGCGTCCTATTCGCCAGCCAGGCCGCGACTTTTCCCGCCGCGGGTGCGGGGCCCGAGAGCGACCAGAAATTGTATGTGGTATCCGAGGATGGAAAAAAGATTGAAGCCATCGCAACGGCTCCCGGGGCTCTGCCCGCGAGCTTGAGCTGTTTCGTGGCCTCGCCGGATGGCAAGCTCGCCGCCGTGGTGGATGGAGCCAACGACGCCGTCGCCGTGGTGGACCTGGCCAGCGGTGTCACGGAAGTGGTTTCCCCGGCGCACCCGGATTGGCATTGTACCACCATTCCGGCGTGGCGGTCGTCTGCCGAACTCAGCTTTGCCGCCCTCGACAAACCCGACGGCTCCCCGGCATGGATGCTCTGGAGCAAGGCCGGCGGCGTTCGTTCGATCAGTGGGAAATGGCCTGCCCAGGCCACGGGCGACTGGCTCAAGAAAGATGACAAAAAAGTCGAGCCCTCCGGCCCATCACAATAAAAGCAGAGGCTTGCAGCCTGCACCCGGCGGGGGTCGAACCCACAACCTTTGGCTTCGGAGGCCAACCGTTTTTGTTGAATATCAATAGTTTGCAAAAGGCATTACCCGATACTTACCCGATACAGGAAGCGCATCCGGCTATTCAAACGCCAGCCGGGGAGAATTCAAAGCCGGAAATCAAAAAGAATCATCCGCCACGATAGGCAGGGAATCAAACTTTGACTCCCGCGCCGGTGCATGGCGTTGGTGAAGGTTTCGGAAATTGCAGACCGGCTCGGGATCGCCCGCTGCACGGCTTGGCGCTGGTCGCGCCGGGGTCGCTTTGGCGAGCCGGTGGACAGGCGGTCGGGCTCGTGGAAGTTCGTTGACGACGGGTCGCTTGCCCTGATGCTTCAAAACTGCCGGTGGCGCGAGCCGATGCGCGTCTGGCGGCTCGCGGAGGGGCGACAGTATCACGCTCGGCGGCTCGCCGGATATCTCGACGGGGTGCTGGAGACCGATCCCGAGGATCTCGAAATGGCGAGCCTGCTGCTGAATATCGCAGCGCGACAATTCGAGAGGCGAGCGGCAGGGAAATCTTCACGTTGCACGGTGTCCGCTGAATTCGTCGGTCGGCAGATGTTGCGCCGAAACAAGGCACACGACCACGGCCTGGGCGAGCAGTTGTCAGGCACGGCGGCGGCGTTGGCGACGATGGCGAAATCAGGCAATGGCAGAGTGCCGGGGGAGTAGCGGCGAGCCCGTAGCGGGGCGTTTAGACGGCCTTTTTTTCAGCCTTCCGCCTGCGGGCGGACAATCGGGAGATTTCCCGCCTGCGCTCGATGTGTGCGGCAATCCACCGCGCATGTCCGGCTTTTTGAACTGCCGCTTTTTCCTCCGCTGTTTTTCGGATTATCGGATGCGCGGCGCGGAAGAGTTCCAACTTTGCCTTTGCTTTGGCGCGGATTTTGTCGCGGTGCCTTTGGTAATATCTGGCCGCATTTGCGCGCTTGCGGGGAGTGGTCTTCATGGCCGTTCAGTCAACGATCTCGTGATTGACGATGGCCTCCGCGTCCGCCAGCGCGACGATCCTGCTGGCGTGATCGTCGGGGCGGTGGAGTCTCAGGACATCATCGAATAACGCGTCCATCCGCTCGGCTCGCGCCTCGTCACACTCAAGATCCTCTGTGATGTCCCGGCTCATTCGTCAAAATCCAGAAAGTCGGCAAGGCGGCTCAATGCCAGCACGTCCTTGCCGGGCTCGCGAAATTGAGCGGCCTCGTTGCGGTGTCTGATGCAGCTTTCCAGCACGCGAGCGCCCACGCCTCCGACATCACCAAACCTTTTCGCGCGGCGGTCTAGGTCAATCGCCTGCGGATAGATGTCCCGCTCGATGCCGTCGGCGACCTGCTCGAGCACGTCTGCGGTGATCGGAGCCGCGCGGCGGTCGAGGTGGTCGGCGTAGGTGCCGATCCTCTGTGCCGCAAAATGCAACCGCCTCTGCATGGACTCGGCGGCGGGCCGGGTCAGGATCTCCGATGGGGCGATCTCGCCTTTTTCCCATGCCTCGATCAACTCGGCCTCCGCCGTTTCGATGGCCTGCCCGGAAATGGCGCGTGCGCGCTCGAGCCATGCCTTGTGGTCGGCGCGAAGTTTTGCGAGAGCAACCTTGTGCTGTTTCTCGATGGCGGTTTTGACGCTCTTAATGATCGCGCTCAGGTCAACGATCGCGGGCTGGATGGTGGTTTTTTCAATCATGGTTTTTGGGTGTTTTGTTTGCGTGAAAGTTCGGCGGCGGCTTGCGCTGCCAGTTTTTTGATGCGGTTGTCGGCTCGCCAGATGAGCGGCTTCAGACACTCAATCGCTACGGGGTCGGCGGGCTGCTGTTCCATGTTCAGAGTTTCGCGGAGACCGCACGGAGCGCGGCGTCGAGTGCGGAGCGGTGGGGGTTGAGAGAGGCGAGGAAACGGGTCTTGCCGTCGAGTGAGGTGATGTCCGTCTTGGGGCCGGTGCCTTTGCGAATTTGGGCAACCACCGCGCCAAGCTGGGAGAGTTCCTGCCAAGCCGGGTGCTGCATCCCTTTTGCCAAGCCAGCCAGCCAGGCCATGCGTTCAGCGTTTTTCAGAATCTCGGCATCCGCCGCCATCATCGCGTTGCGGTGTGCTCCTTTCTGCTCGGCAAAATACGCAGCTTGGATTTTCGCGCCTTCGGCGAGAGTGAAGGCTCGGGGGCTGTTGCGGTGCATACCCGGCGATCCGACGCGGAGTTCAGCGGCAAGCCGGGCGATTGTGGCGGGCGAGGTTGAGCAAATTTCTGCCAAGCCTCGGGTGGATTCGTAATGCTGCGGAGTGATTCTCATAAGCTGCCATTGAGCGCATGTCAAATTGCGCGGAGCCGTGAACACGCGAACGGCAAAACGAAACGCGTTTCGCTTTTCACCCCGCGCGCGCGGGGAGGCGACGAACCACCCCGACCGCGCTCCCTGCCACCCAGCTTTCACCCCGCGCGCGCGGGGAGGCGACACGACCTTGTGGAAAAAATTCCACAATGTGACCTTTCACTCCGCGCGCGCGGGGAGGTGCCGGAGGTGGGAATTCCACCAATTGGTGAGATTCCTTTCACTCCGCGCGCGCGGGGAGGTGCCGCGGGCACGGCTCGGAGTAGATCGCCCGGATGTGCTCCCGCAGCTTCTCTGCTCCCGGCGTCAATGGCCGGGGCGACGGGGCCGGTTCCTCAATCTCGATCTCGATGGTGACGACGATCGTCATATTTTCCGGTTGCCCTTCACCTTGGCGACGGCGGCAGCGCACAAGGCCAGCGTCCTGTCGTTATCGTCGAGCAAGGCGGTTTCGATGGACTTCACCGAAGCGTTGACCAGCCGGACGGCAATCCGCTTGTGCTGCTCCCGGAGCCGGTCGGCAATCGCCTGTGTCGCGCCGGTGATGAGCTCTTGCGCCTCGGCCAGATAGAGCAATTCGCCCTTGCGCCGACGGGACTCCAAGTCTGCAAGCTCACACTCGAATTCCAGTCGGGTGATCTCCAGACGCAACTTTTCCAAACGTGCGGCGGCGAGGGGGGTTGTTGCTGGCGGGGCGGACTCGGCTTTTCTCCGCAGGCGAGCAAGCGCGGCTTTCGGGGCCGTGCTCATGCTGCTCCGCTCAGGTGTGAGAGTGTTTCGGCGTCGGACAGCCCGGCCTCGATGCACAAGGCGATTGTGCGCCATTGCGCCGGGGTCAAGTCACATTCTCCGGTGCGGAGGAGCGTCCGCGCATAGGTGGTTGTCACCGCCAGTTCGTCGGCAACATAGAGCGCGGCCAGCTTGTCAGACCGGCAGGACTTCCGGCCTGCTCCGGGGCGGTGTCCGCCGTGTGTTTTCTGGGTCATGGTAGAGGGTGCGGTGTCAACTTGATTCGAAATGTGCGAAATTTAATCTTCTCTCCCGAATCACTCGCGACGCCACAACAGCGGACTGATGCCCTTTCAAAAAGATTGCTTAGGCCGGGGGCGGGTGTCCCTGTCCTCCCGATGCCGCCGTGCTTGCGCCACGATTGGCGTGGTGGCGGCGGTTCGCGTTGGCAATGACATCATGCCGCCTTCCTCCATTCGCCTTTCTGTTCATCGAATCTTCCAAGCTCGCCACGCATGGTCGCCCCCACTGTCCAGTTGCACGGGCCGCGCCGGAATTTCTGGCAGTAGATGCCCTCACTTGTGATTTTGAGAAGGATGTCAGAATCAAACTCGATGGCGGCAGACTCGCGGACATCGCCGTCCTTGTTCAGTTGAGAAGCGGTGACAACCGCAACGTGAGATTTTAGGGCGAGGGACTTCAATCTGGATGTCACCTCCGCAACTTCCTGCTCCCGGCGTTCGCCTCCCGAGTGCCGGACTTTCTGCGCGTAGTCCACGACGATCAAGTCCGCCTTCCCGAGTTTGATAAGCCTGCGGGATTCCGCCTCGATTTCAACGAGGGAGTGCAGGCTGTCGTGAATCGTGAGCGGAAGTTTTGCGGCGGCATTGATGGCCGGGGAGAGTGCTTTTTCCTGCTGCGCGTTCGGCCTTTCGTGCGGCTTGGGGAGCGCGACGTTTGCGAGATTGGCAACGAGCCGACGCCATACGGCCTTGGTGGGCATTTCGAGAGAGAAGAAGGCAACGGCCTTTCCTGCCCGTGCAGCGGCAAGGGCGGTCTGTGCCAGCATGAGGGACTTCCCGCCTCCTGTGGGGCCTGCCACGGTGATTAGCTCGCCTCTCTGGAATCCGCCGTCGAGTTCACGATCAAGCGAGGGAATCCCGAAGCCGAAACACTCAGGCGGGGTGTGGTTTTCGATCTCGTCGAGCAAAGCGGTGAGTTGGGACTTTGATGTCTCAACCTTTCTGGCCTCTGGCATTGCACCGGCATCAGTGAGGCGGGACAGATAATCCTCTGCGGAGATCTGCCCGGAGCGGAGATCCGCGTCGAGTTCAGCGGCGGCAAGGATGATCTCCCGGCGAGCACACGCTTCGACAAGATCCTGGTGGAAAAACTCGGCGTGCGTCGGGCCTGCGAACGGAGGGAGCGGGAAGGTTTCGAGAAGGCCGTCGAGGGCGTGTTGACCGCCAACGGCTTCAAGCTCGCCTGCCGCCTCCATTCTGGCGCGTAGGTCAATCTTGTTCGCCTCGCCTCCCTGTGATCGCGCTTCGAGGATATGGCGGAACACGCGTTTGCAGGCGGGGTCGAGAAATAGCTTTTCGTCCCAAGCGTAGAGCGGAAGTGATCCGGGGATCTGGGACAGGATGGAAACCGATGCCATTTCGGAGGTGAGATTCTGCGGGAGTTTTTGGATTGTGTTCATGGGTTGACGATGCGGGCGGGGGTTGAGTGGCGGATGATGTCGAGGCGGGCGGATTGGTGGGGCGGGGCCGCTGGTGCGCCGATGGGTTCGGCGTCCCGCAGAAAGGTTTGAAGTCGGCGTTTTGAAAATGCCTTGCCGGTGCCTTTGGGGGTGAGGAGCCATGCGCGGCATGAGGCGACGGCCTTTGCCACGGATGCCGGGGTGTAGATTTTCCCGAGTTCGCTGATGTGGTGATCGTCAACGATCTGGATTCTGGATGATGCAGGACGGCTCGGACGTTTCGGAGAAACGGGCGAGCTATCATCCTTCAATGGATTACCTTCATGGATTACCTTTCGTGCCTTGGATTGGGCCAGTCCGTGCTCTGGATTAGGACAGTCCGTGCCTTGGATTAGGACAGTAGGTGTGCCTTGGATTAGGACAGTGGCGGCAATTCCCGATTCAGTTGTGATCGCGTATTCCGTCAAAAATCCGTGCCGTTTGGAGGTTGCGACAAACTTTCGCTTTTCCAGACTTTCAAGAACCGTGCCGACCGTGCCTCTGCTCAGATGGCAGGTTTTCGAGATTGATCGGATTCCTGGGTGACAGATTCCATTTTTTCCGGCTCGCCTCGAAAGGTGTGCCAGAACCCGAAATTCAGCGGGAGTCAGCCCGGCGTCGTCAATATCGCTATGGATGAAAAGGTGGTCGCTCATGGCTTTTTGCCCCTTCCGCCGATGCCGCCAGTGTGCCGCTGGAACGCCTTCAGATGCCGCGCCTGTTTCGTGCGCTGATATTCGCGCCAAAGCCGTGCGGCCTCGACGCGCCATGATGCCGGTTTGTCTTTTGGAATCATGGTCTGAACCTCCACTTGATGATGAGCAGGACGACCACGCCAGCGCATAGGGCGTCTGCGAAGAGCCGGGCGAGTAGGAGCGTGGTCATTTCGATGCCCCCCCATCAACACTAATCAGCGCCGCCAAGATCCAGACGCCGAGGAGGTCGCTAACGGACTTCCTGATTGCCTGCGGAGCATTGACAGGCATTTTCTTGCCATGCTCACGAAAGACAGATTGTGCCGCTTCTACGACAATTCTCGTGATCTCAACTTCCGCATCATGCAGAGGGTCGGAGCCCTCGCCCTCGACAACCTTGGCCGCGGCCTGCTTGATCTGCGGTTCCGCCTGCTGCTCCACTACGACCTTGACCGTCTTGGCAGTCGGAGTTTTACCGCCGGATATTACCACGGCCTTTTTAATAACCTCCCGCTGCTTCACTGGGTCTTTGACTTTTACGGCCTCACGGATCGCACCCTCTGAAATGTTGCCAATTGGCAACAAATCTTTGTTGGCGTTGACCACCTCCGCGCCGGACATAAGCCGGTGAGCATAGGTGCGGTCAATGTTCCACTTCGATCGGCAGTAGTCCTCAAAGGTGCCGTGTTCGATGCGGTATAACTTCCGGTCGCGGATTTCGAGTAGGGCGTTGCCAACTTCGATCCAGGTTTCAATTCCTTTGCTTACGATCTCCTCCAGCCGGATAAGGTCGCGGGATTCGTCGAGTGAGATCTCCGAAATATCGCTTGACTGATTCTGTAAATATGCTTGAGTAGTCATATAGTTGTAATGGCTATCGGTCGGCTTTTCCTTCGCAGGGGGCCGACCGTTTTTTTAGATGGCTCCAGACCCAGCGCGGGGGGCGATGACGTGGCGGGCGATGAAGGCGGCGATGTCGGATTCCCGGAAGAGAACCTTCCCGCCGATCTTCACGAATCCGATTTTGCGTCGGGACTTGAATCCGTCGAGAGTGCGAACGGAGACGGGGATTCTACGCGCTGCCTCGCGGCGTCCGTAAAGGAGAGGAGTGATGTTTCCCAGCGTCCGTGCGGTGCTGCTCGCGTCGGTCGCTGGCTGGCTGTGTGAAGCGATATTTTGCATTGCGGCGCGAGATTGCGCCGGATGCGGAAAACCTATCGTGACACGGAAAGGGGTATTATTTAGAGGCGACGGCGGGCGGAAATTTTCCTGCCGTTGTAGGAGAACGCTTTTCCCTTTGGCCGGTATAGTCCGGCGCGATGGAGTTCCTGCCGTATGGTATCTGTGCCGATGCCGTCCAGTGTCGCGCTTGAAAAGATTTCCGCAATGGCTCCCTCGCTCAAGAGACAAAGCGGCGGGACACGCGGGTCGGGCGAGGTTGTCCAGAATTCGATTGAAGCGCGAAGATAGACCGGCAGCGCGTCCGCCTCATTCGCCCAGCGTCTGCCAATGCTGTCGGATGTCTGCGCGGTGTAGATTTTCTTCCTGTCTGCCTTTTCTGTGGCGGGGTTCCTGCCGACCCATTCCAGAACTTCCTTGGGGCGGATGCCGTCATTCTGCGCTGCAATGGCCTTCATTTTTTCCGCCCTTGTCCACGGTCGGAAGTCCTCTGTGATCGCGCTGGCGCGGCATCCCAGCGCACGCACGGCCACGAGTTGAGAGACTGCGGCCTTCATGGACTCAGGGGCGGAGATTCCGCACGCCTTGACGTTCTTGGCGAGCTTGGCGAGCAGGACGGAATTGTCGGAAAGGAACGCTTCCCGGTCGGTTGTCTCGATGGCAACGGCGAGCCACTCCCGGCCTGCCGGATTCTTCACCAATTCCATGATGCTCTTTTCCATGATGTTCACTTCAGCCGTAACAAGAAGCGGTGAACCGCCCACCAAAAAGAGCACCAAAGCTCGATGGCGTCGGCGACGGTGTAAAGAAATCCGGCTACGATTTCGCGGGCGATGTAGATGAGGAAGTTCATGCTGCTTTGAACCGCAGGACGCCTTCGCCGGTGTCGGGGGAGATCGAAAAGAACTGCTTCGCGGACTGCGGGGAGGCGAGCCCGTTGTAATGCTTCTGGATCGCGTCGGGACTGTTCCCCGATTCGTATGCCAGCCGGGGGAGGTCGGGATTGGTGGCGAGCTTGTAGGAGATGGCGGAATGTCTCAGTGCATTGGACGGCCACGGCTTCAAATCCTTCCGGGGTTTCTTTGTGGCGGGGTTTGTCTGCGCGTCATTCACGGCCTTGTATTGACTCCAGAACGGGCCGAATCCCGCCCGCACCCGCGCCAGTTTCCACAAGTTGCGATTGTGTTCGTTCTCTTCGATCACGTTGCCCTTTTTCTGCGCGTAGGGGGCCAGCCATGCCTTCGCGTTCTCCGGTATAGGACAAACACGCCTCGCTCCCGTCTTGGCGATTCCTGCGCCAATCGTGACGTGTCCCTGTGCGAGGTCAACGGCAGACCATTGCAGGCGGGACAGCTCGGCAGACCGCAGGCCGCAGAACATCCCGAGCACGACGCCGGGGAGGAGGGCAGGATCGCACGCGGCGAGGATCGCGGCGGCTTCGGTCGGGGAGAGGATATCCACGTCCGTCCCGGCAAACGTGATCGCTGCTGTAGCCGATGCCGGGTTGCTCGCGCACCATTCCCGCGCCATGCAGAACGCAAAGAAGGAAACGAGAGTGCGCTTGTAATTGTCCTTCGTCCGGGTTGCCCGGTCGAGCCCGTCGAGAAGTTGCTGGATATCGGCAATCGTGACAGAGGTGGTCTTTTTCCCTTCCAGAAACCGCAACATATAATTCATGCGCCCGGTGATTACCTTCTGGTGGATCGTGCTGGTTTTTTCGCGGGAGGTCAGAAAAGCCTGTGCCGCTTCGTCGAGAGGTTTGCCGGAGTCAGTTGCCGTCTTTTGTGCCAGCATCGCCCGCGCCACTTCCACGAGGGTCAGGCCGGAGCCCGCCAGAATCATTTCGGCGGCGACGGCATCCGCCCGCGTTGTCGAGGTCATGGCGGAGGCGGACAGGCCGAATTGCTTTTGCTCGGCTTGGATTTCCTTCAGCCTGGCCTCTGCTTTTTTTCGGTCAACGTAGAGCTCCCTTTTCCTGCCGTTGGCGGTCGGGTATGTAACCCGATATCGGGTTACTCCATTGATTTTGAGTTCGCTGATCGTGGTGTTTGCGGTTCTCATGATGTGCCACAAGTAACCCGAAATAACCCGATAGGCAAGCTTTTTATGCAGAAATGTGCGCCAGCGTGCAAAAGGGAGATTCAGAGAGAACCGCCCGGAGAGCCTGTATTTAAGCGGCTTCTATGGTGAAATCAAGCCTGCACCCGGCGGGGGTCGAACCCACAACCTTTGGCTTCGGAGGCCAACGCTCTATCCAATTGAGCTACGAGTGCGTTTGCTGTGAAAAATAATCTCTGCGATTCCCGGGAAAACATCAAACCGAAAGATTCCGGGCCGTTTGAAATAGTGCCTGTCCCGCCGCAAAACCGGGGCTTCAACCCGGACAAATTTCCCCGGTGCCCACCGGGCTTCTGAGCGCGCTGACAAGCGTCTCCCACGGGAGGACCGCACACTTCACGCGCTGGGGAAATTGGTGGACCCCTCCAAGAACCTGCAGCCTCACCGGCACATCCGGGCCGGCTCCGTCCTTGGCAAGCTGGCGGAAGTTTCCCGCCAATGTCTCAACGGCAGAACATGTGAGCCCCTTGACTTCTCCGGTCATCATGGACGCGGACGCGGTGCAGATCGCGCACGCGCTTCCGGAGAATTTCGCTTCGGCGACCGCGCCGTTTTCGATGCGCAGCGCGACGGAGATTTCGTCGCCGCAGAGCGCGTTGTGTCCGTCTGCGGCGTGCGTCGGATTTTCCAACGGCCCGAAATTTCTCGGGCGCCTGGAATGCTGGAGGAGGACTTCCTGGTAGAGTTCGTTGTCCATCATCGGAAAAATGCCACGGCTTCCCGCACGATGCCAACCAAGGCTTCGACGTCCTGCCGGGTATTATAGAGTGAGAAGCTCGCGCGGCTCGACGCCGGGCTCCCGAGTTTCCGCATGAGCGGCTGCGCGCAGTGGTGGCCGGCGCGCAGGGCCAGCCCGCGCTCGTTGGCGAAAAATGCCACGTCGTGCGCATGCACCCCGCTGATCGAGAACGCCACAATCCCGGACTGCCGGACGTCCGGACCGAAGATCTTCAGCCCATCGATCCCGCGAAGCTGCCTCGCCGCGAGGTTTGCCAGTTCCACGGAATGTTCCCGGATGTCTTCCAGTCCGGTCTCGGTGAGAAACCGGATCGCCTCGGCCCATCCGGCGGCTTCCAGAATCGGCGGGGTCCCGGCCTCGAACCTTGCGGGAGGATCGCGGAATGTGGCCGGCTTGTTGAAATAAGCGCGGTCCACCATCTCGCCGCCATACTGCCAGGGCGGCATGGCGGAGAGGAGTTCCTGGCGCCCCCACAAGCCGCCGATCCCGCTCGGTCCGCACATTTTGTGGGCCGAGCAGGCCAGGAAATCGCAGTCGAGATCCCGCACATCCACCGGCTGGTGACCGACGCTCTGCGCGCCATCCACAAACGTCGTCACGCCGGATTCCCGTGCGAGGCCGCAAAGTGCCCTGACGGGATTTTCCAGGCCCAGGGTGTTGGGCACATGCACAAACGCAAAAAGTTTCGGGCGCTTCGCGAGGAGGCATCGCGCCGCCTCGAAATCCAGGGCCGCGCCATTTTCCAGCACGGGGACGAAATCCACGCGGGCTCCGGTCTCCTGCGCGAGGTGCAGCCAGGGCAGAAGGTTGCTGTGGTGTTCCATCTCGGTCAGGAGAATCGTGTCTCCGGTGCCGATGTTCACCCGCCCCCATGTGTTGGCCAGAAGATTCACCGACTCGGTGGTCCCGCGCGTGAAGATCACCTCCTCCGGCCGCTCCGCATTCAGGAGCCCTGCAAACGCCGCGCGCGCGTCCTCGTATGCCGTCGTCGCCCGCTCGCTCAGCAGATGGATCCCGCGGTGGACGTTCGCATACTCGCTCTCCAAAAACCGGCTCATCCGGCGGATCACGCGATCCGGCTTCTGCGAGCTCGCCGCATTGTCGAGATAGATCAACGGATGCCCGTTGACCGATTCCCGCAGGAATGGAAACTGCCCGCGAATCTTCGTGATGTCCATGTGCGCGGAACTATACCCCGATCCCCCTCCCGCGCCAGCCCGGAGACCACCTCATGAAAAGAAATATCTTTGTTGGGAAAATTGTTCCGTCACCCGATGAGTTCGCTGAGATCCGCGTCGTCGGGGAGAGCGGATTCCGAGTCGAGGAGGCCGGAGATGAGGGCGCGCTTTTTTTCCTGCATGGCGATGACGCGGTGTTCGACGGTGTCGCGGGC
>JBAXTX010000056.1:0-15620 GCA_037129975.1 Verrucomicrobiia bacterium | reverse complement strand
GGAGGCCGGACCTGAGCGCTCAGATCGAGCAAAGATACCGGCAGGAAAAGGATTCTCGGCATAAGGTTCGCTTGCTGTGTATGAAGCTTACAGCGGTGGGCGAGCACAGTGCCGGAGAGATTGCCGAGATCTGCGGATGTTCAAGGGCGAGCGTCTTTGAATGGATCAAAGCCTTTCGCAAAGGAGGATTTGAAAGCCTCCTGCAGAGGGAAAAACCCGGTCCCTCGGCAGGAGAGATGCGCGGGCTGAGCGAAAAAGTCAGCCGGCAGCTCCGTGAGGGAGTCCAAAGCGGAAGATGGACGAGCGCGCAAGCCGCGCGACAGTGGCTCGCGCGGGAACATAAAGTGGAAAGGCCCTATATCACGGTCTGGCAATGGATAAAAAAATGCGGAGGGGTGCTGCGGGTGCCGCGGCCCAGACACCCCGGAGCAGATCTCGCAGCGGCCCAGGCTTTCAAAAATGAACTGGGAGCCCGCCTTGATGCTCTGGCTATTGGTGCCGGGAGCCGGGTGCGGGTGTGGGTGATGGACGAGGCCCGATTCGGGCTCCACACCGAAACCCGCAGGGCGTGGATCACCAAAGGAGTGAGGCCAACGGTGCAGCGCCAAACCCGCTACGAATGGGATTACCTTTATGGCGCGCTGGAAGTAGTGGAGGGACGAGCCGAGTTCCTTCATCTGCCCACAGTGAATTTGGATTGCAATGCCTTGTTCCTGGAACATCTGCGTTCAAGCGATCCCGGGGCCGAGCATGTGGTCATCGCCGACCAAGCCGGTTTTCATTTGCGGCCGGGCGATCCGCGCCTGCCCGAAGGGGTGCATGTTCTCTCCTTGCCGCCGTACAGTCCGGAACTCAACCCGTGTGAGCAACTCTGGGATGTGCTCAAAGACACCGAGGGCTTTGCCAATGCACTTTTCGACTTCATCGAGAAATTGCGGGCCGCTTTGCTTCCCGGCCTTCGCCGCTTTTGGGAGGACTCCTCTGCGGTGCTTTCCTTGATTGGTCGCCCCTGGTTACACGATCAAGCAAACGCTTCTGCCAAAACTTAACAGTCTGATTATCTTAAAGAGGTGGTATTATTCACTATGGAAGCCCACTGCTTCGCGGAGCCGCACCCGCGCCCAGCAAAGTTCGGGCGCGTTGGAGTGCGATTAAAAGATGGGGGAGGTTCTTCGGTTGGAGCGTGGGCATCTTGCCCGTTTTCCCTGAGCGGGCAAGATGCCCGCGCTCCTGTATACCAGCCTGAATGGTGGGGACTTTTCTTCCTCACCCACATTTGATCACACCCATCCGGTCCTGAACACAAAATTAGTCCTGTCGGGGCCGGAGCAAAACCGGAATTAGTCCTTGCCAAAACTGCCTGTCGGGTACCAGAATGACCATTTTCCTGGAGAGGAGGCTATGTCGCTAAAGAAGTTGTTTCGGATCCTTTTGGGAATCCAAGTGGCATTGGGGGTTGTCCTGGCGATTCTGGCTGGTGCTTTTTTCCTGAACCAAGAAGAACTCAGCCGAAGCCAGTGCGTTCATTTCCAATCGTTTTTGCTGGCTGATGAGCTGCGCCAGAGCTCGGACGATCTCACGCGTCTGGCGAGGACCTACGTGGCGACCGGCAATGAGGAATTTGAACGGCAGTATTGGGCCGTTCTGGATATCCGCAACGGCAAGCGTCCCCGCCCGGTGGAATACAACCGTATCTACTGGGACCTCATCACGGCGGCCGGACAGAAACCCCGCCCGGATGGCGAGAGAATTTCCCTGCGCGATTTGATGATCAAGGAAGGGTTTACCGCCGCCGAACTGGCAAAACTTTCCCTGGCCCAGAGCAACTCCGATGGGCTGGTTCAGACCGAGAGGGTGGCCATGAATGCGGTCAAGGGACTGTTTGATGATGGCGCGGGCAACTTCACGGTTAAGAAAGCGCCGGATCGCGACTTGGCGAACCGGTTGATGAATGATGAGGCCTACCACCAATACAAGGCCGGAATCATGGGCCCGATTGATGAATTCTACGTCATGCTCGCGAAACGAACCAAAGGGGATGTCGACCAGTATGAACGGCGCTCGACGCATTTGCTCGAAGCTTTTGGGGCAGTCCTCATCGCCATCATGGGCATGTTCGGCTATTCCTTTGTGAGCCTCCGGCGCCAGATCACCGAACGGGAGCAGGTAGAGGAGAAGCTGCGGGAGCAGGAAACCCACCTCGTGGCGGTTCTCGAAGCCGCTGCCGACGGCATTCTTGCCGTGAACACCAAAGGAAAGGTAATCCGAGCCAACCGGCGATTCTCCGAGATCTGGCGAATCCCGGAGTCAATCATGGAGAGCGGTGATGACAAGGCCCTGCTGGACTTTGCCCTGACTCAACTGAGCGATTCCGACGCGTTTCTTAAGAAGGTGCAGTCGCTCTACGAGACCGACGCGGAGAGCTTTGATACGTTCTTGTTCAAGGACGGCCGGGTTATTGAACGCTATTCTTTTGCGAAGATCTTGGAGGGGAGGCGCATTGGTCGGGTGTGGTCCTTCCGGGACGTCACCGAGCAGAAGGCCTTGGAAGCCAGTCTGACCAAAGCCCTTCTCCAAGCCAATGCTGCCGCCGCCGCAAAGAGCGAGTTCCTCTCTGTGATGAGCCACGAGCTGCGCTCCCCGCTCAACGGCGTGCTCGGTTTTGCGGAACTCCTCTCCGACACTACCCTCGACGACGAGCAGGAATCCTATGTGCAGACGATCAGTAAAAGCGGCAGTCACCTCCTTGCTGTCGTCAACGACATCCTCGACTTTTCCAGCATTGAGAGGGGCGCCCTGGCGATCGATGTTGCGCCAGTGGCAGTCGCCGAACTCGTAAAATCATCCGAGCAAGCCGTCCAAAAAACCGCCGCTGACAAAGGGCTCGAATTCCGCTGCGACGTGGCTGTCGGCGTGCCGGAACAGATTATCGGCGACGCCCGCCGGATCCGCCAGATCCTCATCAACCTGCTCGCCAACGCCGTCAAATTCACAGCAAGCGGCTCGGTTGTCCTCCGCGTTGTCCCCGCCACCGACGGAGGACGACGGTTCCTGGAGTTCTCTGTCGAGGACACCGGCATCGGGATTTCTTCCGAGACAATTGATCGCCTGTTCAATGTGTTTACTCAGGCAGACGCGACGACAAGCCGTCGGTTTGGGGGCACCGGACTCGGGCTGGTGATCTCGAAGCGCCTCGCCGAAGCCATGGGCGGCACGCTCACCGTCACCTCCACCCCGGACAAAGGCAGCACATTTACATTCCGCTTCCCACTGGAATCAGTTTGTGCTGGAGGGATGACCGCCGTGCCGTCCCAATCCATGGGTGCTGACGGCGCATCGCCATCCAGCCCAAGCACAGAGTCGTCCATGCCCCCTGATGGCCCCCTCGTTCTCATCGTGGATGACGACCAGGCCAGCAGCGTGATCGCAGGCAAAATGCTCCAGAGACTCGGCTACCGCGTCGAATTCGCCGTTAATGGAACCGCTGCAATGGAAAAATTCGTGCCGGGGAAATTTTCAGCCATCCTTATGGACATGGCGCTGCCGGTGATGGACGGCCTTGAAGCCACAGGGAAGATTCGAGAGGTCGAGGCGGCTGCGGACGGCCATGTGCCGATCATCGCGTTCACGGCAAACGCGATGCCCGGCGACCGCGAGCGATGCCTCGCCGCCGGCATGGACGACGTCCTCACCAAGCCGTTCAAAAAGGCCGAGCTTGCAGCGAAGCTCGCCCTCGTCGTCGGGAAACAGTAGAGCAACATCCCTTCCGGCTTGAAACTCCGAACGCCCCGGAGGGACAAAAGCGTTTTTCGGATTGGATGATGTCTTGTCGAGCGACATGTCTTGTCGAGCGAGCTGTCGAGCGAGCTTGCCGTGCCGCGCCTTTCCGGGCATATACGGACGCCAATGAATCAAATCCCATCCCGTCCGCGCATTCACTGGTTGTCCGCGGTGGTGATCCTTTGCCTCGGAGCGCTCGCGCTGCTCATCGTGCGACTCGTGCCGACCACAGAGCTTCAGGTGCGCAATATCATCCTTTTCGTGGTCGGTCTGGTCACACTGTTCCTGCTCGTCCTGTGGTGGCTGTTCGCCTCGCGGAGTCCTTGGCGGCTGAGGCTCGGTGTTTTCGCTGTCTTCCTTGTGCTCGCCGGATCGTTTGCCTCGGCATTCCGGTTCCACGGCGTCACAGGCGATTTCATTCCCATCCTCAAAGCGCGCTGGACCCAGCCCGCCACATCAGCGTTTGAAAAGGGCTTGGATAACCCGGCGCTTGATCACAGCGGACGCGCCGACTTCCCGCAATACCTCGGGCCGGATCGCAACGCCGTGATTGCAGACGGCACGGAGCTGGCGCGCGATTGGGAGAAAGAGCCGCCGCAAGTTCTCTGGCGCCAGCCGATCGGCCCCGCGTGGTCGGGATTTGCGATCGTGGGAAATCGCGCCGTGACCTTCGAGCAGCGGAGCGACAGCGAGGTCGTCGTCTGCCTCGATATCCTCACCGGAAAATTGCTCTGGGAGCACGCGGACACGGCACGCTTCGCATCGTCGTTCGGTGACGTGGGCCCGCGCTCGACGCCGACCATCTCCGGAGGCCGCGTTTTCACATATGGCGCCACGGGGATCACCAACTGCCTCGACCTGGCGACCGGCCGGCTCATCTGGCAGCGGGCCATGTCCAAGGACGCACCCAAGGGCCGCCCGGAATGGGGCTATGCCGGCTCGCCGCTCGTCCTCGGGGACAAGGTCATCGTCAGTGCCGGCCAGTCGCACAATAAGTCGCTCTTTGCCTATCGCCTGGCGGACGGCGAACTCGCCTGGCGCAACGGATCCCAGCCCGCCGAGTACGCTTCGCCAGCGTTCCTCACGCTTGCCGGCGTGCCCCAGATTGTGAGTTTCAACATGATCTGCATCACCGCGCACGATCCGGCCACGGGAGAAATCCTTTGGGAATATCCCTGGGGACGTCGCCAGCCGTGCTGCGCGCAGCCCGTGCCGGTCGGAGCGAACCGGGTCGTTTTCTCCAGCGGCTACGGAGTCGGCTGCGAGCTGCTCGAAATCGAGCGCGACGCGGCGGGCAAACTCAGCGCCCGGAGCATTTGGAAAACCCTCAACCTCAAAGCCAAGATGGCCGCCTTCATTCATCGCGACGGCCACCTCTACGGCCTCGACGACGGCACCCTCACCTGCATAGATCTGCGCGACGGAAGCCGCAAATGGAAATCGGGACGCTATGGCCACGGGCAGCTTCTGTTCGTCGGCGACGTTCTGCTCGTCACCGCCGAAAGCGGTGAAGTTTTCCTCCTCGCGCCCACACCCGACGGACCCAACGAACTCGCCCGCTTCCGCGTCTTCAACGCGAAGACCTGGAACCCGCCCGCCCTCAGCGGCGACCTGCTCCTCATGCGCACGGACCAGGAAGTCGCATGCGTCCGCCTGCCCACCGTCAAAAAGCCGCAGGCCGTTTCCTCATCACCCGCGCACCGGGACAACGACGACCGGGCACGGGCTGTGCTTGAGGACGCCGGTGACCACGCTGCCGCTGAAGAGGTGGTAGAGCGCTCCACGGCCGTGGGAACCAAGAACGATGTAGTCTGCGGCAAGCATTTTTGCCTGATCAAGAATTTCGTCCGCCGCCAGCCCGAGGGCGGCTTCGCATGCGACATCGAGGCCCGCGGCGCGGAGCGGTGAGGCCAGCATTTCCAGGCGTTTCTGGGCGCCTTCGGTCTGCTCGATTCCGATCTCCGGCGGGGGCGTCGCGATGACATCCATCCCCGTGCCGAGCGGGACATACGAAGCAATCGGCTCGATGACGTGGAGGAGGACAACCTTTGCCTGAAGCGAGCGGGCGAGGGATTCCGCAACGGAAAGAACCTTTGCCGTACCAGCGCTGGTATCGAGTGGAACGAGCAGTGTTTGCATGTGACGAGCCTATGGCTTCGCGGCTTGGCTTGCGAGAAAAACCAGCGATAATGCGCGCGTGGAGGACTTTTTTCAGGAACCGGATCGCGAGGTGGCGGCCGACGCGCCATTGGCCGCCCGGATGCGCCCGCGCACGCTGGAGGAATTTTCCGGGCAGCAGCACATCCTGGGGCCTGGGAAGCTGCTGCGGCGGGCGATCGAGGCGGACCGGATTTCTTCGCTGATTCTTTTTGGGCCGCCAGGCACCGGGAAGACGACGCTTGCACAGGTGATTGCCGGTGCCACAAAAGCGAAGTTCGAGCGTCTGAGCGGAGTCGAAAGCAATGTGGCCGACATCCGCCGGGTCATCGCCGGAGCCGCTCTGCGCCGGGCGAAAACAAAAACGATCCTTTTTGTGGACGAGATCCACCGGTTCAACAAAGCCCAGCAGGATGTCCTCCTCCCGGAAGTCGAGAACGGCCTCATCCGGCTGATCGGCGCGACAACCCAGAACCCGTTCTTCAGCGTCAACAGCGCGCTTCTGTCGCGCTCGCAGGTTTTCCAGCTCGAACCGCTCCCCGAGGCCGACCTCATCATCCTCATGGATCGGGCGCTCGCAGACAAGGACCGCGGGCTCGGTGCCATGCGGATCAGCATGGACCCGGATGCCGCCGCTCACCTCGCGCGGCTCAGCGACGGGGATGCCCGCAGGTGTCTCAACGCGCTCGAAATTGCCGCGCTCACCACTCCTCCGGAAAAAGACGGCTCGGTTCGCATCTCGCTCCACGCCGCCGAGGAAAGCATCCAGCAAAAGGCGGTCGTCTATGACGGCACGGGCGACGAGCACTACGACACGATCAGCGCCTTCATCAAAAGCATGCGCGGCAGCGATCCGGACGCCGCGCTCTACTGGCTTGCCAAGATGCTCCATGCGGGCGAAGAGATCCGGTTCATCGCACGGCGGATTGTCATTTGCGCGAGCGAGGACATCGGCATGGCGGATTCGAACGCGCTCGTGGTCGCGATGGCCGCCCAGCAGGCGGTGGAGTTCGTCGGACTCCCCGAGGCGAATCTCCTCCTTGCCCACGCGACCGTCTATCTGGCCACCGCGCCCAAGAGCAACCGCTGCACGGTCGCCATCGGCAAGGCTTCGCAGGAAGTCCGCGAAGGCCGGACACTCGCCGTCCCTCCCCACCTCCGCGACGGCCACTACAAAGGCGCCGAACGCCTCGGCCACGGGCAAGGCTACCAATACAGCCACGACTTCGAAGGTTCCCACGTCCCCCAGGCCTACCTCCCCGAAGGCCGCACCTACTACGAACCGACCGAAAACGGCATGGAGAAACGCGTCAAGGAACGCCTCGCCTACTGGCGCGCAATTTACGAGGACGCGGCAAAGGACGCGAAATGAATCCGGCTGTCGTTGGGGGACCGAAAGAAAAACGGCCATGCTCGCCAGGGAGCGGCCCGCCGCAGGGTGACGTTCAGCAAACGTCCATGATCGCCCGACGGATGGCAGTCGCCGCGTTTTCCAGTTGGGCTTCGGTGGTGCAGAGCGGCGGCATGAGGACGATGGTGTCGAGAACCGGGCGGGTCAGGAGTCCGTGCTTTCTGGCGGCGTCGCAGATCCTGCCGCCGATGCGTTCCTGCCAGGGGAATGGCACGCCATCCGGCCGGCGGACTTCGATGCCGCCCATGAACCCGCACTGGCGGACTTCGAATACCGACCGGAGTTCTTTCAGCCCGTTCAGCAGACGGGTCATGGTCGCAATTTTCGGCTGGAGATTTTCGAGCACGTTTTCGTCATGGAAAACGTCGAGACTCGCGAGCGCCGCCGCACAGCCAAGCGGATTGCCGGTATAGCTGTGCCCATAAAAAAAGGTTTTCCGATCGGAAAAATCCCCGAGGAATGCGGAGAAAATTTTCTCGTTGGCAATCGTTGCCGCGAGCGGGAGGTACCCGCCGGTGAGTCCCTTGGCGAGACAGAGGAAATCCGGGATCACGTTTTCGTGCTCGCAAGCAAACATCCGGCCCGTGCGGCCGAACCCGGTGAGAACTTCGTCAAGGATCAGGTGAATTCCGCAGAGATCGCATTTCTCGCGAAGCTCGCGGAGCATTCCGCGCGGCCAGGGGCGCATGCCCGCTGCTCCTTGGATCAATGGCTCGATGACCACCGCCGCGATCTTTTCCACAGGAAGCCGATCGAGATCAGCGGGAGCGGAAATCCGGTCCACAGGAAACTGGTGGCCTGCGAACCTTGCGTGAAATGTCCCGATGCCGCCCAAGCTGGCGGCTCCGGCAGTGTCCCCGTGATAGGCGTGATCGAAGGCGACAAAGCGCGTCCGTTCCGGCTCGCCGCTCAGTTGCCGGAATTGCACGGCCATCTTCATCGCGGCTTCCACGGCGGTCGAGCCGTCGTCGCTGAAGAAAACGCGGGAGAGGGTCTGCGGCGGAAAGAGCGCAACAAGGCGACCGGCGAGTTCCGCGGCAGGCGCATTGGTGGTTCCCAAAAAAGAAACATGGGCGATGCGGTCGAGTTGCTCGTGGATGGCCCGGGTGATCGCCGGGTGCCTGTGGCCGTGGATGTTTGTCCAGATCGAGGAATTCCCGTCGAGGTATTCGCGCCCGCGGCTGTCTCGCAGGATCGCCCCCTCGCCCCCGACCAGAACAAGCGGCTCATGATCCGGGGCGCACCAGTCCTTCATCTGGGTGAAGGGATGCCAGATATGGCTTTTGTCCAGCGCGGTCAGGGATTCGGTATTCCAAACGTCTCGCATCGCGGAGGAATTCCATGCAGCAACATCGCCCGGATCAGTTCGTCGTGTTGGGAAATTGTCATGAAGCAGAAAGTTTTCCATTTCCATTGAGCGAACGAGAAATAGATGGCGACATCAAGCAGAGGTTTTTCTCAGGAGCCGGAGATTTCATCTCGATATCCGACCTGGTGCGGGGGCCACATGGTATGGCCTGGAGTTGCGCATGTGCGAATCTTGAGGTTCAACTTTACTTGCTCATCACGGTGATCCCCAGCACTCAGGGTCAAGGAACGGTTAAGAGACGCACTGACTTACCGCAGTCCACGGAAAGCGGCCGGGGAGAGACCGAGGATGGAGTGGAACACACGGGAGAAGTGAAAGGGATCGCTGAACCCGGACTCATCGGCCACCTGCTTGACCATCATGCCGGTTTGCTGGAGGCGCTCGGCGGCGTGGTTCATTTTCAAGCGGAGCAGATACTGGTATGGTGAGCTGTGGTCGAATCGCTGGAACAGGCGGCAGAGGTAGGCCTGGTTGACGTGGCATTCGCCGGCGATCTGGTGCAGAGATTGCAGACGCAGGGCGTGCTGTTCGATGTGTTGCCGGCACCGCTCAAATGTCGCGAAGGAGAGCGTCTGTGCGCCTTCGATCGGGGCGCGGGAAGAGGAGATGCGGAGCGCCATGCACTCCAGCAATTTGGCGCACAGCTCGGCGTTCTCGCGCCGCACCCGCGATCCAGCCTGGATGAGTTCGTCAAAGAGCGGCTGCAGCGCATTGGCTGGAAAGACTTCCGAAATGCTCCCGGGCGAAAGCTTGCACGACCGCAGCAGTTCCGCCGCCTGAGTGCCCGCGAAGTCCACGAAGTATTTCACCAGCGGATCCGCCGGATCGCCGGTGATCCGCTGTGCAACGCCCGGCCCGTAGGAGAACAGGCGTCCGGCTTGCAGGGAGCGGACGCGGCCCTTGAGCTTCACCTCGCCGCGTCCGCGCGCCACATACTCGATGGAGAAATACGGAAACGTATCGCGGTGGATGGCAAAATCCGGCGTGCAGTATTCCAGCCCGCCACAGACCACGGCCAGCGGACGGTTTTTTGGCGGGTTGAGGTCGAGGTAGAACCGCCGGGCCTGCGCCACGTCGGCGGAAAAAAATTCCGGCGCCGGCGACCGGCGGTTGTCAGATGGTTTTGGGGGAGGCATGGGGTGACCCGGAAAGCGGGGGTTCAATTTTCCAGCAAACCAACACCGCTCCAGAAATATGTCAATAATATCCATGAAATGGACAAGAATTCCCATTCCCCTTCGGCCTTGGCGGAGGCATGTTGTCCACGTCAATCAAGAACGGGCAGGCCGGGTGGCAGGCTCAAACCACAACAGCAGAACACAAACCCATTTATGAAAGAACAAAAACGAGTCGTGGAAAAGGACGCGCCTCTCAAGAAGGACGATTTGATCGTCATCACCGGAGCCGGCGGATTCATCGCGGGCAACCTCGCCCTCCATTTCAAGAACAAGGGCTTCACCAACATCCGTGCCGTGGACAAGAAGCCGCTCTACGAGTGGTATCTCCATGTGCCGGGCGTGGAAAACCTCTGCATGGATGTCAGCAAAGAAGCCAACTGCCACCGCGTGTGCGAAGGCGCGGTCGAGGTCTATAACCTCGCCGCCGACATGGGGGGCATGGGCTTCATCGAACGCTTCCGAGTCGAGTGCCTGCGCTCGATCCTCGTCAACACGAACATGGTCGAGGCCGCCTATCTGGCCGGCGCCCGCCGCTACTTCTTCTCGAGCTCGGCCTGCGCCTACAACACGAAGCTGCAGGAAGACCCGAACGTCCGGGCGCTCAAGGAGACCGATGCCTACCCGGCGATGGCCGAGCGGGGCTACGGCTGGGAGAAGCTGATCTCCGAGCAGTTCTGCGAGGAATACTGGCACGAGCGCGGGATGAAGACGTTCATCGCCCGCTTCCACAATGTCTATGGGCCGCACGGCACCTGGGATGGCGGCCGCGAAAAAGCGCCTGCCGCGATGTGCCGCAAGGTCATCGAAGCGATCGACAAGAAAGACCTTCGCATCAACATCTGGGGCAACGGCGAGCAGACCCGCAGCTTCATGTATATTGACGACTGCGTGAAGGGGATCGACATGATCACCCACTGCGACGCCCTCATCGCGACTCCGATCAACCTCGGGTCCAGCGAGATGGTTTCCATCAACACCCTGGTCAGCAAGGTCGAGAAGATCGCCGGCGTCAAAATGATGCGCAGCTACGACCGGAACGCGCCGCAGGGCGTGGCCGGACGCAACTCCGACAACACGTTTATTAAAAAGGTGCTCAAGTGGGAGCCGGACACAACGCTCAACGAAGGCATGGCCGCCACCTACAAGTGGATCAAGGGGCAGTATAGCAAACGCAAGGCCGGCCAGCGCGTGGGAATCGGATAGCATGAAATCCGTTGCCGCCTCTCCCGTCGGCAAACTGCTGGGATCCATCCCCAACCGCCTGCAGCTCGCGGGCGGTTGGATTGACCAGCCGTTTGTTTCGCAGCACAACCCGAAGCCGCCGGGCTCGATGGTCGTGGTCCAGATCGAGCCGGATTTCCGTCCGATGGACCGCTCCGGGATCGCGAGCGGCACGCGGGCGATCGCGATGAGAATCTGGAGGGGCAGGCTGCCGAAACGTTCGCCGGAGAAATTGGTGCGCGAGCTTTTCGAGGCGGAAAACCTGGGCAGGGACGAACCGAGCGGATCGCAGGACATGATCGGTCTGGTTTATCCCGGCGTGAACCGCCTGGACTACGACTTCAAAATCCACGGGGGCGTCTTCCCGTCGCACATCGAGTCGTGCAACCGGCCCCGGGTCGCGCGCTGGCTGGAAAAGGTTCTTCATGTGATCCCGGTCGAGCCCCGGCCCGACGGATACAGCCCGCTGGGCAATAAGAATCTCGATCCCAAGCGGGTCGCAACCCTGAGCCAATCGGGCAAGGATTGCTACGACTCCATTGTCAGGATGGACGCGAAGGCACTCGGCGCTTCGCTCAATTTGAACATGAAATGCTGGGAGACACTGCTACCGGAAACCGTCCGGCATCCGCTGCTCCGGCTGGATCTCATGCCACTGCTCAAGGCCTATCAGCAGGAATACCCCGGCGCGATGTATTCCGGCTGCGGGGGAGGCTATCTGATCGTGGTTTCTGAAAAGCCGGTTCCGGGCGCCTTCCATGTCACAGTCCGCGTCGCCAACCCATGAAAAGCGTCATCGTTTCCGCCGGTTTCGACAACCTGACCTCGCGTGACATGCGCTTCCTCGAGGAGGCCTCGAAGCTCGGGGATCTCCATGTGCTGCTGTGGTCCGACGAGGCCATCCGAAGGATCACGGGCGCCGACCCGAAATTTCCTCTCGCCGAACGGGAATACTTCGTCCAAGCCGTCCGCTATATCGCCAAACATCATATTTCCGACGCGTCCGTCGAACCTGACGCGCTGCCGGAAGTCGGCGGGGCGGACATCTGGTGCGTTGACGAGAAAAGCGCATCGGCCGGGAAGAGGGCGTATTGCGAAGCGCACGGCATCGAATACCGCGTCATCACGGCGCAGGACACCGCCGGATATCCCGCGCCCGCGCCGCTTCCGCCCACGGGCAAAAAAAAGGTCGTCGTCACCGGCTGCTATGACTGGTTCCACACCGGGCACGTCCGTTTTTTTGAGGAGGTCTCGGAGCTTGGCGACCTGTTTGTCGTGGTCGGCCACGACGAAAACATCCGCCTTCTCAAGGGAGACGGGCATCCGATGTTCAAGGAGGACGAGCGGCGCTACCTCGCCGGCTCGCTTCGCTATGTCACGCAGGCGCTGGTTTCCACCGGCACCGGCTGGATGGATGCCGAGCCGGAGATCGCCAAGATCCAGGCGGACATGTATGCGGTGAACGAGGACGGCGACAAGCCGGAAAAGCGCGAGTTCTGCGAGAAGCACGGGCTCGAATACGTCGTGCTCAAGCGCACGCCGAAGCCCGGGCTCACCCGCCGGTCGAGCACGGATTTGCGGGGGTTCTAACCACATGAGACACGCGCTGATTATTGCCGGCGGTTCGGGCACGCGGCTGTGGCCGATGAGCCGCGCCAAACTGCCCAAGCAGCTCATCCCGTTCATCGGCGGAAAAAGCCTGCTCCAGCTCGCATTCGACCGATTGGAGGGTCTCGTCCCCGCCTCGAACCGCCACATCTGCGCGGGTCTGGGCCATGCGGAGGTCATCGCCTCCTCGCTCGCCGGGTTTTCCCGCGCGCAGTTTCTCGGCGAACCCACCGGGCGCGACACGCTCAACGCCGTCGGATTCGCCGCGGCCGCCATCGCGGCCGGCGACCCGGATGCGGTGATCGCGGTGTTCACCGCCGACCATATCATCGAGCCGGTGGGCGAGTTCTTGAAGATTGTGGACCACGGATTCCGGCTGGCCGAGCAGCATCCCGAAACGCTCGTCACCTTCGGGATCTCGCCGACCGCCGCCGCCACCGGCTACGGCTACCTCGAACTCGGCGACAGCATTGACGAATCGGCGCACGTCGTGCGTCAGTTCCGCGAAAAGCCGGATGCGGAGACGGCGCGGGGCTACTTCGCCGCAGGTCCGGATCGCTATCTCTGGAACAGCGGGATGTTCGTCTGGCGGGCCTCGACGCTTCTCGACTGCATCCGGCGCTACGAACCGGAAAACTTCGCCGGCATCGAAAAGATCGGGGCCGCATGGAACACGCCGGAGCGCGACGCCGTGCTCGCGGAAATTTTTCCCGCTTTGAAAAAGATCAGCGTCGATTTCGCGGTCATGGAGCCTGCCTCGCGAGACCCGCAGATCCGTGTGGCGGCGGTGCCGATGCCGCTGAGCTGGCTCGACGTCGGCTCGTGGCCGATGTTTGCCGAGACCTGTCGGCATGATGAGGCCGGCAACGCCATCGGAGCAGGACGGAGCCAGTTGCTGGATACCCGGGGCACATTGGTTGCATCCAGCGATCCCGAGCACCTCATCGCAACGATCGGCTGCGAGGACATGATCATCATTCACACGCCGGACGCGACGCTCGTGTGCCGCGCCGACCAGGCGGAAAACATCAAGGCCCTTCACAAGCTCGTCGGGGAACAACATGGCCTCCTCTGACCATCAGCCGTGGGAGGTGCTCGGCAGCCGCGAGGTTTATGCCGCCCCGCCATTCCTGCGTCTCCATGTCGAGCGTGTTCGGCTGCCGGACGGCCGGGTGGTGGAGGATTTTCACCGGATAGAAAAACCGGACTATGCGCTGGTTGTGCCGATCCTGCCGGACGGCCGCATTCTTCTCCTGCGCCAATACAAGCACGGCGTCCGCGCGGTGGGGCTCTATCCGCCGGGCGGACACATCGCTGAGAGGGAATCCCCGCTGGAGGCGGTCCAACGCGAGTTGCTGGAAGAAACCGGATACACGGCCGCGCACTGGCACCTCATGGGCGCATTCACGACGGATGCCAACCAGGGTGGTTGCCGCGCGCACTTTTTCCTGGCCAGGGACGCGCAAGCGGTGGCAGATGCCCGCTCCGACGATCTGGAGCACATGGAGCTCGTCCTGCTCACGCCGGACGAGCTTCAAGCCGCCATCCGATCCGGCGAAGTCAACGCTCTCGGCGCCATCGCCGCACTGACCCTCGCCCTCACTTTGTCATAGCGGTGGCCGCGCAGTTCTTCCACGTCGCCGCGCAGGCTGGGATCCGCCCCTCCCGAGCTTCGTCTTCACGCTCGCAGACTCCGAACAACAAGCCGCCCTCGGCGCGATGAGCGAACTCCTACAGGACATCTATTTACGCCGATACGGGCAGAGGCCCATAGGTGAAGGGAGCGGCGGGTTGTTCCCACGACATTTCAAACTCAGCACATGAGAAAAGATAATGATATGTCCTTTTCTTGTAATTCTGTTATTTTTTCATAGTGTCTGCGGATTCTTCTCCATCGTTTGTGCTGTCATGAAAAGACCCGTTCATATCGGCCTTTTGGTTGACGCATCCCGGGCATATGGCCGGGGGATCTGCCACGGAGTCGCCAATTTCACCGAGACTCGCGAAGACTGGATCGTCATTGCCCATGAGCGTCCCGAATTGGATGAATTGCCCGCCTGGCTGACCAAGGCGCACATGGATGCCCTCATTGCCTACATTCCCAACAGCAAACTGCACCGGAAGATCCGCTCGCTTCGCATACCGGTCGTGGACGTTCACGGGCGGTATCCCGCCCCGTCCATCCCTGTGATCGAATCGGATGCTCGGGTGATTGTCCGCCTGGCCATCGACTTTTTTCTCCAATCCGGCTTCCGGCATCTGGCTTACTGCGGCTTTCCCAGCGTCTTCTTTTCGGATCAGCGCGAAGAGGCCTTTCGGGCGCTGACGCTCAGCCTTACGAACGTGCATATCTACGCCCCATCTTCCCGAAGGCAGGTGGGAGAGGATCTTTACCGGTTTGAGAAAGGAAGCGTCGCACATGATGCGGATTTTTCCCATTGGCTGTCCGACCTCCCGAAGCCGGTCGCCATCCTTGCCTGTAATGACATCCGGGGTCAGCAGGCGATCAATGCCTGCAGGGAATCCGGAATCAGAATGCCCGAGGAGGTCGCGGTTCTGGGCGTGGATAATGACAAGGTGATCTGCCGGCTCTGCCGCCCAACCCTCTCCAGCATCGAACCGGATGCAGAGAAAATCGGCCGCCTGGCTGCGCAGTTGATTGCCGATCAACTCGACGGAATCCCCGTCGCCAACCGGTCGAGTCACTGGCAGAGCTGGAGGAGGCGCTGGCCACGTACACGGCGCGGATGGTGGATCTTCTGATGCTCAAGCATCTGCATAACCTCAGCGACGAGCGAGTAGTGGAGTTCTGGAGTTTAAGTCCCTATGCACAGTTCTTCTGCGGCTTCGCTTGTGGGGGCATCCACTTCCTCGGTGAATCTCGGCGCTCATTCCT
>JBAXTX010000055.1:0-15677 GCA_037129975.1 Verrucomicrobiia bacterium | reverse complement strand
AGCGGTCAAGAAGCCGGCTCCGAAACCCGCTCCCGCCAAAGCGGTCAAGAAGCCGGTTGCCAAGCCGCCCGCTCCGGCTAAAAAACCGTTGGCCGCGCGCGCTGCTCCTGTTGTCATCCGCCCTCCGAAAAAACCCATCGTTTTGACAGGGTTTCTCGCCAAACAACGCGACCGGCTTCTCACGTTGAAGGACACCCTTCTTGACTCGATGAACGGCGTGGCCAAGGACAGCCTGCGTTCCCGCGCCGATGGCAGCGAGGCTTCCGCTTTCGGCATGCATCAGGCCGATGCCGGAAGTGACGCTTACGACCGCGACTTCGCCCTCAGCCTCCTCTCACAGGAGCAGGATTCCCTTTATGAGATCGACGAGGCTCTCAAACGGGTCGAATCCGGCTCATACGGGGTTTGCGAAGTCTCCGGAAAATCCATCCCTCACATCCGGCTTGAAGCCCTTCCCTTCACCCGCTACACCGTCGAATGTCAGGCGGATATTGAAAAGCGCGCCCGCTACAGCCGGATCCGCCAGCCGATCGCCTCGCTTTTCGGCCTCGGTGAGGACGAGGGATCCGAAAGCGACGACGACGATTCATCCAACGACAGCAAAGACTAGAGACCATGGCACAGGAAAATATCACACTGGAATGCACCGAGGCACGCGCCGAGGGGAAACCGCCTTCGCGCTACATCACCACGCGGAACAAAAAAAGCCCGCGCACGCCGAACCGCCTCGAAAAGAAAAAATACAACCCTTTCCTGAAGCGCCATACGCTCCACCGCGAAATCAAATAATTTGCCATGCAGCCGAAAACTCCACAACGCCGTTCCAATTTCCGCAAAGCCAACCGCACGATGCCGCGCCGACGCGTGGATCTCAACATTGATGCGATCGACTACAAGAACCCCGACCTCCTGAAGCGATTCGTCACGGAGAGCGGAAAAATCCTTCCCCGCCGGGTGACCGGCATGTCCGCCCGCCTCCACCGCAAGATCACCCGCGAGGTCAAGCGGGCCCGTGCGGTGCTCCTGATGAAGTAATTCTTGCCTGATTCCCCCCGCAGCATTTTGATCATCCGCGGAGGCGCGATCGGGGACTTCGTCCTGACGCTTCCGGCGCTGCGGCTGCTGCGCGAGGGGTTCCCGGGCTGCCGGATCGAGATTGTCGGCTACCGGCATATTTGCAGCGTGGCAGAGGGCAGGTATTATGCGGACGCCGTCCGGTCGATCGAATACGCGCCGATGGCCGGATTTTTCAACCCGCGCTCGGAACTGGATCCCGCCCTCTCGGATTACTTCGCGGGCTTCGGACAGGTTGTTTCCTATCTGTTCGACCCCGATGGATTCTTCGAGGGGAACTTGCGGCGCTGCGGGGTCAAAAACCTGATTTCCGGTGATCCCCGAATCACGGGCGGACAACATGCCGCCCGCCAACTGGCGCGTCCGATGGAGAGCCTCGCGCTCTTCCTCGACGACGAGGCCGCGCGGATCTTCCCTGCCGATGATGACCGCGCGGCGGCGGAGCTCGTTCTCCGGGGGCTCCCCTCACCACTCGTCGCGATCCACCCCGGCAGCGGATCGGAGAAAAAGAACTGGCCGCTTCGGTTCTGGAAGGAGCTGATCTCGGGCATCGCGCGTTCGGACGCCACCATCCTCGTGATATCCGGGGAGAGCGATTCCGGTCGTGTCGGGGAGTTGAAAAAGGAATTTCCCGGGCGGCTGGTTTTCCTCGAGAACCTTCCGCTGAGCACACTGGGAGCTGTCCTGGCGCGCTGCACGTTCTTCATCGGCCACGACAGCGGGATTTCGCACCTTGCGGCGGCCGCCGGAGCCGGTTGCATGCTGCTCTTCGGCCCGACCGATCCCGCCGTCTGGGCGCCGCGGAATCCCGGCGTGAATGTCTTGCGCTCCCCCGCCGGGATCATGCACAACCTCCCTGTCGAGGATGTCCTCGAGCGGATCCCGGAATTTTTTAAACCCCAATGAAAGAGAAAATCCTTGCGGTGGACCCGTCGTTGCGCGGGACCGGGTATGCGGTGCTGGAACGGGAAGGAGGGAAAATCCGCTGCCTGCATTTCGGGGTCGTCAAAAATCCCCCCAAGCTCGCGGTTTCCGGATGCCTCGTGGCGATCCATGAGCAGCTCGGAGACGTGATCGCGAGGTATGCGCCGCCGGTCATGGCGATCGAGAGCGTGATTTATGTGCAGAGTTTTCCGACGGCGATCACGCTGGGCTCGGCGCGCGGCGCGGCTCTGCTGGCCGCCGCACAGCGCGGCCTCGCCATTTACGAATATGCGCCGCGCCGCGTGAAACAGGCGGTTGTTGGACGCGGCGGCGCGCAGAAATCCCAGGTCGCATTCATGATCCGCGCGCTTCTCGGACTCACCGTGACCCCGCCGCCGGATGCCGCGGACGCCATGGCGATCGGGCTCACACATTTCCAATCCGCCGACGCGGCCGCGCACCGCCGCGTTCCTCTCGAACGCGTATGAACGAAAATCATGCGCCGGCTTCTCAAGCAGATTGCGGCGGGAACAGCCATCGCCGGAGACACCACCACGCTCGAAGACTTCCGCGTCCTCACCAAGCTGCGCGTGGTGGACGAATGATCTTTGAACCGCAGATTCAGCCCTTGCGATCCTTGCTGGATTGGATCTCCAGTTCGCGGAGCTGGCGGAAATCGACCTCCGAGGGCGATCCGGTCATGAGCTCGACTCCGCGGTTGTTTTTCGGGAACGCGATCACGTCGCGGATGCTTTCGGCATTCGCAATGAGCATGACCAAGCGATCCAAGCCGAGAGCGATCCCGCCGTGCGGTGGCGCGCCGAACTGGAACGCCTTGAGCATGTGGCCGAACATCGTCCGTTGCTTTTCTTCATCCACTCCGAGCACCGAGAACATCCGCGCCTGGAGGCCCGGCTCGTGGATCCGGAGGCTTCCGCCGCCGATCTCGACCCCGTTGAGCACGACATCGTAGGCGACCGCGCGGATCTTCCCGTATTCTCCGGACTCGAGCAAAGCCGCATCCTCCGGACACGGGCGGGTGAACGGGTGGTGGACGGCATTCCATTTCTGCTCCTCCTCGCTCCAGGCCAGCAGCGGAAAGTCCACGACCCAAAGGAAATTCTTTTTTTCCGGATCGTCCACGAGCCCGAGGAGCGAGGCCACGCGGAGACGGACGCGTCCGAGCGTTTCGCAGGCAACTTCCCATTTGTCCGCGCCGAAGAGGATGAGATCCCCCTCCCCGATCCGCAGGCGGTCCGTGAGCGCGGATTTTTCCGCGTCGCTGAAAAATTTGACGATTGGGGATTTCCACTCGCCGTTCTCGACTTTGATGAACGCGAGTCCTTTCGCGCCGGACTGCTTGGCGAGCTCGGTGAGGGCTTCTATCTGTCCGGTGGTGATCTTCGCGAAGCCTTTTGCATTGATCGCCTTCACGACCCCTCCCCCGTCGAGCGCTCCGCGGAAGACTTTGAACTGCGAATCGCGAAAGACGTCCCCGAGGTCGGCGATCTCCATCGTAAAACGGGTGTCCGGCTTGTCGCTGCCGAACCGGTCCATCGCGTCCCGCCAGGTCAGACGTGGAAACGGACTCGGGATCGTGACGCCTGCGGCCTCGCGGAAAACCGCGACCAGCACCCGCTCCATCAGGCTGATGATGTCGTCCTGCGTCACAAACGACGCCTCGACATCGAGCTGGGTGAACTCGGGTTGCCGGTCGGCACGCAGATCCTCGTCGCGGAAGCAGCGCGCGATCTGGAAATACTTCTCCACGCCGGCGACCATGAGGAGCTGCTTGTATTGTTGCGGCGCCTGCGGCAGGGCGTAGAACGCGCCGGGCGTGAGCCGCGAGGGCACGAGGAAATCGCGCGCCCCTTCGGGCGTGCTCTTCGAGAGGATCGGGGTCTCGATTTCGAGGAATCCCTCGGCGTCCATCTCGTCGCGGATCGTCTTGATCACGCGGTGGCGCAGGCGGAGATTGGCGCTCATCTCCGGGCGGCGGAGATCGAGATACCGGTAGGTCAGCCGCAGATCCTCGTTGGAAATCCGCTCGTCCAAAGGAAAGGGAAGAACCCCGGATGCGTTCAGGATTTCGAGACTGGCGGCCACGATCTCGATCGCGCCGGTCGCCAGCTTCATGTTCTCGGTTCCGGCGAGCCGGGGAGCGACGCGGCCGGTGACACGCACCACATCCTCTCCGCGAAGCTCGTGCGAACGCGCCGCGACCTCCGGGTTTTCCTCCGGGCGGAACACCACCTGCGTGAGCCCCTCCCGATCGCGGAGGTCAATGAAAATGACGCCGCCGTGGTCGCGACGCGAGGCCACCCACCCGCAGAGAGTCACGATGGTGCCGGCCGCTTCGGCGCGAAGAGCGTTGCAATGGTGCGTGCGATAGGTCATGGGCAAACAGAGAGAATGAGCGGGCTCCCAACGTCAATGAAAATTCAGGGGAGGTAGAATTTGTCTGCACAAAAACTGCAATTCTGCGTCTAATTACACCCATGAATCCTGATACCCGTTGGAAACAACGCTTTCAAAACTTCGAAAAGGGCTTTTTGCTCTTGCACGAGGCTCTCGAAAATGGTCCGGGCTCCCTGAACAAACTCGAGCAGGAAGGGGTGATTCAGCGGTTCGAATACACCTTCGAGTTGGCATGGAAAAGCATGAAGGACTACCTGGAGGGAAACGGGGTTGTCATCGCCCCGGTCACCCCGAGGCAGGTCGTGAAAGACGCCTTCGCCGCCAAACTCATCGAGGACGGGCAGGTCTGGATTGATATGCTGGACCATCGCAATCTTCTTTCCCACACCTATGATTTCACGGTGTTTGCGAAGGCGGTGGAAGACATCGCCGCCCGCTATCTTCCTGCGATGGGATCCCTGCATGGCTTGCTTGAACGGGAGGGGAACCGATGACATCGCTTTCCAACAGAGAAATTGCATTGATCGCCGGCGTGATCAGCCGACACCCCGAGGTTTCAGCGGTGAGACTTTTCGGTTCCCGCGCCAAGGGCACTCACACGGCCCGCTCTGATGTCGATCTGGCGCTGTGGGGTGTGGATGCCCTGCGTGCCGAGGCCGTCGCCGCCGAACTTGATGATCTCCCGCTCCCATACCACTTCGATGTTGTCCCCTTCGACCTCATCAAACAGGCTTCGCTCCGCGAGCACATCGAACGCGTCGGAATGACTCTGACATAGTTGCTCGACATCCCGTTATAATCTGAACCCAGCCGCCTTGGCGTCGCGGTCGAACATGCGGACGGTGTCGAGCGCGAACTCATCGAGGTCTTTTCCGAGCAACGGGATTTTTGCGATCAGGTCGTTTGTCATCGTGATGATCTGACATCCGATCGCATCCGCCTGGACGAGGTTGAGGATCTCGCGCGGGCTGGCCCAGAGGAGTTCGATGTTTGGGGTGTCCTCGATGATGGCGAGGCATTCGTGCATGAGCGGAACAGGATCGCGCCCGCTGTCGGCCACACGCCCCGCAAAGACGGATACAATGGCCGGAGGGCCACCCGCCAGAACGGGGAGCATTCCGGCGATGTGGGCGGGCGTTGTCATGGCGGTGATGTTGAGTTTCACGCCGGCACGTGCGAGCGATTCAACAACCGGTCGGGTGGATTCGCCCCGCGTGTTGGTGGCGGGGATCTTGACATACACGTTCTCCGCCCAAGATGAGATTTTGAGTGCCTGCCGCTCCATATCCGGCAGTTCATCGCTGAAGACTTCAAACGAGATCGGAAGTCGGCTGACCTCTGCGAGAACCTGTTTGGCGAAGGCTTCGTAGTCCGTGATGCCGGCCTTCCGCATGAGCGTCGGGTTGGTCGTGAATCCCGAGATCAGCGGGTTGCGGGTCATTTCGAGGATTCCCGCCAGATCGGCGCCGTCGGCAAAGATTTTAATTTTGAATTTACGGTTCATTTGGTCATTTCCCATTTTGCGCCGTGTTTCTGAAGTGCCGGGTGGGAGACGAGCAGATGCCAGACAACCGCCTGGAATGCCTCGGTGAGTGGCGTGCCCAAAGCCGGATCCACGGTCGGGACGACCACGCAGGCATCGGCGTTTGCGGCCGTGAAGCCTCCATCGCGACCGAGAACCCCGAGCACTTTTGCGCCGCGTTCTTTTGCGAGGTTGACCGCGTTGACAAGATTCCGAGAAATATTTTTTTCTTCGCTCCCTCCGCCGACCGAGAACACAAAAAGCGCATCGCGCCCGCTGATCCGGCTGGCTTTGAGGCATTCCGCAATCGACGTCTCCCATCCTTCGTCATTGATCCGCGCGGTGAGTTCGGAAACATTATCGGTCGGGCAGATCGCTTCAAACCCTGCAAGTTTTCGGAAGTCGCACGTCGCGTGCGAGGCATGGCCCGCTCCGCCGCCGGAACCCACGAAAAAAACCCTCCCTCCGCTTTCCCGAACCTCCGCCAAGACCATAACCATCTTTTCAATCGCCACGGCATCGAGGCTCTCGGCAACGAGGGCGGTTTTTTCAAGGAAATCTTTTGTGAAATTCATCGTGTCTTGGGTTCGCGAGTAGTGGAGATGAAACGGGCGATTTCAGCAAGCGAGGGAAAGCAAAAATCCGCTGCTGCCTGGACGCCGTTGTTGTATTCGGTTGCAAGCAGGATCGTCCCGATCCCTGCTCGCCGCCCGGCTTCGATGTCCTTGTCGGAATCCCCGACGATCCATGATTGCCTCAAATCAATCCCCCACCGCTCGGCCGCATCAAGGAGCATTCCGGGATTCGGCTTTTTCCGGCGGTCGTCCGCGGACCCAGCCGGGCATACCTCGATTCCATCGGGCGAGAGTTCCTCTGCCAGCACCCGGTGCATGGCATCCAGTTCCGCTTGTGCGAGGAGACCTCGTTCGATATCCGGTTGGTTCGTGACGACGATGCAGAGGAATCCGGCAGCGCGTGCTGTTTGGAAGAGTTCTATTGCGCCTGACTTGATCCGGAATTCCCCTGCGGTGCGCGGTGACTCGACGCCACCTCCTCGCATCACGATCTCATTCAAAATCCCGTCGCGGTCAAAGAAGACCACGCGGTTTGCTCGTCGAAGAAGTTTTTCCAGATCGGCGATCCCTTCCAGTGAGCCGATTTCGTAAAATCTCTCCGCCACCGCAAATGCCGCCATCTCCCTGCGGCCCGCCAGATCTTTCATCACCTCGGCAAGATCGAAGCGTTCCGCGTGTCGCGCGAAAACCTCTTTCCGGAAAACGGTAAGCCCGTAATCAATGTGATGCATTTGCGGAAATCCTGCCGCTTTGTCATACATCCGCACCTCGTCGCCCTCGAGCCATACGTTGCTCGCATCCCACTGGCCGTCATTCCGATAGACAGTCATGAGTCCCGGTTTTTTTGAGGTGGCGAATGCACGGGCAACCGACCGGTAATCGGCCGGCAGATACGAGTCGCCGTAGAGAACAAAAAATTCTTCGCCCAGCAGCGGAAGCGCCTTGCGGATCGCTCCGCCGGTGCCGAGAAGAGTTTCGCCATCGTAAGAAAATGAGACGGCCAGCCCGAATCGCGAGCCGTCTCCGACATGCGCCGCGATCATCTCTCCCAGATGGCCCGCACACACCACGACACGTTCGATCTCCTTCTTCGCCAGCAATTCCAGTTGCCAGTCAATAAACGGGCGCCCGGCAATCTCCACAAGGGCCTTGGGAATCTTCTCCGTCAGCGGACGCAGCCGCGTGGCCAGCCCGCCGGCAAGGATGGCTACGGGCGGAAGGTTATTGAGACCCCGACTGCAAAATTCGGGCGCAATAGTCATTCTGTTCGGAGGTCGAAAACCCATGATGCAGCTTTTCTCACGGTCTTCATCTCAGCATCCGGCAAACGACCGACCTTCCGTTTAAGCTCATGGTGCTGAATAAGCGAGGCTTAAATGGCCGGCATGTGGTCGGCTTGTTCGCGCGGGAGCACCCGTCCTGCTTCGCACCAGAGACGAAGCACATCCGGACAAATGTCGAAAGTGTTCGGCCATGTCATGACTCCGTGGTCGAGGTAAGCCATGCCAAGAAACGCCTCATTCTGGAAGCTGCGCGTCCACTCCGTCCAAGGCTCACCGGGAAAACCGTTGAAATTCAGTTCTGCGCGGAGCCCGTCTTCGTAGGCGAACGCATAGCGCCCATCGCCATTGTAGCGCATATTGGTGAGGCGTGTTTTGTTCATTCCAGTGGGGCGATCTGCTGCGGTTGGCGGTGGGCCTGTGCTGCCTGCCATGCCGATTCGAGATCGGATTTTCGCTCAAGCGCCCATTCTTTAACAAGGCGGGCGGCTGTGCGGGGGAAGTTGGCCATCAATAATCTCACCTGTGGAGATGGAGACGCTGGCCCGATGAGCCCCGTGCTCCGCATGGAAGTGCGGTGGCACATGGTCGAGCCAATTGATTGTGATACGAATTCCGTAAAAACGGCTGATCTCGGGCATGAGGAAATGCTATTCCTTCTTGCTCTGATCGTCAAATCTGGAGTGGATGCTGTTCAATAGCTCAACCAACCCAATACTCCTTCCTCTCCTGAAAACTGAAGACTGAACGCTGAAAACTTCTTGCGCTGTTCAATCCATCGCCAAAATTTTCGTGCCCTCGAAGTCGAAGCGGAACCGGACTTCCTGGAGCCCGGCGTTGGCCATCGCCGACCGCAGACGCGCGCGGTCGCCGGCATAGAACATGAGGAAGCCTCCGCCGCCGGCACCGATCAGTTTGCCTCCCAGCGCGCCATTCTCCATCGCAAGGCCATACCACTCGTTGATTTTGTCGTTGGTCATCCCGTCCGAGCGAGTCCGCTTGCCGGTCCAGTGTTCGTGCATGAGCGCGGCAAATCCCGCCGTGTCGCCGGACTCCAAGCAGGCGAGGCTTTTGTAGCCCAGTTCTTTCGTCCGGTGAAGATTTTCGATCATCGCCGGGTCTGCCGCCTCGCTCCGCGATTTCTGATCCTTCAGGATCACAGAGGCTGAGCGCGAATATCCGGTGAAGAAGAGGAGGAGGTTGTCTTCCAGATCGTAAATCGTCTCGTTGCTCACCGTGGCTTTCCGCGCCTCGACTCGCCCGTCCGGGTGGAACGTGAACGCGGTGATGCCCCCGTAGGCCGCGATGAACTGATCCTGCTTTCCAATCGGCTCCCGCAGTCGCCCGATCTCGATGTCACACGCCTCCTCGGCGAGTTGGTGCGGATGGACAAAATTCCGGTTCCAGGCATGGAGAGCCTTCAGGAGCGCCGTGGTGAAGCTCCCGGAGGATCCCAGGCCGGTGCCTGCGGGGATGTCCGCCATCGAGGTCAGCTCCAGCGAACGGCCTTGCATATCCAGCATGGCGAAGGCTTCGCGGATGATGGGATGCCTGAGTTGCGAGGCATCGGCCACCCGCTCCAACTCCGAATATTTCACGATCAGATCCGGCACGAAGGTTTTGTGAAGCGTAATGTAAACGTATTTGTCGATTGCGGCGGCGATAAGGAACCCGCCGAATGGTTCGTAGTAGGAAGCCAGGTCGGTGCCGCCGCCGCCGAGGCTGATACGGAGGGGAGAGCGGGCGATAATCATAAGGCTGGTTTTGGCTGCCGGTAGATTTCTTCAACAACGGAGAGCACCCGCTTGGCTTCGTGCAACCCCGGAACCGGGGTCCGCTTGAGCCGGATGTCCCCGAAGAACTCTTGCATTTCAAGCCGCCAGGAATCGTCGCCGCGAGGGAATTCCCAGATCGTCGTCTCCGGCGGTCCCATTTCGGGAAGCATTTTGTAGCAGGTCAGGCGCTCGATTCCATAACTGCCCCCGAGCCCCTCCCAATGGAGCTTTGCGTTGCGTCCATAGATTTCCAGGCTGAATAAATTCTTCCACTCGGAGCAGCTCGCATGGAGCCATGCCGTTGCTCCTTCGGCATTTCGCAGGCTTAAAAACGCGTTGTCCTCGACCGGCATGTTCCAGAAGCAGGTCGCCACATGGCCTTCGATTTTCGTGAACGGGCCAAGGAAAATTCCCGCAAGGTCAATCAGGTGAACCCCCTGGTCAATGAGTTCTCCGCCGCCGGAAAGCTCAGGATTCGCGCGCCATTCCTTCTCATACCCAATCCGTCCGCCCTGCCCGTGGCGTCCCCGCACGAACATGATCGGCCCGAGGTCGCCATTTTTGAAAAGTTCCAATGCCTTGAGGCCGGCCGGGTGGAACCGGTGATTGTAGCCGACCCGCACAAGAACATTGTTCCGTTTGGCGGCCGCTTCCAATTCTTCGATCTCTCTCACGCAGATGCCGCCCGGCTTTTCAACCAGGACATGCTTGCCCGCCTCAACTGCCTGCCTGGCGATCTTGGCAAGATCGCGATTCACCGTGGAGACCATCACGATATCCACGTCTGGCGAAACCAGTGCTTTCTCGATGGAATCCGTTGCGACGCACCCGGGAGACTGGGCCGCAAGTCTCCGGGCCTGATCCAACTTCACATCGCAGGCAACTGCCACGCTCCCGGGCGGAAGCGAATCCAAGCGCTTCCGCCCGATCAGCCCGCAGCCGATAAGGGCAACTTGAGGAGTTATGTCCATTTTCTATCGCGGTCCTCGGGAACGATCCGGCGCAGGCAGTAGATATCAGACTTCGCCAGTTCGTCGAGATGTTCATGCAGCGTGCGCCAGGGATCCCATTGGGCGCTGATCAGTTTGCCTGTGATGCCGTCGCTTTGGCTGCTGGCAAGATAGACGGCCAGCTCGGCGCCGAGCTCCAGCGGGGCGGCACCCTTTTTTTTCAACTGGCGGTTTTTTTCAAAAAATGCAACTCCAACTCTGTCGGGCCCTGCGGCCAGAACTTCGTCAACCATTCTGGTTGCCAAGGCACCGGGTGCAATGGCGTTCACATCGATATGAAAAGGTCTGAGTTCTTCAGCCAGGGTTTCCATCAGGCGGACGACTGCTGCCTTGGAAGCCGCATAGGCACTGATGTTTGGCAACGGATTTGTTGCGCCGCCGCCGCTGATAACGACAATTTTCCCTCTCCCATTTGCCTTGAAATGAGGAATCGCCGCGCGGCTGGGGAGAAGAACCCCGAAAAGGTTGATGGCGATGGCCCGACGCCACTCCGCCAGATCCACGGATTCCGTGGCGCCCATCGGGCCGTAAATTCCCGCGTTCAAGACCAGCGCATCAATGTGACCGAACTCCCGCAGCGCATCGGCAATAAGGCTGCTCACCTGGGACTCGTCGGAAACATCGCAGGGGCTTGCGATAATTTTCCGCGAAGGAAATTTCTTCGCCAACTCCTCGCGTGTGACCTGCAATTCCTGTTCCTTTCGCGCACAGATCAGAACATTCGCCCCTTCACGCAGAAAGTGTTCGGCGATCACCCTGCCCAGTCCGAGGCTCCCGCCGGTGATGATCGCATTGAGGTTTTCAAGTTTCATATTCAGGCGCGACCGACAGAAATGAACTCCACCTCCGGAATCGCAAGCAATTCTTTTTCCAGAAAACGATTGGCATCCACAAAAACCGGACGCCGCATTTGCAAAGCGATTTTCACCCAATCGGCCTGTCGGAATTGCGGCCACTCGGTGCAGACCACAGCACCATCCGCGCCAGCCAACGCTGTCGAAAGATCGCCCGCAAGCGTCACGGATGCTGTTGGAAGAGATTTTACGGCCGGATCGAAGGCGCGGACTGTCACTCCAGCCGCGACGAGATGCCCGCACAATTCCACGGCGGCACTTCGCCGGATAGTGTCGGTGTTTGTCGTGTAGGTGAGTCCGAGAACAGCGATGGTTTTTCCTCGCAAGTCACCCAGCTGGGATTGCAACTTCCGAAACGCCCAACCACGATGTCTATCGTTGCTGTGCTTGATGGCCGGGATGACGGCGATCTCTTCGCCGTTCGCTTCGGCGATTTTTGTCAGGGTGACCACATCGCGTGCGAGCGTCCCGCCGGCAAACGGCCCGCCGGGGCCGAGATACGCCTTGCGCCCGATGCGGGCGTCGCTTTTCAGTCCGGCGGAAACTTCCTTCGCGTCCGCGCCCGTGAGTTCGCAGAGGCGGGCGACCTCATTGATGTATGTGATCGAGAGCGCAAGAAACGAGTTGAGCGCGTGCTTCACCATTTCCGCCGACTCGGTTCGCATGAACAGGATCTTCGGCGTGAACGGCGCGAACAGCGATCGGAGCAGTTCCCTTTTTGTGTCGTTGCGGATTCCCACCACCACGCGGTCCGCTTTCTCAAATGCCTCGATCGCCTTGCCGAGGCGCAGGTTTTCCGGCGAACAGGCGAAATGAAATTGCGGAAATTCCCTTTCGAGCCGGGCGCAGGTTCCGACGGGCATCTGGGCGGAAACAAGGACGAGCGCATCGTCCCGCAGATGAGGCAATGCCAGGCGAAGACTAGCCAGCACGGCATCGACATCAGACTCGTCGTCATCGTTCACCGGGGTATCGTATGCCAGCCAAAGAACCTCCGCATTTTCACAAGCTGCTTTCGGGTCGGACGTGAACGAAAGCCGCTTTGCCACAAGCCCGACGGTGATGAGTTCGTTCAATCCGGGCTCAGCCAACGGCGCACGGCCGTCATTCAGCCGCGCGACATTCACCCCGTCAAAATCCAGACCAATGACAGAAAAATGCCTCGCGCAACACGCCGCCGTGACGCTGCCCAGATGCCAGAGGCCGAGAACGGTGATATTCATTCAACAAGAGGCTCAAGTCCACAAGACCTTGGCCTGATAGGCGCCGAATTTTTTGTCATGTGTGATGATCGTCAGATTTTCCTCCTCGGCCTGCGCGATGAGCATTCTGTCGAAGGGGTCCGAGTGGTGGAACGGGAGAGATCGCATCCGCTCTCCATGGACATAGCGCAGGGGCAACTCGCGGAGGCCTCTCGCAGGGATTTCGCTCCAGAGGCTTTGCGGTGCCTCCAGTTTCCCGATCGCTGTCTTGATGGCAATCTCGACGGCAGTGACCGCGCTCACATACACGGCCCGGTCGGGATTCCGGATGACCGCCTGGGCCTTCGAGCTCAAGCGGCCGGGCGCGGAAAGCATCCAAAGAAAAACGTGCGTATCAAGGAGGTAGTTCATGCGTTTTCAAACAGCGCCCGAATGCGGGGGTCCTCCTCGTCAAAGTCGTCCGCGATTTCGATCTGCCCTTCCAGCCCTCCCAGCGCGCGCGACTCTCGCTCCGGTGCGTAAGGACATAGTTTGGCCAGCGGCTTGCCGTGCTTGGCCAGCAAAATAAATTCCCCCGCCGCAGCCGAGTCAATCAGGCGCGAAAGATGCGTCTTGGCTTCTTGGACATTGATCACTTTCATATTTCAAGTCTGGTCTGACCAGGTCCGAATGTCAACTTGCCATTTTTTGATGAGCTCACTTCCGATTGCGATACACCCACTCGTTTTGCCGAAGCCAATCCAGCGTGCTGCGGATCCCCTGCTCGATGCTGAGGGTAGATTTCCAGCCCGTCGCGCGGACCTTTTTCGTATCCAGGAAAATGAACGGATTGTCTCCGACCCACCCGCGTGTGCCCCCGCTGTATTCCAGTTGTGGGTTCAAGCCGAGCGCCTCGCAGATGAGGGCAATCGAGCGGTTCACCTCGACATATTCCTCCGTCCCGAGGTTGTAGATCTGGACGTTGTGTTTGGCCCCGCGAGCCGTGCCCTGCCGGATGACATGCAGCATTGCGTCAATGCAGTCGCCGACGTGCAGATAAGACTTCCGCTGCTTTCCATCGCCAAGCACCCGCAAGCGGTCGGGGTGCTCAAGCAGTTGTTGGTAAAAGTCAAAGACATGCCCGTGCGTGTATCGCTCGCCCAGGATCGAGACAAAACGGAAGATGTAGCCTTCAAATCCGAATCCCTCGCAATACGAGGAAATAAGCGCCTCCCCGGCGAGCTTCGAGCTGGCGTAAAGCGAAGTCTGCACCGGAAATGGCGCATCTTCTGGCGTTGGGATCACTATCGCCTCGCCATAGACGCTGCCGGTCGAACTGAACGCGATCCGCGCAATCCCGTTCGCGCGCATCGCCTCCAGCACGTTGAACGTCGCCAGCGTGTTCTGCTCAAAGTCCCTGGTGGGCTGCTGAAGGCCATATCGCACATCCGCATTTGCCGCCAGATGGAAAACCATGTCGCATCCCGCCATCCCGGCGGTCAGCGCACCCAGATCGAGGTTGTCCCCACGCAAGAGGCAGAAATCGGGATTCCGTTCCGCCTGCTCCAGGAACCGGCGCTGCCCGGTCGAAAAGTTGTCCCAGCCAATCACCTCGCGCCCATCGGCCAGAAGCCGTTCACATAGGCTGCTCCCGATGAACCCGGCCGCGCCGGTGACGAATGCTTTATGAAATCCTATACTCATGCGTGTCTGTTGTTCGATTTTTCACTCATCGTCGTAGTGGAACAAATGCCTCGGACGGTTGAGCGCCGAGTCGAGCAATCCCCCGTCACGAATGCCATCGAGCCCGCCGAAGCGCACAACCAGTTCCCCTTGAATGGCGAGCACCACTTCGCGCGTGAGCCACAAAGGCTCGGTCATTTCGCAAGTTCTCGAAGCGCGTTCCGGTAGCGGTTCATCCCCTCTGCAGCAACCCGCATCGCCACATCAAACCCCGGACATTCCGGCGTGATTGTCAGAGAACTTGTCGGGGACTCGGTCAAATAAAGCGTGGCACCCTCCTCGACGCGAAGCGCTTGCAATGCATCCTTGGGCAGAACAATCCCCAGCGAATTCCCGATCTTGCGAACTTTCGTCGTGATAAGCATAGGCATAACCTGCGTTGTCATAGGCGGTTTGTCAATGAAACCGATCTCGTCCGTCCGCTCCCGAGTTTCCCGAAGCCAATGGCCAAGGGGAAACTCCGCAGGCTGCCATTGAGAATCTGGTACCTTCGACAGCCTCACGCTCATTGAACCCTGATCTGCCCTTTTCACTCCTCACTCTCCCTTTGTCCCCCTGATTCCTGCCGCCTCAGTTGCGATCGCGCCCGGCGGATCATCGGATACGAGCCTCCATCGTCGTGGGAAGCCGAGAAGGAAGAGGGAAGGTGACAAGTGAGAAGGAGATAAAACTCCATTGACACCACCGCCATCGCGTAAGATAGTCTTACTATGACGACGATCCTGTCATCCAAAGGCCAAGTGGTTCTCAACGCAGCTCTGCGGCGGTCTCTGGGTCTTTCCACGGGCACCGTTTTTTCTGTCCGCAGAGAAAACCGGGCGATCGTTCTGGAACCGATCGCTCCCGCCCGATCGAAGGGGAAGATCGTCAAGGCGCCCGGCAGCCGGTTTTCGGTTCTTGAAGCAAGCGGGAACATTCCGAAGCTCACCAGCGAGCGCGTCAAAGAAATGCTGGCCGATTTCCCGTGAAATTCCTTCTCGACGTCAACGCGCTGATCGCGCTCGGCTACAAACAACATGTTTTTCACAAACGTGTCTCCGGCTGGGCTGCGGGAAAATCCCTTGCATCCTGCAGCATCACCGAATTGGGATTTGTTCGCATTCTCGCCCAACTTCCAGAGGTGGATATCTCGGTGACAACCTCCCGGGAAATGCTTGCAACGATGAGGCGGGAACGTCGGATCACGCAAATTTCCGATTCGCAATCTGGCGTTGCCCTTCCCCTCTGGGTCCAAACCCCCAGACAGATCACCGACGGGCATCTTCTTGTTCTTGCTCAATCGAACAACGCAAAGCTTGCCACCTGCGATGAAGGGATCCCG
>JBAXTX010000054.1:0-16297 GCA_037129975.1 Verrucomicrobiia bacterium | reverse complement strand
CGCTTGGACTCTCTACTTCATGAAATCGCAGCGAGTGAAGGAGACATTTATCCTCTGACATGGAACTCCTCGAACCATGGCGGAAATACGATGCCCGAGAATGCTCCGGGGCTGTGCGGGAAGCTCGGAGCCTCACCCTTCAAAAATGAAAGTCCTTCACTCCAAATACGACGGGGAAGAAACCTTCTCCATGCCAATGCAGGCAGGAGACCTCGTGATGCATTTCCCAACGGATGCCCTCGCAGGTTCATCTGTCCATCCAGCAGATTTCTGGCTCTTGGATCGGCCAGTCGAGTTTGCGATCACAAGCAAATTCTCTGACCTGCCTCCTTGGTTCACGCTTCATCCAACGGAGATGGAGGGTGAATTGGCACAGGCGATGATTGGCCAGTTGCAGGGGAGAGCATCGTTTTCCGATCCGGTTTATGCTCCGAATGCATGGAGGGTGAAGGAAGGGGATCGGATCGCTTTCTTTTTTGAGCGTCCTTGGACCAAGCCAACAGAAAACGGCTTCATTATCGATATCGGGGAAAACTCTCTCGTTTACTGGCAACTCCCCGGCGGCGGCCTTCCGAATATGCTCGATGCGTTCGGAGCTTCGCCGGCCGAGGACGACGAGAAACGGAAACGCTGGATGCAAGAAGCGTCAGCCTCAATCGGAGCCATGGGCCTTCCCAGAACCTGTGCATTGGATTGGGGTATCGCCCGACAATAATGAAACAACCGGTGTCTATGATCGCATTAACTCCAACCCCCAACAAGGCGGGAACGCCGGGCGAGGACGAAAGTTACGAGGAACTGATGCTGATTCTATCAGCGCGAAGGTCGGATCTGGAAGGCCCCCCGTGGACATCAAAAGCGTTGAAGGAACGGATAGCGAAGCGGGAAGCGAGGGAGGAAGCCTACCACAGAATAAGCCGGTGGCTGAAACGCCTGGCGACGGAGGATCCGGCGGTCATCTTCCCCGGCTGACCATATGAAAGAGGCAGAGGCGCAAAACGTGTTGATTCCCAGGACGAACGCGGGAGCGGAGATCTCGGAGGAGCGCATGGAGGAGTTGATGGCGGAACTGACGGCTCCCCCAAACAAAGTGCGCCGGTGGCTGGATCGGATGACAGCCGAAAATCAGGCGAAGTGGGAAGCACACCAGGAAAACAAACTGAGCCGGTGGCTCAAGCGGATGGCGACGGAGGATCCGGCAGTCATCTTTCCCCAAGCGTAACCGCCCGGAAGACATCCGAGCAGACACTGGCGAAGTGCATCAGCCGTTCATTTCATGGGGACGTCCGAATTTATGAACAGGCGAAATGCGATTCGTTCTCAGCAACCTCCCGGCGCATTCAAAAAATGGCTCGGGTCTTTCAATATTGCCGCCATCGGGCATTTATTGAACGCCAGCGGGGGAACGGAAAAGCCGGTCCGCCTCGCGCGCGGGCGCGCGCAAAAGAAACTCCAAGTCTGGCAATGGACTACCCTGAATTGACGTGGATTATTTTACAAATGGTCTTAGAATTGGTCTTACTTTGCTTTTTCAGACTATCTAACCCGCTGATTACAAACAGAGTGGAGGCGAGGGGAGTCGAACCCCTGTCCTTCAAGCGATCACCACAACCTTCTACATGCTTAGGCGGTCTTTGATCTCGGGGCGAAGCTGCGAACCGTCACGCCACCCACCCCAGAGCGGCCACGAAATCGATTCATTTCCCACCGCGGCCACCCCGGCGGAAAATTAGCCTGCTGTCGTCGCATCCCGGCGTAGCAGGCGTTCGCCGGGACACGTCACGGCTACTTAGGCCGCGAGAGCGAGATCTTCGTAATCTGCATTTATTTTGTTTGATCCGATTTTTTACGAGGCCAACGAATCATCCTCGGCATGCGGACCATGTTTCACACTTCAAGTCGAAACCAGTACGCCCCCAACGGAAAAAATGATACAGCGGTTTTCGAAACAATCAACCCCTTTCTGGCAGGCGGGCTCATTTTTTTCTCATCTTTATCCCCCGGATCGGCTAGTTTTCTCCCATGTCTCCATTGGCGGAAAAATACGATGAATTTGTGATCCCGACCTACGGGCGGTTCGATCTGGATATTGCGCGGGGACGGGGCTGCCGGGTTTGGGATTTTGAGGGGCGGGAGTATCTGGATTTTGGTGCGGGAATCGCGGTGTGTTCGCTGGGGCACGCGCACCCGGAGGTCACGGCCGCTGTGACGGCGCAGGCGGAAACGCTGGTCCACACGTCGAACCTTTACCGCACGGCTCCGCAAGCGGAGCTGGCCGGGCGGCTTGTGAAGATCACGGGGCCGGGAAAAGTCTTTTTCTGCAACAGCGGGGCGGAGGCGAACGAGGGTTTGATCAAGCTGGCGCGGCGATTGGGAAGCATTTCCGGCCGCCATGAAATCCTGACTTTCGAGGGGTCGTTTCACGGGAGGACTATGGCGGGAATTTCCGCGACCGGGCAGGAGAAAGTGAAAAAGGGCTTCGGGCCGCTTCTGGACGGATTCCGGCATCTGCCATTTGGAGATTTGGAGGCGGTGGAGGCGGGGGCTGGACCGGCGACTGTCGCGGTGTTGGTCGAACCGGTGCAGGGAGAGGGCGGAATCCACATCGCCCGGGCGGAATTCCTCAGGGGCCTGCGCCGACTGTGCGACGAACACAAATGGCTGCTGCTTTTTGACGAAATCCAGTGCGGGCTCGGACGCACCGGCGGATGGTGCGGATGGAAAAGCATCGCCCGTGAAGTCGAGCCGGACGGAGTTTCTTGGGCGAAAGGGATAGCGAACGGGTTTCCGCTCGGGGCATTCTGGATTGCGTCCCGCGAAGCCGACGAGCGCGGGCCGCTCTGCGACCTGCTCGGGCCCGGAAGCCATGGGACGACGTTCGGCGGTAATCCGGTGAGTTGCACGGCCGGCTTGAAAGTGCTCGAGATCATCGAGCGGGACGGACTCCTCAGGGCGGCCACCGAACTTGGCGGGGAGCTGGCGGACGCACTCCTCGCCGCGAAGATTCCGGGAGTTTCCGGCGTGCGTTGGCTGGGACTGATGCTGGGGGTTCAGCTCGATCCCTCCGCGTTTCCGGAGCAATCCGGTCCCGTGGCGCTGGCGGCCACCCTGTCCTCGATGGCCGAAGGGCTGCTTGTCATCCCCGCGGGAGAAACCGTCGTCCGGTTTCTCCCGCCCTTGAATGTGACACGGGAGGAAATCCGGGAGGCTGTCAAAAAATTCGCGACCGCGCTCGAAAAACCGGCTATGACGTGCCGGGCATCCCGATGAAAAATCTTCTCTCCATAGAATCTCTCGACCGCGCGACGATCCGCCGGATTCTTGACTCGGCGGCCGTGATGAAATCCACGAGGGGGCATCGCGGGTCGCTTCCGCTTCTCCACAAATGTTGGGCGCTCATGTTTTCCAAATCCTCCACAAGGACCCGCGTGTCGTTCGAGGTCGGCATCCGGGAGCTGGGGGGAGATGTCATGTTCCTTGCGGCGGACGACATTCAGCTCGGACGCGGGGAACCGATCTGCGACACCGCACGCGTCATGGGCCGGATGCTTCACGGCGCGGTGATCCGGACCTACGCGCAGAAAGACGTGGAGGATTTTGCGGAATTCAGCGGCATCCCCACGGTCAACGCCCTCACCGACGGGGAGCACCCGTGCCAGATCCTCTCGGACCTCTTCACGATCATCGAATCGCGTGGCTCGCTCGACGGGTTGTGCGTCACGTTTGTGGGCGACGGCGACTGCAATGTCGCGCGATCGTGGATCTGGGCGGCGGCCCGCATGGGCTTCGAGCTTCGCATCGCCGCGCCGGAAGGCTTCCAGCCGGCGTGCGGTCTGCTGGAGCGCGCGAAGGGACGGGTTTTTGTCACCGACGACATGCGTGCCGCCGCGGCAGGAGCTTCGGTGCTTTACACGGACGTCTGGGTGAGCATGGGCAAGGAGGAGGAAGCCGGGAGGCGGATCGCGCAGCTGCAAGGTTATCAGATCAACGACGATATTTGCCGCCTGGCTCCCGAGACCCTGGTGATGCACTGCCTGCCGGCGTACCGCGGAAAAGAGATCGCCGCGGAAACTTTTGAGGCGCATGCGGAGACGATTTTTCGTCAGGCGGAGAACCGCCTGCACACGCAAAAAGCCATCTTGGCGATGCTGGTGGCATAGCTTTTCCTCGAGCCCTCAAGGATTCGAACTTCCCTCGCGGGCGGTGGCCGTGTTGACTTGCGAGCTCCGCACCCATGCTTGCCATCCGTCAGGTCATTGATCACACCATCGTGAATTTTCCCGGTTACGCGCCGGAGGATTTCGAAGTCACCGCCGTCGAAAAAGGCGGGTCCGACAGGAAGTTTTACCGGATCCGTGCCGCCGACCGATCGATGATCCTGGTGAAGTATTCCGATCACAAAGAGGAAAACCGGCACTACGTGGACATCGCGAAATTCCTTGCCGTCCCGGGCGTGCAGGTTCCGCACATTTACCTTCATGATCCCGCCGAGGGTCTGATCTGGATGCAGGATCTTGGAGAGCAGGATCTCTGGTCGTTTCGCGAGCACCCGTGGGCCACGCGGCGCCCGCTCTACGAGTCCGCGTTGATCGAGATTTTCAAAATGCACACCGCCGCGACGCGGAGCCTGGACCGCGCGACGCTCACGCTCGAACGCGAGTTCAACGAGCCTCTCTACCTCTGGGAGCAGGGATATTTCTTCGAGCACTGCCTCGGAAACCACTTCCGTCTTCCGGCGGCGGAAGTCCGGCGGCTTGCGGGCCTTCCGGAGCTCCACGTCGCGGCCGCCCGGCTGGCCTCGTTGCCACGGGTTCTCGTCCACCGGGATTTCCAGTCGCAGAACATTCTGATTCACGACGGCACGGCATGGCTGATTGACTTTCAGGGCATGCGTCCGGGGCTGGCGCAATACGATCTGGCCTCCGTGCTCTACGATCCCTACGTCACGCTCTCCCCGATCGAACGCGGGGAATTGCTCGCCTTTTACGAACACCTCGCCCTCCAGTCCGGCGCGAATATCCCGGACGACTTCAGCGGGATCTTCGACTGGTGCGCGATCCAGCGGCTCATGCAGGCGCTCGGCGCGTATGGTTTCCTCGGTCTGCAAAAAGGACGCGCCGATTTTCTCGCGCACATTCCCGCCGCGCGGCGTTCGCTCCGCGAGGTTGCATCCCGGCTTGACGGACTACAGGAGCTTGTCCGCATACTCGACTCACTGCCATGAACAAACAGCCTGAAACCGCGATCATCCGGCGCGTCACCCCCTCGCTCGACAATGCCCGCTACGCGATCAAGCGCTCCATCGGCGAGGAAATCACCGTCGAGGCCGACATCTTCAAGGAAGGCCACGACGAGGTGGCGGCCATGCTCAAATGGCGGCCGGCTGGTGAGTCCGCCTGGCGGGAGACCCCGATGCGACAGATCGTCAACGACCGGTGGACCGGCACCCTTTGCGTGACGGAACCCGGACCGTGGGAATTCACCATCGAGGCCTGGGGGGATGGCTTCTTCTCCTGGCAGCATGAGCTGGATAAAAAATTCGAGGCCGGCCTGCGCGAGCTGCAGAGCGAGATCCTCGAGGGGGCCGGCTTGGTCGGAGCCGCCTGCTCGCGCGCCGGGAAAGTGGATTCCGCCGCGCTGAAAAAGTTTGCTGCCGCGCTGAAATCCTCCGACGCGGAGCAGGCCCATGGGATCGCGCACGACCCCGATCTCTGCGCGCTCATGACCGTGTATGCCGACCGATCGATCTCCACGACAGCGGAGCCATTCCATCCGGTCCGGGTCGAACGCGAACGCGCGACGTTCGCCGCATGGTATGAGTTTTTTCCCCGCTCCGCCGAGGGCAGGCCCGACTCGGGCTCGAAGTTCCGCGACTGCCTCGGCCGGATTGACGACGCGAAGGCGATGGGGTTCGACGTCGTCTATTTTCCGCCGATCCACCCGATCGGGACCACCGGCCGCAAAGGCCGGAACAACTCGCTGAATTGCCAGCCCGGCGAGCCCGGCGTCCCCTATGCCATCGGCAACAGCAGGCAGGGGGTCAACGGCGGCGGACACAAGGATGTCGCCCCCGAGCTCGGGACGCTCAAGGATTTCGAGTGGCTTGTCGGCGAGGTGCGCGCACGCGGCATGGAGATCGCCCTCGACTTCGCGATCAACTGCTCGCCCGACCACCCGTATGTCAAAGCCCACCCGGAGTGGTTTTTCAAACGCCCGGACGGCACGATCAAATATGCCGAGAACCCGCCGAAAAAATATGAGGACGTCTATCCTCTGAATTTTCACAACGACAACTGGCGGGCTCTCTGGGACGAGCTTCGCGACGTCTTCCTCTTCTGGTGTGCGCGGGGGGTCCGGATTTTCCGCGTGGACAACCCGCACACGAAGCCGGTCTCGTTTTGGGAGTGGGTCCTCGCCGAGGTCAAAGAGAAATTCCCCGACGCCATCTTCCTCAGCGAGGCGTTCACGCGGCCGAAAATGATGCGGGAGCTGGCAAAGGCCGGTTTCGATCAGAGCTACACGTATTTCACGTGGCGGAATTCCAAATGCGAACTCGCCGGGTATCTTGCCGAGCTGACCCGGTCGGACCTCAAAGAATTTTTCCGCGCGAACTTTTTCACGAACACCCCCGACATCCTTCCGGAATTCCTTCAGAACGGCGGACGCCCGGCCTTCCTCATCCGCGCGGTGCTGGCGGCGATGGCCTGCCCGGTCTATGGCATCTACAGCGGGTTCGAGCTCTGCGAAAATTCCGCCCTCCCCGGACGCGAGGAATACGCCGACTCGGAGAAATACCAGTTCAAGGGCCGCGACTGGAATGCCCCCGGCAACATCAAGGAATTTCTCACGAAACTGAACACGATCCGGCGCCAGAACCGCGCGCTGCAAGAATACGCGAACCTCAGCATCCAAACGGCGGAAAATGACAACATCCTCTGCTTCAGCAAGGCGACCGTCTCGCTGGACAACCTCGTCCTCATCGTCGTCACGGTCGATCCCTGTCAGCCGCAGACCGCGTTCGTCCACGTCCCTCTCGCCGACTTCGGCATCGGGGAAAACGAGGCCTATGTCATGGAGGACCTGCTGACCGGCGAGCGCTTCACCTGGCACGGAAGCCGGAACTTCGTCGCCCTCGACCCGCACTCCCGCCAGGCCCACATCTTCCGGGTCCGGCGCTGGCAGGACCGCGAAAACGGGCAGGATGTTTTCGCCTAGAACATTTCAGCGCGTGCGCCACATGTCCGCAACGGGAAGCGCGACAAAGACCGGCTTGTCGCGGTTCGCGATCACGAATTTCCGGCCGCCACGGCAGAGCTTCGACAATTGCGCCTGCGCTTCACGGATTCTGTGAATCCCCGCCGAAAAGCGGAGCCCCTCGATGTCGGCCCGCAGGCAGCTTGTAAAATAATCGCCCAGCCCGGATGCCTGGACCTCATAGAAGAGAAAACCTTCGTTCAGATCATCCAGCGCATCCTCGGAGATTTGAATGGTCATCCTCTGCCGATCGCGCACTTGACGCTGTCCCAATCCAACAACCGGGCCTCTCCCTTCGCCACCCGTGCCCGACGGTCGCGCAGAAGGTTTCTGAGTTGATGGGTGATCTCCGATGTTTCAAACCGCTCCCTCAGATCCTCCCAGATGGTTTCCATGATCTGAATTTTTCCTCTGTCGGCAGGGTTCTGACTTCTTGGACTGTCATGACGCAAAACTATACCTGACCGTGAATATACGCCAGTTTTTCTGGCAACGAGCTGGGAGTCCTTTGGATTATAGGAATCAAGCAATTTCCATCGCTGTTGGATTTTCCGATCCGATTTCATTCGTTGCCCAACATGCCAAAGCCCGTAGCTTAACGTGCCGATCGATTCAAACCCCATTTGCCCAGCCAGCCAGCGCGTCCCCACCCTCGTCCGCGTCCGCACCCACCGTGCGAGCATATACCGTTGCAAAGGGGTTCCTCCAGACAGGGACTCCAGGCCCAGGCGTCGCGTTCCCTCAACCAGCAACCGCGTCGCACGATCTTGCTCCCTTCGCTCCGCCGCCCTCCCCGGCGAATCTTTCATCACATTGCGAACGAGCCCCGCGCTCCGCATCTCGCGCGTATTGAAAAATCAGACGCCACCGAGTTCCCGTGATTTGATCGGAGTGTAACACGAATTCTCCGACCCAGATGCGCCCGATATTCCCGCCGTGCGCCGGAACGCCAGTTCGTCAGCCCGAGTTCTCCATACACCCGTTCCCAGCGCAGCCATTCCGGCTTCCTCTTGCGACTGCCTGCCAACCAGCCCGCACTCGACCAGCGATCTGCCAAAAGCTCTTTCAAGCTGCGAACCTGTGCAACTTTGTCCCTTTGTCTCAACTCGAAAGGATGGGACTCATCTACCTGTGAATGCGTCGCACAATAACGCCCTGCTAAAGCCGGATGCAGGAAATCTGCCCGTCCGGTTTGACGAGGGGGAAGAAAGTCGGCGGTTATTGGATTCGTCCTCTCATCCCGTGACTTCCCTCCCTACTCTACCCAAAGCCGATTTAATCTCGATCTCGATGGGTGAAAATTCCCGCCGCTTGCGGCGATAGATAAAACACCTCAAATTCCTCTTCTTTGTCGCCAGTTGTCAACGGAATTGAACGCCCTCGACGGGTTGCTCCAATCATACGATGAAAACGGCATCTTGCCGCTTGGATGCTTTCTCCAAGCGGCGGGACGCCGCTTCTACAACGACACCCTCTTTGCCCGGTCTTTCATCTGATCGTAATGATTGGGACGGGGTGGCGCGCACTTCTTTTCCGCAGGGAGGGAGCAATCATGTCTCGCCGGGAGTGCGGGGCCGTGGTAGTGGGAATGGATGCCGCGCGCGAAATTGATCGTCGCCTCGAGCGAGGGGTCTGCCGACCAGCTTTATGCCACGAAGTTCCGGGCGCCGGATGCGTTCGCGCTTTTGCAGGCCGGGGGAAAGAGGGTTCTTCTGCTCTCCGATCTGGAAGTGGATCGCGGGAGGCGGGAGGCGGCGGTGGACCGGGTGGATGCGTATTCGGAAGTGGAGAGCGGGGTTCGGGGGACCAAAAAGAAAAAGCCGTCGTATGCGCGTGTTGTGGCGGTTTGGCTGCGGGCGAACAAGGTGCGGAGCCTGGTCGTTCCTCAGGATTTTCCGCTGGGCCTGGCCCGGCATTTGAAAAAGGAAGGCGTCCGGCTGAAGCCGTCAAAAGGACCTCTTTTCCCAGGGCGCGAGATCAAGTCCCGGGCCGAGGTCCGGGCGATTGAGGCGGCGATACGGATTGCCGAGGCCGGGATGTCGCGGGCGATGGAAATCCTCCATTCGGCCCTGCCGCGACGGGACGGACGGCTTGCGATCGGGCGCCGGGTTCTGACATCCGAGGCTCTGCGGATGGAGATCGAGACAGCGGTGGTGCGGGCGGGCGGGGAGGCGCGCGGAGACACGATCGTGGCCGGGGGCGAACAGGCGTGCGATCCGCACGGGCGCGGGACCGGGCCGCTCCGCGCGAACGAGATGATCATTCTGGATATTTTTCCGCGCGACACGCGCTCGGGATATTTTGGCGACATCACGCGAACGGTCGTGCGGGGCACGGCAAGCGACGCGCAGCGCCGGCTGTGGGAGACATGCCTTGCGGGACAGGAGATCGCGCTGAAACACATGAAGCCCGGCAACCAGGGCGGGCTGGCGCACGAATCCATCAAGGAGTTTTTTGCCGCGGAGGGTTATCCCACGGAGATTCGCGACGGGCGCTGGCAGGGGTTCTTTCACGGGACGGGACACGGGCTGGGGCTCGAGGTGCATGAGTCGCCGCGTTTTGCCGCCGCGACGTTTCTGCCCGGCCAGGTGCTGACGGTCGAACCCGGGATCTATATCCCCGGGCTGGGAGGCGTCCGGCATGAGGATGTGGCGGTGGTGACCGTGCGCGGGCCGAAGCTTCTCACCCGCGCGCCCAAGCCGCTGGAGATTTGAGGGATCAGTAGCTGTGTCTCGTGAGCGAGGTTTTCCCGCGGAAAACCCAGTAGATGCTGGCGGTGTAGGCGAGGACGAGGGGCACGCCGATGATCGCGATGACGAGCATGATCCCGAGGGTTTTGTCGGTTGATGCCGCATTGGTGATCGTCAGGCTGTGCGCGGGCTCCGGGTTCGAAAGGACCATGTTCGGGAAATACGTCAGGCCGAAGGTCGCCATCATGAGCGCCATCGCGGCGCAGGAGGAAAGGAATGCGTTGAACGGCCGTCCCTTGTGGATTTCGCGAGGGATGTTGAGCACGATGAGGACGTTCGCGGCAACGACGAGCAGCACATGCGGCCGGGCGCGGACGGTTTCGAGGACCCACGGAACGTCCACCAGCGTGTAGATGTTGAAGAGCAAATACGAGACGAGGAACGCGCCGATGAGCCGCGGGATCCACCCGCTGACGATGGCATGGAGCTCTCCCTCGGTTTTCATCGCGAGATAAATCGCGCCGTGCATGGAGAAAAGGAGGACTGTCGTGATGCCCATGAGCAGGGCATACGGGTTCAGCAGCCCGAGGAATGTCCCGGCGAATTCGTGGTTGGCGTCGAGCGGGATGCCGCGGACGATATTCCCCATGGCGACGCCGATGAGGAGCGCCGAGACGAAGCTGCCCGCGCTGAACGCCACATCCCAGAACTGCCGCCACCACGTCCATTCCTCCTTGCTCCGGAACTCGATCGCCACCGCGCGGAAGATCAGCGAGCAGAGAAGCAGCATGAACGCCAGGTAGAACCCGGAGAAGACCGTGGCGTAGGCCTCGGGAAACGCGGCGAAGAGCGCGCCGCCGCCGGTGACGAGCCAGACTTCGTTGCCATCCCATACCGGACCGATCGAGTTCAAAAACAGCCGACGGTGTTCGTCTTTCCTGACGAACAATTGGAGGGCGCCGACCCCGAGGTCGAAGCCGTCGAGCATCGCGTAGCCGGTGAAAAGCACACCGACGAGGAGATACCAGATGATGTTGAGGTCGGGGAGAGTCATGCGCGGGGGGTGGTGCGGATCAGGGCCTTCCAGCTGTCGGGCATTTCGTCCTCCTCCTCCACCGGCCCGTGCTGGATTTTGCGGGTGAGGAGGAAAATGAACATCGCGAAGAGGAGGGCATAGACGAGGGCGAAAAGGACGAGCGATGCCACGATCTGGTTTGCGGAGACGACCTTGGAAATGGACTCGGAGGTTTGCAGGAGGCCGTAAACAATCCAAGGTTGGCGGCCCATTTCGGCCGTGAACCAGCCGGCTTGATTCGCGATCTGCGGACCGAGAACCGAGAAGACCAGCGCCGTGAGAAGCCAGCGTGTGCGAGGCCGGCCCGTGTCGAAAAGCCATCCGCGCCACCAGAAAAAACACGCGACAACCACCAGCCCCAACAGCGCCACCCCCACGATGATCATGATGTGGTAAAACTGGAAAATCGCCGGAACATTCGGCCAGTAGGATTTCCGCAGGGCGGGAAATTCCCGCGGGGTGGCGCCCGGGTGGCGCGCTTTGAGAAATTCCGCGCCCGGCATGTCGCGGAGTCCGACGACCGGCTTGTCAACCGACCCCCATGCCAGCAGGCTCAGCAGGCCGGGAATTTTCGGGCCGACAACAGTTTCATTTTTCGCATCCACATAACCGAAGAGGGTCATCGGGGTGCGCGGGGCGGTTTGATAGACGCCCTCCAGCGCGGCGAGCTTGATCGGCTGGTTGCGCACGACCCCCTTGGCGGTGAAGTCGGCGCTGACCATCTGGAGAAGGCTCGCGACAGCCGCGAAGCCGAGGCCGATTTTCAACGAGGCTTTGGCAAAATCGAGATGGCGGTTTCTCAGAAGATAAAACGCGCTGATGCTCACGACGAGAAACGCCCCGGCCATCCAGGCGCCGAGCACAACGTGCGTGAGGCGGTCCATGGTGGAAGGATTGAAGACCATCGCCCAGAAATCGTCCACGACCGCGCGGACGCTCGTCAGGTCGGCCGTGGTCACCACATAATCCTGCGGGAGCACGACCGTCTTCCCGTTGACGACCGTCTCCAGATGATATCCCGCGGGGGTCTGCATCCACGAGTTCGCAACGACGATCCACACCGCGCTGAAGTGCGCGCCGAACGCCACCATGCAGGTCGCGAAGAAATGCATCCGCGGTCCGACCTTGTTCCAGCCGAAGAGGAGCAGGGCCAGGAAACCGGATTCGAGAAAAAACGCGAAGATCCCCTCCGCCGCCAGCGCGCTCCCGAAGATGTCCCCGACGAACCGCGAATACGTCGCCCAGTTTGTTCCGAACTCAAATTCCATCACGATCCCGGTGGCCACGCCGATCGCGAACGTCAGCGCAAAAATCCTTGTCCAGAACCTCGCCATGCTGTGGAACATCGGGTTTCCGGTCTTGAGCCAGAGGCCCTCCATCATGACCAGAGCCAGCCCGAGGCCGATGCTCAGCGGCGGGTAGAGATAATGGATCGCTATGGTGAATGCGAACTGCGCCCGTGCCAGGAGTTCAGTGGTCATTGGGAATGAGATTTGCTGATTATCCGGGCTTGTCAATCACCGGCCGAAGGTGAATTTCCCAGTTGCGGGGCGGAGGCTGGCCGTGTAGATGTTTCCTTCCGGTTCTCCGGATATTCCCATGGGAAAAATCTACAACAACATCGTCGAGACGGTCGGCCGCACGCCGCTGGTCAAACTCAATCGGATCACAGCCGGCCTCCCGGCGACGATCGCCGTGAAATGCGAATTCTTCAATCCGCTGGGCAGCGTGAAGGACCGCATCGGAGCGGCCATGATCGAGGACGCCGAGCGGCGCGGCATCCTCAAGCCGGACACGCTCATCGTCGAGCCGACCAGCGGGAACACCGGGATCGCGCTCGCCTTTGTGGCCGCCGCCAAAGGATACAGGCTGATCCTGACGATGCCCGAAACCATGAGCCTCGAGCGCCGCACCCTGCTCGCCATGCTCGGGGCGAAGCTCGTTCTCACGCCGGGCTCCGAAGGCATGAAGGGGGCGATCGCGCGCGCCGAGGAAATCGTCAACGAAACCCCCGGCGCCTGGATGCCCCAGCAATTCAACAACCCGGCCAACCCGGCCGCCCATGCGAAAACCACCGCCGAGGAAATTTGGGAGGACACCTGCGGCAAGGTGGACATCTTTGTCGCGGCGGTCGGAACGGGCGGGACGATCACCGGGTGCGTGGAGGCGCTCCAGGCCCGCAAGCCTTCGTTCCAAGCCATCGCGGTCGAGCCGAAGGACTCGCCGGTCATCTCGCAGACGCTGGCCGGCCAGCCGCTCAAACCCGGCCCGCACAAGATCCAGGGCGCGGGCGCGGGGTTTGTTCCCAACAACCTCCATCTCAAGTCCGCCTCCGGAAAGGATCTGATCACCGAATGCATCCAGGTCAGCAACGACGATGCTTTCGCCATGGCCCGCCGCCTGGCGAAAGAGGAGGGGATCCTCGCCGGGATCAGCTCCGGCGCAAATGTCCACGCCGCGATCGAAGTGGCCAAACGCCCGGAGAATGCCGGCAAACTCATCGTGACGATCGCCTGCTCGACCGGCGAACGCTACCTCAGCACCGCTCTCGCCGAGGATGCCCGCGCGGAGGTCGGAGGATAATATGGCCGTTCCCACCGATGAATCGGTCGTCGAGCTCGATGCGTTTGATGCCTCGCTCTTCTGGTATCGTCACAGGAAAAACTTCCTGCTTGGCGCCGCCGCTGTCGTGATCCTGGGCGGAGGCTCGCTGGCATGGTATGTTTCCTCAACGCTCACGAACCGCGCCGCCGAAGACGCCCTCGCCGTGGCAAAGGACATCCCCGCCTACGAGGCGCTGACAAAAAACTACCGTGGCACGATGCCGGCGGCCGACGCACTCCTTCTCCTCGCCTCCGCGCAGCGCGACGCCGGGAAGATCGGGGAGTCCACCGCCACGTTTCAGAGCTTCCTGAAAACTTATCCCGACCACCCGCTTGCCGGCGGAGCCCTGCTCGGGGTCGGGCAAAACCAGGACGCCTCCGGAAAATCCTCCGACGCGGCCGCGACATTCCAGCAGGTTGCCGAGAAATATCCCGCGAGTTATGCGGCCCCGTTCGCCCGTTACGCCCAGGCGGAAATCCTCCTGCGCGACTTCCGGCGCGACGAGGCGCGGGCGGCTTTTGAGACGATCCAGGCCGATTTCCCCGGCTCCGTCGTCGCCCGGCTTGCGGCCGCCCAGCTCGCCCGCCTTAAACAATAAGCCTTGGAAAATGAAGGGAGGGGCATCGCCACGGTGCCCTTGTTTGTGGCAGAGCGGATGCCGGGGGCGACATCCCTCCATTCATTGCGCTGACGCGCGGATCAGGGAATCCTCTCGCCCGGTCGCACGGGAACGGCTATACCATCACCCCATGCGGTGGATCGCCCAGTAGTTCCTGCCTAGCCAACACGCGCTGACTTTTCCCATGTTTGAACAAGCCTTCAAAAATATTGATGATGTCCTCTGGAAAGATGCCGGTTGCACCAGCGAACTCGACTACACCGAGCAGACCTCGTGGCTGCTCTTCCTGAAATACCTCGACGCCCTCGAACACGACAAGACCACCGAGGCCGCACTGGACGGCAAAAAATACACCCACATCCTCGACGCGCCTTACCGCTGGGATGCGTGGGCCGCGCCGAAGGGCAAGGACGGCAGGATCGACCACAACACCGCCCAGACCGGCGACGACCTCCTCGCCTTCGTCAACCAGAAGCTCTTCCCCTACCTGCACGGGTTCAAGGCCAAGGCCACCGGGCCGAACACCATCGAATACAAGATCGGCGAAATCTTCGGCGAGATAAAGAACCGCATCCAGAGCGGCTACAACCTGCGCGAGATCATCGATCACATCGACGAACTCCGCTTCGCGTCCCAGACCGAGAAGCACGAACTCTCCCACCTCTACGAGGCCAAGATCAAAAACATGGGCAACGCCGGGCGCAACGGCGGCGAGTATTACACCCCGCGCCCGCTCATTCGCGCCATCGTCGCCGTCACCGCGCCCCGACTCGGCGAGACCATCTGCGACCCCGCTGTCGGATCGGCCGGTTTCCTCTGCGAATCCTTCGATTACCTCAAAGCCCGGAACCCCAAGCGCACCGTCGCGCAGGACCGATTCCTGCAAGAGCGCACCTTTTACGGGAAAGAAAAGAAGTCGCTCGCCTACGTCATCGCGATCATGAATATGATCCTTCACGGCATCGAGGCGCCGAATATCATCCACACCAACACGCTCGCCGAGAACCTCGCCGACGTGCAGGAAAAGGACCGGTTCCACATCATCGTCGCCAATCCGCCGTTCGGCGGCAAAGAGCGCAAGGAAGTGCAGCAAAACTTCCCCATCCGCACCGGCGAGACCGCGTTCCTCTTCCTCCAGCACTTCATCAAAGTCCTCAAGGCCGGTGGACGGGCGGGCATCGTCATCAAGAACACGTTCCTGTCCAACACCGACAACGCCTCCGTGAGCCTGCGGCAAAAGCTCCTCGAAGAATGCGACCTCCACACCGTGCTCGACTGCCCCGGCGGCACGTTCATCGGCGCGGGCGTGAAAACAGTCGTGCTCTTCTTTAAAAAAGGAAAAAGCACGCGCAAGGTGTGGTTCTACCAGCTCGATCCCGGCCGCAACATGGGGAAGACCAACCCGCTCAACGACGCCGACCTCGCCGAGTTCGTGAATCTGCAAAAGACGTTCGCCGACTCGCCCAAAAGCTGGAGCGTGGACGTCGCGGCCATCGACCCGAAGACCTTCGACCTCTCCGTGAAGAACCCGGACGGCGGCGAGGAAATCGCGCACCGCAACCCGGAGGAGATCATGGACGAGATCGCCGCGCTGGACGCCGAGAGCGCGGAAGTTTTAACCACCATCCGCAAGCTGCTATGACTTCCCTTGCTCGAACAACGATGCGTGAACTGGTAACAAACTGTTACCGGTTGCCGGAGGCGGTTACAAACTGTAACCAACTGAATTCGGGAAACGCCGAACCGGTGACGCTCCTTCACCGGTTGAAACTCACTCCAACATTGTGAAAAAAGACCTCGCCATTTTTGAGGGACACGAAATCCGCCGCATTTACGATGAGAAGACCGAAACGTGGTTTTTCTCCGTTGTGGACATCATCCAAGTCCTCACCCAGCAGCCGGATTTTCAGACGGCCAGAAAATACTGGAACAAGCTGAAAGAGCGGCTTGCCAAGGAAGGAAACCAGTCGGTGACAATTTGTCACCGACTGAAATTGGAGGCCGCCGACGGCAAAAGCTACCTCACCGACGTGGCCAATGCCGAGACCCTCCTGC
>JBAXTX010000053.1:0-16549 GCA_037129975.1 Verrucomicrobiia bacterium | reverse complement strand
CGCTCTGGCTGAAAGATCCCCGTCATGCATCGCTTCATTTCAAGGAGCTTGGTGGCCGTGAAAACAAGTTCTCTGTGAAATGTGGCTTCGACGCTCGACTCTTGTCGTCGCTCGACTCTTTGAATTTTTTCCCGGTCACTGGCAGGATGGAAGATTTCCCATACTTCGCCTCGCATTCTTTCAGTGTCCACCCGAGCCGTGCGTGAGCGTGCGCGGAGAAAAAAAGAACGAGAGAAACCGCGAGAAGAAGATTTTTCATGCGAGATAAATCCTGTCGATTCAGGAACGATGCGTCAAGAATCGGCAAGCAACCTGTCGGCAAGCAACCCTGATCCGCGCGTAAGCGCAATGAATGGAGGGATGTCGCCCCCGGCATCCGCTCTGCCACAGCAAGGGCACCGAGGGCGATGCCCCTCCCTTTATCTATCGTTTGTCGAGTCGTCTGTCCTGAGCACGTTCAACCTGAAACGGTTTTTCAGCCACAGAGGTCACAGAGCACACGGAGGAAAACCACTACAAACAAGATGGACAAATCTATCCAAGCCCGGACTGCCTTTTTCCTTCTTTCTCAGTGCTCTCTGTGTCCTCTGTGGCAACCAATCACCGGATCCGGGTTCCAAGCGGAAGAGAGAGTTGCGTGCTGGGCGGCACAAGGCCGCTCACTCCCAGGCCGAGCAACCGGAGCGGTCGGGTGACCAGCTTTTCGCGGCGCAGGATCGAGCACGCGATGGCATAGATTTCTTCCGCGCTCTCCACCGGTTCCTCGACACTGGTCTGACGCGTGAGGGTTTTGAAATCGCTGTAGCGGACCTTGACCTGGACGGTCCTTGCGGCGAGGCGCTCTTTGGCGAGTTTGTCGGCGAGTTCCCGCGACTGGTCTTTCAGGGCCGGCACAAGCACCCTGCGGTCGTCCGTGTCGCGCTCGAAGGTTTCCTCCGCGCTCACGCTCTTGATCTCCCCATCGTATTCGAGCGTCCGGTCGTCTTCTCCGAATGCGTATCGTTTGAGAATGTGGGCAAACGATCCGACAAGCGCCCGCAGGTCGCCCGGATAATCTTGCAGGTCTCCAATCGTGCGCAAGCCCGCCCCGGCGAGAACGCCTGCCGTCACTTTCCCAACGCCATGAATGGCGGAGGCGGGCAATGGCCGCAGGAACCGCACCCGCTCGGCCTCCCCGATGGAAAAAAGCCCGTCCGGTTTGCCGTGGTCGCTTGCGATTTTCGCAAGGAGCTTGTTGCCGCCGATCCCGATGCTGGCGGTCAGGTTGCGTTCGGAACGGATCAGCTCTTTCATTTCCCGCCCGAGAGCCAGAACCGCTTCGGGATCGAATTGTTCGAACCGGTGCCCCATGTCGAGGTAGGCTTCATCAACAGAAACCTGTTCGACCGCTCCTCCGAACCCGGCCAGCAATCCCATGATCGCGTGTGACTCCCTGCGGTAGGCGTCCATCCTCGGCCGGATGAATATCCCGTCCGGACAAATCCGGTGGGCGGTTCGCGATGCCATCGCCGATCTCACGCCAAACTTGCGGGCCTCGTAGCTCGCCGCGCAAACAACCCCGCGCCGGTCCGGGGGCGAGCCCACGATGACGGGCCGCCCGCGCAGGGCAGGCGCATCGCGCTGCTCCACGGAGGCGAAGAACGCATCCATGTCGAGGTGGAAAATGATCCGGTCCATTTTATCCGGGGCAGGCCACGGGTTTTCGCATTTCCGAAGAACCGCCGGGCGGCTCAGTGTGGGGCGGGAGCGCCCGCGGCGGCACCGATGGCAAGGCCGAGTGCGATTTGGCTCACGGCGAGCGGCCCGCTGGATTCGATGAGCACTCCCTCTTCGATGCGCTGTTGCGAGAAGATGACCGGGGGAAGGTGTCCGGCGATGGCGTCGGTCTGCGGGAGTTTCGATGTGTCAATCATCCCCGCCACTCCGGGCATGACCTGCGCGCCAAAAAGGATGACGGGACGGAGCGCGTTGTAGGCAAGCTCGACGAGCCTCTTGGAATCCACAAAGGCAAACGCCTCGTTTGAAGATTGAAATGCGGGGAGGGCGGGGCCGAAGGCCGGCTGCGAATCAATCGTCGGTCCCGACGCCCCGGCCGCCCGCGCAACAACCGCAGGGTCGAGCCCCACGATCAGGAAATCCCGCGTGAGGGTGAGTGTTGGCGAGGCCAGGGGGTTCGACATCGAAGGAATGCTGTGGAGCTTGATCCCGGCCTGGTCGGTGACCAGGGTTTCCGGAAAAAACGAGAGGAATCTTTTGAGCGATTCTCCGGCGACCGCAGGATCCCGGACCTCGAGCGCGAAGACCATGGACGGGGTCATTTGTCCGGTTTGCCAATTGGCGACGACCGCGGCCTCGGGACCGAACGCGCTGACCGCCAGCCCGGCAAGTTCGGCGGCGGCTTCCCGGCGGTCGGGAAGCGCCTTTTCCAACAGCGCGGAAAGGCCGGCAAAGCGGGCGAGAAAATCCACATAAAGCACGGTGTCCGGCGCGGTGAAACGCAGGGCCTTGTGGGCCAGCGACTCCGCGGACCGCACGCCCGGGCGGAGCAGGAAGATCGCGTCCCTCTGGAGCCTGCCGTCCAGCTTCCAAGATCCCGCGACCGCCTCGGTCGCCCGGAGTCCGCTGATCTGCCCGGGAATCGCTTCCGCTCCCAGAGAACGGCCGGTCTCCAAAAGGACATCCACCACTTTTTGAGGCCGCAGGAAAAAAAGAAAATCCGGCGCGGGCAGCATGTGTTTCAGCGACTTTTGGAAATCCGGAGACTTCGCGAGCGGGAGGTCGGAGGACTTTCCGGACGCCCGGTCGAGAAGCGACTTGAGGATGGCGCCGTCGGTCGCGAGAAAGCCCCAGCGCCCGTGGGCCGCCGAAAACAGGCTGAATTTCCCGTGGCTGGTGGAAACAATTTCGTCGCCCGCATAGGATTCGCCGGTGGTCCCGCCCGGCGGGAGTTCCTTCCGAAGCCGCGCCACCGCTTCATCGAAATCCTTTTTCCCTCCCCAGAACTGGAACCCGACAACCGCGTCCACGCGGTTGGACGAGAGCCCGGTCACGGCAAAGAAAAGACGCGTCGGTTTCAGCCCGGCCAGAATCCCGCCGGCTTCTCCCGTGCCGGGATCTGACATCCAGTTCGAGAGCGGCTTCTCGAGGAACGCCTTCACCGCGGACGCCCTGCCGATCTCCGCCAGCGCGGTCCCCTGCCAGCGCAGCATGGAGCGCGGCAGATCGGTGAGAGAGGCGTAAAAAACGGTGTCGGCCGGCAGCAGGGACGCCCCGTCCGTCGGACCGGCCACGCGCCGGAATATCAGGACCGCAAGAAACAGCAGAACCGCCAGCAGCGCCGCGGCCAGCGAAAGTTTTTTGAGCATCGGCCATTTTGTAGGGCAAATCGTTTGACGCCGCAAGCGCAGGGCTTACGGTGGCCGGTCTATGAAGTTGCCGCTCTGTGTGGTGGGCGGTGGCCCGGCCGGATTGCGGGCTGCGGAAGTCGCTTCGGATGCGGGGGCCCGCGTCGCGGTGTTCGACGCGATGCCCTCGGTGGGCCGGAAATTCCTCGTGGCCGGACGGGGCGGGCTCAATATCACCAACACCGACAGGGCGATTTCCGAAAAATACTCCGGGCCGGAAATGCCGGGGGATATTTGGCGCGGCCTGCTCGGGAGCTTCTCTCCGGAAGCCCTGCGCGAATGGGTGGAGACCCTCGGCCTCCGCACGTTTTCCGCATCCAGCGGGCGGGTCTATCCCGAACAAATGAAGTCGGCCCCCCTGCTCCGGCGGTGGGTCGCGCGACTGCGCGGGCGCGGCGTGGAGTTTTTTCCAAGACATCGCTGGACCGGCTTGCAGCGGAGCCAAACCGGGGGATGGCATCTGGAATTTCAGACGCCTTCCGGAACGGTCCGCGCCGGGACGAACGCCGCGGTCCTGGCCCTCGGCGGCGGATCGTGGCCGGTGACCGGATCCGACGGATCCTGGCGGCAGGCCTTCGATTCGCTCGGCATCGCGGTCAGTCCACTGGTCCCCGCCAACTGCGGATGGGAAACCGACTGGCCGGAGGATGTCCTGCAACATGCCTGCGGGCAGCCGCTGAAAAACATCCGCGCCCGTGCCGGAGAAACCTCCGCCGCGGGGGAGTTGATGATCACGCGTTACGGGCTGGAGGGCGGAACGATCTACGCTCTCACGCCCGCCTTGCGCGCGGACCCCGCCGTTTTTCTGGATTTCAAACCCTCGTTTTCGCGCGATGATCTCATCGCCCGCCTGCCCGCGAAGTTTCATCTGAACGAGGCGTTCGAACGCTGCCACATCCAGGAACCGGCCCGGGTTCTGATGCGCGGCCGGGCCGCCCGGTGGACGTCGCGCGAAGGCTTCGCGGACGCCGTCAAAGCCTTTCCCATCACGCTCACCGGGCCGCGTCCGCTGGCCGAGGCGATCTCGTCGGCCGGAGGGGTCTGCTGGAGCGAACTCGATGAAACCCTGATGCTGCGCCGGTTCCCGGGAATTTTTGTCGCGGGCGAGATGGTGGACTGGGAGGCGCCGACCGGCGGCTACCTCATGCAGGGGTGTTTCTCCACCGGCACGCGGGCGGGCGGGGCCGCCGCGAAGTTTCGATGAACAACCTTTTTCCCATCGGCCGTCCGGTCCTCGCGCTGGCTCCCATGCAGGATGTCACCGATTGGGCCTTCTGGAAGCTCATGTCCTCGTATGGCGGGCCGGATATTTATTTCACGGAATATTTCCGCGTCACCTCCGGATACCGGCCCGAACGGGCGATCCTGCGCTCGATCACCGAGAACCCGACCGGCAAGCCCGCTGTCGCGCAGATCATCGGCAATGATGTCGGGTGGATGGTAAAAACCGCGCGCCGCTTGGAACGCTATCCCGTGGCGGCGGTGGACCTGAACCTGGGATGCCCGGCACCGGTCGTCTATCGCAAATGCGCGGGCGGCGGACTGCTTCGCGACCCCGCGCGCGTGGATGAGATCCTCGGCGCGCTTCGCGGCGGAATTGAACGCGGGTTCACCGTGAAGACACGCCTCGGCTTCGCGGATCCCGGGGAATTCGACCGGCTGCTGGAAATTTTCAGCCGCCACCGGCTCGACCTGCTCACCGTCCATGGCCGCACGGTCCGGGAAAAATTCGGCCCGCATGTCCACCTCGGCCGGATTGCCCGGGCCGTCCAATCCCTGCCCTTTCCCGTGATCGCCAACGGCAACATCTCCTCGGTGGAGGAGGCTCTGCACATGCTGGAGGCGACCGGCGCACGCGGGCTGATGATCGGACGCGGCGCGGTCCGCAACCCCTGGATCTTCCGCCAGATCCGGGATCGCCTCGAAGGGCGCGAGGTCACCCTGCCCACGGGCCGCGACGTGCTGGCCTATGTCGAAGCGCTTTACGAAGCCGGTTGCGCCGGCGCCGCCCCCGAATTTTCGCGGGTCCAAAAAATGAAAAAATACATGAACTTCCTCGGCGAGGGAATCTCCCCGGCTTTCCTTCACGCCATCCGCCGGGTGTCCACGCGCCAGGAGTTCTTCGACACCTGCCGCACGGCGCTCGATCACGACACGCCCATGCCGCTTGTCCCAAGCCCGACGTGATTTATTGGCGGGAGCTCCGCTTTAAAGATTCGACTCCGGCCGGGGGATCCCTTCAAGATTGCCGCATGAAGATTCTGATGGCGGCGAGCGAGATGGCACCGTTTGCGGACACCGGAGAATTGGCCGGGGAGATCCTGGCATTGGCCGCGCAGCTCGGCGAGGCCGGCAACGAGGTGTCGGTCGTCCTTCCCTATTACCGCTGCATCCGGGAGGAGAAATCCCACAAGGCGAAACGCACGAAGATCAAATTCTCCGTGCCCATCGGCCCGTCGAAGCTTCCCGCGGAGATTTTCGAAACCCGCGCGCCGGGCGGGGTGCGGGTGTTCTTCGTCGCGCGCGACGAGTTTTTCGACCGCAGCGGGCTCTACGGCGCGGAGGGACGCGACTACCAGGACAACTCGGCGCGGTTCATCTTCTTCACAAAATGCGCGGTCGAGCTCGCTCGGCGTCTTTCTCCCGATGTCGTCCACGTCCACGGCTGGCAGTCGGCGCTCCTCCCGGTGTTCGTGAGGGACCAGCGACTGCCGGTCGTCACGGTCCTTTCCCCGCACAGCCTCGAATACCAGGGGAATTTCTGGAGCTATGACTTTGCGCTGACAAACCTTCCCGGAGAAAACTTTTCCGATCGCGGCCTCGAGTTTTTCGGAAGCATGAACTTCCTGAAGGGCGGGATTCTGGCCGCCGACTCGGTCGTCCTGCCGGGACGGCGGTTTGTGACGGAAATGCAGACGCCGGCCTTCGGCTGCGGACTCGAAAACGTCCTTCGTGAGCAGATCGGGAAATTGGAGGGCATCCCCGACGGGCTCAAGGAATCCGACTGGCCGGTCTTCCCGCCGGAAGAGAAGTCCCGCGCCCGGGATGAACTTTTTGCACGGGCCGGGCTCGCTCCCGCGGGCAGGATCATTCTCGCCGATGCCTCGGCGACGCACGGTGCCGGAGTGGACATCCTGCTCGAAGTGCTCGACCGCCTGCCGGCCGAGGAGGTCCGGGTGCTTCTGCTCGGACCAGTCGGGGAAAGCGTGCGCGCGGCTCTCGGCATCGCGCTCCGCCGCCACGCCGGACGCTTCGCCAACATCACACCGGTGGATGCCGGGCTGCTCCACCTCGCCCTTTCGGGTTCGGATTTCCTCCTGCTGCCGGGGCCTGTCGAACCCGGCGGCGAACTCCTCATGCTCGCGCTGCGCAACGGAGTCATCCCGATCGCCGCCCATTGTGGCGGCCTCCGGCAGTTCGTCCAGGATTACGATCCGGTCAGCGGCCAAGGGAATGGATTTGTCTTCCACAACATTTCCACGGGAGCTCTGAGGGATGCGATCCACCGCGCGGTCCGCACCGGTGACACGGCTTCGCTCGTCCGGGCCGCGCGCTCGACCGACTGCTCCTGGACGGCTTCCGCGAAACGCCACGAGGAGCTGTACCGGCGGCTGCTCGCCCGATCCGGGCGCGCGTGACGCGAAAAAATCTCTTGCACCTGCGCAAAGATGCTTTACGTTTACAAACGAGGCCCTAATGGGGGTATGGTAGGTTGCTAGTTGTTTTTCTTTCGGCGAGAGCCGCAAATTCTCATTGGCGATTTTAAATCCGGCAACCGGAAACAGCCGCACAGAACAGACCTCGAAACACACAACTATGAAAAGCAAACTGTACGTCGGGAATCTTTCCTTCGACACCACCGAGGCGGATCTTAACGATCTTTTCTCCCAAGCGGGAACCGTCAGCGAGACGGCTCTCATCAACGACAAAGAAACCGGCCGCTCACGCGGATTCGCCTTTGTCACCATGTCCGACGGGGAAGGCGCCCAAGCGGCGGCCACAAAATTCAACGGCATGGAGCTTCATGGAAGGAAGCTCACGGTGAACGAGGCCAAAGACCGCGAGGCCGGCAGCGGAGGCGGCGGAGATCGCCGTCCCCCACGTCGCTACTAATCACTTCAACAAAAACGCCCCGGTTCCAACCGGGGCGTTTTTCTTGAGATCATTGATGCCGACGCATCAATGATTTGTCATGGCGAGAAGCAACGGCGGGAGTTCATGGAGGCCGGAGATGGTATGGTCCGGCGTGACCTCGGCATACTCTTCCGATCCGGGGACATGGAGCCAGACCGCGCGGGCGAGGCGGGCGTTGCGGGCGCCCGCAATGTCGCGGACGAGACTGTTGCCGACCATCATGGCGGCATCCGGCCTGATTCCCAGTTCCCCGAGAAGGATGTGAAAAATTTCCTTTTGGGGTTTTCCGATCCCGTGTTCTCCGGAGACCGTGATGGCGTCGAAGAACCGGGCGAGTCCGGAGGAGGCGATTTTTTCGTGCTGGAGGCCGGGATCTCCGTTGGTGAGGAGGCCGATTTTGAAAGCCGGTTTGAGGCGGGCGAGGGTTTCTTTGGCGTTGGGCATCAGACGCTGAAGCCTTCGGCGTGAGGAGGCGAACTCCTCCGCGAGGGCCCCGTCATCACCCGTGAGATCCTGCTCGCGAAGGACGGCATCGAAGAGAGAGCGGCGGAAATGGAACGCCCATGATCGGAGAGAGAAGAGAGATTCTCCGGAAAAATCCGCCCAGAGGCATTCTTCGGCGGTGATCCCGATCTCGGCACAATACGCGCGGGCCGGGTTGTCGCGCCAGAGGACAGGCGCGATCCTGCGCGTGTCGGCGAGAAAGCGGGTGATGTCCGCGCCGTGAAGCTTCGCGGCGAGACGCGCCGATGCCTCCATGGCCGATTGGGAGACCTGCTCATCCACGATGAGTGTGTCGTCGAGGTCAAAGATTATCGCATCCATCGCCCATCCTCTCTCAGAGCCGATCCCCGCTGTCCATCCTGTAAAAGAAAGCGGTTTTCGGGGTTGATCTTCCCGGCGCGGTTATTTCGCTTTCCCCTGGCTGGCGACAGCGTTCATGGCGGCGGCGATGGCCGCTTGGTCGCCGAGGTAGTAGTGCTTGATCGGCTTGAGGTCGGCGTCAAGTTCGTAGACGAGGGGGACGCCGGTCGGGATGTTGAGGCTGATGATGTCGGCGTCCGAGATGTTGTCGAGATACTTGACGAGCGCGCGGAGGCTGTTGCCGTGGGCGGCGATGACGACGCGTTTGCCGGATTGGACGGACGGCGCGATTTTTTCGCGCCAGAGCGGGAGAACGCGCGCGACCGTGTCCTTGAGGCATTCGGTGAGCGGGAGGTTTTCGATCCCGGCATAGCGGGGGTCGTGGCCCGGCCAGCGCGGGTCGGATTTTTCGAGCGGCGGCGGCGGAATGTCGTAGCTGCGGCGCCAGACGAGAACCTGTTCGTCCCCGTATTTGGCGGCGGTTTCGGCCTTGTTCATGCCCTGGAGCGCGCCGTAATGGCGTTCGTTGAGACGCCAGTCTTTTTCGATCGGGATCCAGACGATGTCGAGTTCCTGAAGGACGGACCAGAGGGTGTTGAGGGCGCGCTTCTGGAGCGAGGAGTAGGCGATGTCGAACGAGAAGCCCTCATTTTTCAGGAGTTGGCCAGCGGCCTTCGCTTCGGCGCGGCCTTTGTCGCTGAGTTCGACGTCGGTCCAGCCGGTGAACCGGTTTTCTTTGTTCCAGGTACTTTCGCCGTGGCGGATGAGAACGAGTTGATACATGATTTACAAATGTGTGAGCCGTGGTTTATACAGCCCTGTGTCCGGGATTGGCAAGAAACCGCTTCATGACATTCAGCGCCCTCACCTTCAACATGCAGAACGGCCAGCCTTGGAACGAGGCGAATCCGGATGATGATTCCAGGGTGGACCTGGAGGGGACATGCGATTTTCTGAAGTCGCAGGATGCCGATGTCGTTTTTCTGCAGGAGGTCGAGCGGGGGTTCGAGGGTGGCGGGCAGATTGACCCGCCTCCGCATTACAGTTTTCTTCGGGCGAACCTGCGCGGCTACGACTCGGTGTTTTCGTATCCCGTGCCGAACGAGAGCGAACTCCCGTTCGGGCTGGGGCTCGCGATCTTCAGCAAAACGAAGCTGCGGGATTTCCAGAAGACCGATCTTCCCGCGGCGGCGATGAATTTTGAGTATGGCGGGCGGCAGAGAACCCCCTCGCAACGCCTGCTCATCACGGCATCCACGGTCGTCCGCGGCCGCGGGGTGCGATTGCTGAACACCCACCTGCAGGCATTTTTCATGATTGGAGCCTCGAGCTTGGTGCATCCCGCGCAGCGGGACATCGTGGAAGCGGCATTGTGCGCGCGGCGGGGTCCGGCGATCCTTGGGGGAGATTTGAACAGCGCGCCCGGCGAGGGGATCATCGGGCAGTTTGAGTCGGCGGGTTTCCATACCGTGCAAAACGAGGAGATCACCTGGCGGCGGAAGCCGTTTGTTCTCGACCACCTGTTTTTCAATCCCCCTCTCCGCGTCGTGAGCCATGCCGTGATCCCGACGCTCTGCTCCGACCACCACGCGGTCCGGGCGGAGTTCGCTTTCGCGTGATGAAGCTGGTTTCCTGGAACGTCAACGGCCTCCGCTCGGCCCTCGGCAAAGGGGACTTCCTGGACAGGACCGACGCCGACGTCGTGTGCCTGCAGGAAATCAAGGCACGGCCGGAGCAGGTGGACCATGTGTTCGAGGGATATCATGTTTTCTGGAACCCCGCGCAGAGGCCCGGCTACTCGGGGACGGCGATCCTGTCGCGCCAGCGGCCGCTTGCCGTCACGAACGGGATCGGGCGCGGCGAGCATGACGCCGAAGGGCGGGTGATCACCGCGGAATTTCAGGATTTCTTCATCGTCAACGTTTACACCCCGAATTCCCAGCGCGGGCTGACCCGTCTGGATTACCGGACGCGCGGGTGGACGCCGGCCTTCATCGCCTTTCTCACCGGCCTTCAACGCCGGAAGAACGTGGTTTTTTGCGGGGACATGAATGTCGCCCACCGCGAGATCGACCTCGCCCGTCCGAAGGAGAACACGAGGAATGCGGGCTTCACCATCGAGGAGCGCGATGCCTTCGACCGCGTGCTCGCCGCCGGGTTCGTCGATTCCTTCCGGGAATTTGAAAAAGGCGGCGGCCACTACACATGGTGGAGCCAGCGGAGTGCGGCGCGGGAGCGGAACATCGGGTGGCGGATCGACCACGTCTGCGTCTCCGAAGCCATCCGCTCCTCGCTTCGCTCCGCATTCATCCGGCCGGAAATCGGCGGAAGCGACCACTGCCCGGTCGGTGTTGATTTCTGATTTTGAAGATAATTTGAACGTCCTCCACCCGGACGGGTCAAATCATCAGGTTAAGGCAGCAATTCGGGCCACCGCCGATCAGTTTCTTTTGTTTTTCTGATCAATCAAGCGGGTGGCCCGAATCTTTTCCCCGGAAGAGGGCGCCAACGATGGCGCCAACGATGGCTTGCCGCAGGGAGAAGTCTCGGGTATCGAAGGCGTCGCATGCAGGATTCAGTTCTAGTCGTGGAGGACGAGGCGGACGTGGTGGATTTGCTGCGCTACAATCTCCAGCGCGCGGGGTTCGAGATCCTGATCGCGATGGCCGGGGATCTGGGGCTTCAGGCGGCCCGCGAGAAGCGGCCCGACATCATCATCCTCGACCTGATGCTGCCCGGAATGAACGGTCACGAGGTTTGCCGCGCCTTGAAAAGCGACCCGAACACCGAGACGATCCCGGTCGTGATGCTGACGGCGAAGGGGGAGCCGCACGAGCGGGTGAAAGGGCTCGAGCTCGGGGCCGACGATTACGTGACGAAGCCGTTCAGCCCGCGGGAGCTGGTGCTGCGTGTTCAGGCGCTTCTCAAACGCCGCCGCCTGGTGGCGCGCTCGGAGATCGTGGAAGTCGAGGGAATCTCTCTCAATAAAACGAGCTTTGAAGCCCGGCTCGACAGCAAACGCCTCGACCTGACGACGACCGAATTCAAGCTTTTGAGCCTGCTGCTGGAACGGCGGGGTCGCACGCTCACTCGCGAAACGCTGCTCCGCGATGTGTGGGGCTACCAGAACGCCACGATGGACACCCGGACGGTGGACACCCACATGCGCCGTCTCCGCGAAAAATTGGGAAAACATTCCGGGAGGCTGGAGACGATCCGGGGCGAGGGCTACCGCTTCAACGCGGTGGCCGGAAATTGAGCGCGTTTTTCTGGGCCGGCGGGGCCGTTCTTTGCGCGATCGCCGGTTCCCTGGTTTACTTCGAGGTCGTCCGGCCTTTCCTGCAAATCCGGCAATCCCTCGCGCGGCTCGCGCGGCGGGATTTCAGCCCGCCCCCCCTCTCCGCAACGCCCGGCATCTTCCAGAAAAGCGAGCGGGACATCCGGAAGATATCCGAGCTTCTCCAGCAGTTTGACCGGCAGATCACCGACGAGGGGTTCAGTCTGCGCGCGATTCTTTCCAGCATGGTCGAAGGCGTCCTCATCGCCGACCGTTCCCAAAGGATCCGGCTCGTCAACGATGCGCTCGTGGCGCTCCTCGACCTCACCGAATCCCCGCTCAACCGGCCGGTCATCGAGATTTTTTGCAAACACGAACTTCAGCGCGCCCTGGACGTGGTTCTCGAAAAAGGGGGGCCGCAGAACATCGAAATCTCCCTGGAGATCTCCTCCCCGTCGGGCGGATACCGGCTCAGGCATTTCGACATCCACATCGCGGGCCTCATGCCGAACCCACAGACACCCCCGCCAGCGGCGCTCGTTGTCTTCCACGACGTGACAAAGATCAGAAACCTGGAGGCCACCCGGCGCGAGTTCCTCGCCAATGTCTCGCATGAATTCCGCACCCCGCTCGCGATCATCAACGGCTTCCTGGAAACCCTTCTCGACGGGGCGATGGAGGACAGGGAAATGGCGCGGAAGTCGCTTCTCGCGATGCACAAGAACAGCCGCCGGCTCGCGCTCCTGATTGATGACCTCCTGACCATCTCGCGCATCGAAGACCGTGCGAAGCTTGTGGAATTTCATGCCGCGGACCTCCGGGAGCTGCTCGGCCATGTGCTGGAACACCTCGAACCGAACATCGCGGCTCGCGGAGCGATCATCGAGGTGGACTGGGCTTCCGACGCCTGCCTCGCGGAAGCCGACGGAAGACGGATCGAGCAGGTTTATTCGAACCTCCTCGAAAATGCCCTCCGCTACGGCGAGGTGGAACATCTCCTCATCCGGATCACGGCCCGTCGCAAGGGAACGGATCTTTGCATTTCGTTTTCCGACAACGGGCCCGGAATCCCGCTCGGCGATCAACCCCACATCTTCGAAAGATTCTATCGCGTGCACAAGGACCGCTCGCGGGATGCCGGCGGCACCGGCCTCGGACTCTCGATCGTGAAAAGCGTGGTCGAGGCACACGGCGGACGCGTCACTGTCGAGAGCCTCCCGGGGAAGGGGGCCACATTTCATGTCTCCCTCCCCGCTGTCCAGAGCGCGCCCGGATGAACGGGAGCTGTCTTTTTTCGCAACTATTCCGAAACCGCCGGGTTGCATCGTCCATCACCACCTTACAACCCATGAAAACCAGACTTCTCCTTCCCTTGATTGCCGCATGCACGCCGATGCTATTGGCCGAGCCTCCGGCAGGATCGAATCCTCCACCTCCCCAGGACGGCGGCCAGATGCGCGAGAAGATGAGGGAGGGCCTGCCCCCCGAGCTGCGCGAGCGGTTCGAGGCGGCCCGCGCGAAGGCACTACAGGCTCCCACCGTTCTCGATCTGAAAAAGAAAGCCGATGCGAGTGCCAAGGAATTTCGCGAAGCGATGCGGGAAGCGATGCTGAAGGCGGATCCCGGACTGGCGGAGATCATGAAAGAACAGCTGGGAAAGTCCCGCGGCGGGAGAGACGGAAAGCGGAACGAGCCGCCCGGGCTCGCAAACCTCAGCGAGGGCGACCGTCAAAAGCTCAAGGCCGCACACGAGAAGGCAATGAACGATCCGGCGGTCCAGGCCGCTGAAGCGAAAAAGGAGGCCGCCAAAACTCCCGAAGAACGTCACGCCGCGATGGAGGAATTCCACAAAGCGATGAAAGAGGCCCTTCTCAAAGCCGACCCGACGATCGGCCCGATCCTCGACCAACTCAAACCGCCCCAGGGGCCGCCTCCCCCCAACCCCTCCGGCACGGGTACTTGAGAAATTTTTACGGCAGCGCGCGGGCCAGGGCGAGGATCTCGGCTTCGGTGTGCGCGGCGGAAAGTGTGATCCGCAGCCGCGCGGTTGATTTCGCGACCGTCGGATAGCGGATCGCCGGAACGAGGAATCCGGCTTCGAGCAGATCCGCCGATGCGGACATGGCGGCGGTCTCGTCGCCGATGATGACCGGCACGATCGCGCTGGAGGCGCGCGGGGTTTTCCGGGCCGAGCACAGGCTGCGGATGTTGTTCCAGAGCGACCCGACGAGCTGCGCGCCTTCCGTGGAAGCGAGGATTTTCAACGCCTTTTCCGCGGCGGCGGCAACCGGGGCCGGGGGAGCGGTCGAGTAGATGAAGCTCCGGGCGCGGTTGACGAGAAACCCGCGCAGGAGCCTGGCGCCGGCGATGTAGGCTCCGTGCGCGCCAAGCGCCTTGCCAAGAGTCCCCATCTGGATTTCCACGCGTTCCGCAACCCCTTCGGCATCCGCAAGACCCCGTCCGTTTTTTCCAATCACCCCGATCCCGTGCGCCTCATCAAGGAACAGCCAGGCCCCGAAGCGATCCTTGAGCTCCACGATTTCGCGAAGCGGGGCGAGGTCGCCATCCATGCTGTAAACCGACTCGGCCAGCACGAGGACGCGGCGGCCCGGATGCGCCTTCTCCGCCCAGCGGAGGTGGCTCTCGAGCTTGTTCAGGTCGTTGTGGGGAAAGACCCGCAGGTGCGCCCCGCTCAGCCGTGCGGCGTCCACAAGGCAGGCATGGCAGAGCTTGTCGAGGATGAGGACGTCATCCTTCGAGCAGACCGCCGGGATCGTCCCCATGGCGGCGGCGTATCCGCTGGAAAAGGCGAGGGCCGCTTCCGTGCGCTTGAATACCGCGATCATGGTTTCCAAGCGTTCGTGGGCCGCCAGGGTGCCGCAGATGAGGCGCGAGGATCCCGCGCCGAACCCGCTGCGCTCCGCCTCCTCGCGGGCCGCTTCACGCAGCGCGGGGTGGTTGGCGAGACCGAGATAGTCGTTCGAAGAAAAATTGAGGAGCCTCCGCCCGTTGACCTCGACGCGGGCGGCCTGCGGAGAATTGACGGTCCGCAGGGATCGGAGCAGTCCGGCCGTCTCGATTTCCGAGAGCGAATCCCGCAGGAAATTTTCCCAGCCAGTCGGGTGATTTTTCACTTGCCCTCGACGATCACGCGCATTTCCCGAACCGCCTGGGCGATCCCGACCATGACCGCCCGCGAGATGATCGAGTGCCCGATGTTCAGCTCCTCGAGGCCCGGGAGCGCGAGGATGGCGGACGTGTTTTGATAATTCAGTCCGTGGCCCGCATTGACGCGGAGCCCTGCGGCCACGGCGAGTTGGGCGGCGCGCATGAGCCGTCGGAGCTCGCACTCCGGCTCCGTGGCGTGCGCGTAAGCCCCGGTGTGCAACTCGACAAAGTCCGCCTGCAACTCCGCGGCCGCCGCGATCTGCTCGTCGTCCGGGTCAATGAAGAGGCTGACGCGGATCCCGCGATCCTTGAGGCGTGCCACGACCGGCCGGAGCTCATCGAGCTGGCCGCAGCAATCCAACCCGCCCTCGGTCGTGACCTCCCGGCGGTTCTCGGGAACGAGGCACACGTCATCGGGAACGATCTCGAGCGCGATGCGCAGGATTTCCTCCGAGGCGCTCATCTCGAGGTTGAGTTTCGTGGAGATTTTCTCGCGGAGCGCCCGGATGTCGGCATCCTGGATATGGCGCCGGTCCTCGCGCAGGTGGGCGGTGATGCCCTTCGCGCCTGCCTGCTCGGCGGCGAGGGCGGCGGCGACGGGATCGGGTTCGGCATTCCGGGGCGCCTCGCGGTAGCGGGCCTGCCGGAGCGTGGCGACATGATCAATATTTACTCCGAGGCTTGGCATCTTTTTGGATAATTGCGCCGGATCCGCCTCGCGGCAAGCACGGCTTCCATCAGCGCCCGCACTCCGTCCCGGAGCGGGCGGAGCTTCGAGCCCGGCGCGTCCGCCCACTCGACCGGCAGCTCCAGCACCCGGAACCCAAGGGCCTCAGCCAGCACGACGACCTCGACGTCGAAGCCGAACCCGCTTTGCTCGAGCCGCGAAAAAATCCCGCGTGCCGCGGCGCGGGTGAACGCCTTGAACCCGCACTGGGTATCGGCGAACCGCGTGATGCCCGCAAGGCGGAGCCCCCGGTTGAACAGCCTGCCGGCCAGCTCGCGGGCGAGCGGCTGCCGGACGGCGATGACGCTGTCCGGGTGGCGGCGGCTGCCCATGAGAACGTCCGCGCGACCGGCCTCGAGCAGAAACTCGTGGACAAACCGCAGCGGGACGCTCAGGTCGGCATCCATGAAAAAAATCATGTCGCCGCGCGCGAGAAGCATTCCGGTTTTGACCGCATGGCCCTTGCCGCGTGCCGACGGGTTGATGAGGATCCGGAACCGCCCGTCCTCTCCGGCCGCCTCGCGTGCCACGTCCCCGGAGTCATCGGCTCCGGGCTCGATGACGATCAAAAACTCCCATTTTTCATTCGGGAAAACCCGGCGGATTTCCCGGATCGAGGCAGGCAGGCGGGCCGCCTCGTTCCGGGCGGGAATCACAATGCTCACTCGCGGGGCTTGATCCGGCATACGCACTCGGATTATCCCAAGCGTGTGTTTGCCCGTCTGTCAAAGCTCCCTTGGCCGGAAATCGCGATTCTTGCGGTCGCCGTGTTCCTGCGGGTGTGGCTGATTGAAATCAAGCCGCCGCATTTTGACGAGGGTGTGAACGGGTGGTTTGCCGACCAGATGACGGCAAACGGGTATTACCACTACGATCCGACCAACTACCACGGGCCGCTGCATTTTTACGCGGTGTTCCTCTCGCAGACGCTCTTCGGGCGGCACCTGTGGGCATTGCGACTGCCCGCGATCCTCG
>JBAXTX010000052.1:0-16856 GCA_037129975.1 Verrucomicrobiia bacterium | reverse complement strand
CGCAGTGGATCCGGAGGCTCAATGATCTGAAGCGGACGCTGAGCAACGACGATTACCTCGCGTCCATCGCGGCGGGGTTCCGGGCGCTCCTTGCGAACGGGACAACCTCGGTCTTCAACATCGAGTCGTTCCCGGAGCTGATGGTTCGGCTGCCGCCGCCGCCGCTCCGGACCTGGTGGTTTTATGAGATGATGGACGTGAGGAACCGGGTCCGCACGGAGGATGTGGCGGCCGGGGCGTTCTGCTTTTTCGAGGGGAGGAGGGAAGGCGGATTCGGGCTCTCGCCGCATGCGCCCTACACCAGCTCGCGGGAGCTCTACCTCATGGCGCGGGCCTGCTGCGAAAAATACGGGATGCCGCTCATGACCCACCTGGCCGAGTCGGATGAGGAATTCGAAATGTTCCGCCACGCGCGCGGACCGCTGCACGAATTTCTGAAAAGCCTGGGACGCGACATGTCCGATACCGGCGGCCTGTCGCCGGTGGCGAGGGCCATGGACGGCCTGCCCGACAGCGCGATGCTCACGCACATGAACACGCTGGAGGAGGGCGACTGGAAGCTCCTGCGCGGACGGAATTTCTCGATCATCCACTGCCCGTGCTGCCATGAATACTTCGGGCGCGGGCCGTTCCCGCTCGCGAGGTTCCTTCACGAGGGCCACAACATCTGCCTCGGGACCGACAGCCTCGCCAGCAATCGCGCGCTCAACCTCTTCGCGGAAATGCGATGCCTTTCACAAAGGCATCCCGGCCTCGCGCCGGAAAAACTGATCGGGTTCGTGACGAAAAATCCCGCCCGCGCGATCGGGCTGGCCGGACGGCTGGGGGAAATTTCCACCGGCGCCGCCGCCGACCTCATCGCCCTCCCCTATTCCGGCGGTCCCGCCGATGCGGCGGAAGCCATCACGCGGCACACCGGCCGCGTGAATTGGGTGATGGTGGGAGGGGCGACAGGCATTTAATGCCTGTTCTTCAGGGGTAGGAGACGATGGCTTCGATCGGCACGTCGCCGAGCGCGGCGCGTCCGCCGAGGGCGCGGAGTTCGATCAAAAAGGCCGCCGTGACGACGGTGGCTCCGGCGTGACGGATCAGTTTGATGGCCGCGCCCGCGGTTCCCCCCGTCGCGAGGAGGTCGTCAATCAGCGCGACACGCTCCCCTGTGCGGAAGGCGTCGGTATGGATTTGAATCTCCGCGCTGCCGTATTCGAGATCGTAGGATTCCGTGATCGCGTGGAAGGGGAGCTTTCCCTTTTTTCGGATCGGGACAAACCCGAGCCCGAGCTCGTGGGCGACCGTGGCGCCGAAAAGAAACCCGCGCGCGTCAATCCCCGCGATTTTCCCGGCGCCGCTCCCGCGGCAGATCCGCGCGAATTCGGCGATCGACTCGCGGAAAAGTTCCGGGTCGGCGAGAAGCGGAGTGATGTCGCGGAACAGGATTCCCGGCTTCGGAAAGTCGGGGATGTCGCGAATGGCGGATTGGAGGCGTGTGGCGGTGTCCATGGTGTGTTGGGTGGTTTGAAAATTCAGTCTCCGAAGGTGCTTTCCCCCATGAAATCAAAGCGATTGGGATTTGGAGGTTTTCCTGCCCTCCGACGCCCACGCATCGTAGAGGGTCCATCCGCGCCGGATGAGCTCCAGCCCTTCGCCGAAGCGGTCCGGCGACCGGAGCAGCACGACCATGATCCGGCGGGGGGTCACGAAAACATTTTCCCCTTCGCGACGGGACTCCGGCGGACGGTCGGCGGAAAGGATCAGGCAGTCGCCGGCACGCTTGGTGCGCCCGGTTTTCACGCCGTCAATCCCGTCGCGAGCGAGGAGTTCGTTCGTGTTCTTGAGGTAGAACGGCGTGTCCGCTCCATTGCGGAAGATGTGCACCTGCCGGTCGGTCTGGGAAACGTAGAAGGGGAATCCGGAAACATTGTAGGCATAGCGGGTGAGACGCGCCATATCCGCCGCTGTTGAATACGGTCTGGCCCCTTTTTCCATGCCGTCGAACCCCGAGGGGTTCAGGAAAAGCGTGCGATTCATGCCGAGCGAGCGGGCAAGCGCATTCATGTGCGCGACGAAATTCCCCGCGGGATCGAGGCCGGTTTTGTTCGGAAGCCGCGCGCCCACGGACTCGGCGAGCGCGGTGGCGGCGACATTGTCGGATGCCAGAAGCGCGCAGTAGATCAAATCGCGGAGGCTCACCCGGTCGCCGGGCTGGAATCCCACCGGGTTCATTCCGCCCGCCCCGAGGGCGCGGGAAGAAATTTCGACGAGGGCGGCGAGGTTGCCGGAGTTGACCCGCGCCCAGTCGAGCGTGACGGCGGCGGCGGCCACTTTGGTGAGGCTGGCCACGGGGAGCTTTTCATCCTGCTTTTGGGAGGCGAGGACATGCCCGGTTTGGCCGTCCACGATGATGTAGCTTTCCGCCGCAAACACCGGGCACACCGCCAGAGCCGCCAGAGCCGCAATCCTTGATATGGTTCCCATGATTTTTTCGAAGTCGTTCCGGACATTAACGGAGGCCGATGCAAGATCAACCCATTTCCCGAACAGGTAGCCGGGGCGGGAAAAGATCGCGAGGGGGCAGGACAAATTTCTGGCGGCTCCAGATAGAGGAGGGTTGGGAAGATTCCTGAGAGCAATGCAAGATGTTGAGCCACATCGTGGCTGCGTCTCATAGCCCAGGGTTGCGAAGCTACCCTGGGTATATGGGATTTTATCCCCTTCGGGGAATTTCCTCGAAGAAATTTGTCCTGCACCCGATCGCTGGCAAATCCCCCGCGAAGTTTCCGCGAGCACGCGCTTGCCAGACGATCGAACCGGGAGCATCAATGCGGAATGACTCCCGCCGTCTGCCAGCGCTGCACGAATTGCTGCCGGTGGCCGGGCTTCGTGAAAGTGACGGATCCCGACATCGCGCGGATCGCGGCCTTTCTGGGAGTGGAGGAAAGGGAGGTCATTGGAAATTTCACCCGCCTCCGGCCGTGGCGCGACGGCTTGGCGTTGACCGATCAACCCGACGGGGCCTGCATCTTCCTGGACGGGCGCGACTGCCGGATCCAGCCGGTCAAGCCGGCCCAGTGCGCCGGATTTCCCAACACCTGGAATTTTCCCGGATGGCGCGAGGTCTGCGGGGCGACCGGGGGGGACGGTCCCTGAGAATTTTTTCCGCCATTTTGCGAGAAATCCTGCTGGATGCCGTCGCGCGAGCCCGGTAATGTCCGCGCGTGAGCTACCGGGTTTTTGCACGCAAATATCGTCCCCAGACATTTGATGAGGTCATCGGGCAGGACCACATCACGCGCACGCTCCAGAATGCGGTCTCGGCGAACCGGCTGGCGCAGGCATACCTTTTTGTGGGGCCGCGCGGGATCGGCAAGACCTCGACCGCGCGCATTCTCGCGAAGGCGCTCAACTGCGTGAACGGACCGACCACCACGCCGTGCGGAACCTGCGACGCGTGCAGGGAAATCGCCGAGGGGAGGAGCCTGGATGTCATCGAGATTGACGGCGCGAGCAACAACAGCGTCGAGAACATCCGCGACCTCCGCGACAACGCCGCCTACGCCCCCTCGAGCGGGCCGTTCAAAATCTACCTGATTGACGAGGTCCACATGCTGAGCAACGCGGCATTCAATGCGCTGCTCAAAACCCTCGAGGAGCCGCCGCCGCATGTGAAGTTCATTTTCGCCACGACCGAGGCGCAGAAGCTCCCGGCGACGATCACCAGCCGGTGCCAGAGGTTCGACCTCCGCAGGATCCCGGCCGCGCTCATCGCGAAGCACCTCGCGTTCATCGCGCGAAGCGAGAAGATCGACCTCGAGCCGGAAGCGGCCGAGGTGATCGCGCGCGGTGCCGAGGGCGGGCTGCGCGATGCGGAGAGCATGCTCGACCAGATGGTCGCGTTCTGCGGGGAAAAAATCACCGCGCAGGACGTGATGGATGTTTTTGGATTCACGTCGAAGGAGACGGTGACCGGGCTGGCGAACCACCTGTTCGCGCGCGATGCGGGCGGGGCGCTCGGGATTGTCGCGGAGCAATCCGAGGCCGGGAAAGATCTTTCCCGGCTGACCGCCGAGCTCGTCTCGCACCTGCGCGACCTGCTCGTTTCCGCGGCCACCGGGAACGACTCGGCGGTTCCGCGGGGGAAATTTCTGGATCTCATCGAGCACTTCAGCGAGTCCGAGACCCGGATGAAATGGGTTGCCGACAAGAAGCTCCAACTGGATGTGGCGGTGATCAAAGCCCTGCACCTCCTCGATGAAACCAGCCTCACAGACGTCATCGAAACCCTGGCCGGATTGAGCGCGGGAGAAATTCCGCGGGCCCCCGCCGGGAAGCCCGCGGTCAGGCCTCCCGCCAAGCCGCCCGCCATGAGACCCGCTTCCAGGGCACAGGAGGAGCCTGCCGCTCCCCCGGCGGATCCGGAGTCCGAAGGCGCTTCGGCCGCGTCCGTCTGGGAAAAGCTTGCGGACACATTGGCAAAGGATTCCTTCATCCGGTTCGGGTGGCTCCGCGAGGGAGTTTTTGAGCGGATCGAAGGCGGGCGGCTGTTCGTGCGCTTCCCGGCCTCCGCGCAAGAGTCCTCGGAAAGCATGTGGATGGAGCAGGGCGTCAAAGACATCGAGGCGCGGCTCACCCGCGAGCTTTCGCAGAAGGTCCGGCTTGTGCTGGAATTCGACGCCGAACCTTCTCCGGCTTGGGAATCCTCCCCGGCGCGCGAGGAGCCGCCGGACCCCGCCAAGCCGGCGAAACCGCCTGCCGCTTCCCCCGCCGACCCGGCGGAGGATTTCAAAAACGACCCGCTCATCAAGAAAGCCCTCGAAGTTTTCAAAACCACTCTTCAAACTGCCCAGCCATGAATATCGCCAAAATGCTCAAGGAGGCCCAGCGCATGCAGGAACGCATGACAGAGGCCCAATCGGAACTCGCCACACGCATGATCGAAACCGCCGCCGGCGGAGGCAAAGTGAAAGTCACCGCCACCGGGACCGGGGACATCGTTTCGATTAAAATTGACCCGCAGGTCGTGGACCCGCAGGACGTCGAGTTCCTCGAAGACCTCGTGCTCACCGCCGTGAAGCAGGCGCTCGGAGAGGCCAAGGAATTGTCCGGCGCCGAGATGGGAAAACTCACCGGCGGACTCAAAATCCCGGGCCTCTGATATGTCCGTCTGCTCCGACAAATGGATCCGCCGGATGGCGGTTGAGAACGGAATGATCGAGCCGTTTGTGGACGGTCAGATCAAACAGGACGAGGCGGGGAAACGGGTCGTCAGCTACGGGCTTTCGAGCTACGGATACGACCTCCGGGTTTCCGACGAGTTCAAGGTTTTCACGAACGTCTATAGCGCGATGGTGGACCCGAAGGCGTTCGACGACCGTTCGTTTGTGGACATCCAGACCAGCGTCTGCATCGTCCCCCCGAATTCCTTCGCTCTCGCCCGCAGCGTCGAGTATTTCCGGATCCCGCGCGACGTCCTTACGATCTGCGTGGGGAAATCCACCTACGCCCGGTGCGGGATCATCGTCAATGTCACCCCGTTCGAGCCGGAGTGGGAAGGTCATGTGACGCTGGAGATTTCCAACACCACCCCGCTTCCGGCGCGCATCTACGCGAACGAGGGCCTCGCGCAGGTTGTCTTCTTTCACGCGGATGACGTCTGCGAGACCAGCTATGCCGACCGCGCCGGGAAATACATGCGCCAGCGCGGCATCACCATCCCGCGTCTCTGATGCCGGCCCGTGGCGGAGTGGCGGAGAAGGACACGCCGGGATTTTTTTCCTCGAGGTAGCCGGCGGTCCATGCGCTCGGGAGGAGGACGACCCATTGGCCGAGGGCGTCCCGGGCGGGCACGCACCCGCTGGGGAGCATGATGTCGGGTCGTTCGGTCAGCGGGGCGAGTGTCTCCTTGTCGAGCACCCAGCGGACGATCTGCCACGGGGCGGATTCGATCCGGCAGTCCGCGCTGTATTCGCTTTCGAGCCGGTATTGCATGACCTCGAACTGGAGCGGGCCGACCGCGCCGAGCAGGGGGACGCGCTGGAGCGAATCGGGAAGATCGAACGCCTGGGCGACGCCTTCCTTGAGCAGTTGGTCGAGCCCTTCACGGAACCTTTTGAATTTTGCGGTGCTCGAATTGCGCAGGTAGGCGAAGCACTCGGGCGCGAACCGCGGGATCTCCTGGTAGGCGACCGTCGGGTCCTCGCTCACGGTGTCGCCGATCAGAAAATCGTGGTTCCCGACAATGCCGACAACATCTCCAGCCCAGGCCTCGTCCACCGTCTCGCGTTCGCGTGCGAAGAGGCGCTGCGAGTTTCCGAGGCGGACCTGTTTGCCGAGGCGCACATGGTGGGCGGCCATGTCGCGGCGGAAGCATCCCGAAACGACCCGGATGAACGCGACGCGGTCGCGGTGCTTCGGGTTCATGTTCGCCTGGATCTTGAAAACAAACCCGGAGAACGCGGGCGCGTCGGGCGCGATCTCCCGATCCCCGCTCATCCGGGAGGCGGGCGGAGGAGCCATCTCAAGAAACGAATCCAGGAGAAGCTGCACCCCGAAGTTGTTCATCGCGCTGCCGAAGAAAACCGGCGTCGCCCGGCCGGACCGCACGGCCTGCAGATCGAAGTCCGCGCCCGCCCCATCGAGCAGCGCCAGCTCGTCACAGGCCCGCGCATACGCATCCGGCGCCACGGCCTTCCGGACCGCCGCGTCGTGGATGTCCCTGACCTCGACCGCCGCGCGGCAGGCCCCGCCCGGCGTGCGCTCGAAGAGGTGCATCGCCCGCTTCGCCCGGTCATAAACGCCCTTGAACTCCACCCCGTCGCCGAGCGGCCAGTTCATCGGCACGGCATGGATCCCGAGGACGGATTCCAACTCGTCGAGAAGGTCGAGCGGCGGACGCGCCGGACGGTCGAGCTTGTTCATGAACGTGAAGATCGGAACCCCGCGCCGACGGCAGACCTCGAAAAGTTTTCTCGTCTGCGCCTCGATCCCCTTCCCCGCGTCAATCACCATCACGGCGGCATCCACGGCGGTCAGCACGCGGTAGGTGTCCTCGGAGAAATCCTTGTGTCCGGGCGTGTCGAGGAGGTTGACGACGCAATCCTTGTAGTCGAATTGCAGGACGGTGGACGAGACCGAGATCCCGCGCTGCTTTTCCAGCTCCATCCAATCGCTGGTTGTCGCGCGCTGGTTTTTCCGCGACGTCACGCTCCCGGCAAGCTGGACCGCCCCGCCGTAGAGGAGGAACTTTTCTGTCAGGGTCGTCTTGCCGGCATCGGGATGCGAGATGATGGCGAACGTTCGGCGGCGTGAGATTTCGGACATGGTGAGCGGGCGGCAGAAGATAGACCACCCCGCACGCGGGTTGCGAGCCCTTTCCGTCGCGGCCGGTCGCCAAAATGAAAATCCGTTGTCATGCGTTTTCCAACCCATGCCGCCCGGTGCGCGGGACGGCTGAAATCTCCCCGGAATCCTCTCGCCCGGTGAAGCGGGAACGGATACAACGTCACCCCATGCAGTGGATCGCCCCGTCAGAGAAAATGAACCCGGCATTGCCGACACGGGAACCGCTTCTCTACCGGTTGCTGCACGGGCAGACTTCACCATGAGCAGCCTCCAATTTTTCAACAACTGAACCGCCATGCCATCACTCGATTTCAAAGGAAAGAGCTTCATCTACACGCATCACCTCGGCGTGCCGTATCGCGAACTGCTCGTGGTGCCGGAGAAAAGCTGCCCGGCCGATGGCCGTGCGCCCGACCTCGACGACAACCTCATCCTCCACGGCGACAATCTCGAAGCCCTCAAGGCGCTCCTCCCGCGTTATGCCGGCAAGGTGGACTGCATCTACATCGACCCGCCCTACAACACCGGCACCGAGGGCTGGTGCTACAACGACGCCGTCAACGCCCCGCTCATGCGCGAGTGGCTGAAAAAGTCCGCCAACCCCGTCGAGCGCGAAGACCTCCAGCGCCACGACAAATGGCTCTGCATGATGTGGCCCCGCCTCCAACTCCTCAAAGAACTCCTCGCCGAAGATGGTGCCATCTTCGTCTCCATTGATGACAATGAAGTCCACCGGCTCCGCGACTTGATGGATGAAGTTTTCGGGGAGGAGAATTTCGTCGCTAACATCATTTGGCACAAATCCGATTCGCCGAAAAACACCGCGCAGTATTTCAGCGTGGACCACGACTACGTGATGGTGTTCGCAAAGTTTCTCCCCGCATGGGTGCCGAACCTCGTCCCGCGTTCTGCGGAGATGCTGGCGCGTTACAAGAACCCCGACAACGACCCTCGCGGGCCGTGGATGTTGAGCGATTTGGACGCGCGGAATTTTTACTCGAAAGGCAGCTACTCAATCAAATGCCCATCTGGCCGTACCGTTCCCGGCCCACCTTCTGGGCGGTATTGGACAGTCTCGGAAGAAAAGTTTTGGGCATTGGACGCGGACAAACGGATTTGGTGGGGCGAAGACGGCAAATCGCCTCCAAACGTCAAACGGTTTCTAAATGAAGTGAAGGACGGTGTCGTTCCACAAACGATTTGGGCTTGGGAAGAAGTTGGAAGCACCCGCCATTCAAAGAGCGAGGTCGTCCAAATTATGCATGGCACAGTCGCGCCTGTAACCGATGTCTCAGTGCCAGTTGAACAAGAAGGCGATGTATTCATCACGCCCAAGCCAACGCGCCTGCTCGAACGCATCCTCAAGATTGCGACCAACAAGGAGTCCATCATCCTAGACTCATTTGCAGGAAGCGGGACGACAGGCCATGCCGTGTTGGCGTTGAACGCGAAGGACGGTGGGAAGCGACGGTTCATCCTTGTGCAATGCGACGAATACAATCGGGAAACAAAGGAAAGCGCTGACCTTTGCAACATCCTCACCGCCGAGCGCGTGCGGCGCGTGATCCGCGGCTACGACTACACCGGCACCGCCGAGACCGAGTTGCATCCGCCAGAGAAGGTGACGTGGACCACGTTCTCCAAGGACAAGAACCGGAACGAAATCCTCGAACGCATCGAAGGCATCGAGACCCTCGAACGCGCGAACTACGACAGGATCGAAAAGAAAATCACCGACGGCGCGCTGACCATCGTGGGCCAGAAACAGGTGAAGAAAAAGATGCCCGGCCTCGGCGGCAGCTTCACCTACCTGGAGCTTGGCGAGGCGATGGACCTGGAGCGCCTGCTCGCCGAGACGCCCGGCACGCTGCCCACCTTCCCGGCGCTGGCACGCTATCTTTTCTTCACGGCGACGGGGCATACGCTGGCGGAGCGGCACGGACTGGATGGACCTGATGGACAGGCGAAGCGGGGCAAGGCCAAGCCCGAGCCGACAGACGAACCGGTCTTGATTGGCGAAACCGCAGTGTGGCGAATCCACCTCCATTATCGCCCCGATGAAGCGTGGCTGCGCAGTCCTGCCGCCGCCTTCACCCGCACCCATGCCGAGGCTATCGCCGAGGCGAACAAGGGGAGCGGGAAGCAGGCGCTGGTGTTTGCGGCGGCGAAATTTATAAACCACCGGTCGCTACGGGAACTGAAGGTGGACTTTGCGCAGCTACCCTACGCACTCCACCGCGTCCAAGCCGAATGAACATGATGGACGCGATGGATAGCATGGACGGGGGAGGCGAGAACTGAACGCGATGGAACCTGAACCGCTCATCCCGAAGCACGGCGGCTACCGGAAGCTGAAGAGCTTTCAGGTAGCCCAGCTCGCCTACGATGTGACGGTGCGCTTTTGTGACCGCTACATCAGTCCGAAGAGCCGCACCCACGACCAGATGGTGCAGGCGGCACGGAGCGGCGTGCAGAATATCGCGGAAGGCAGCAAGGCCAGCGGCACCTCGAAGAAGATGGAGCTGAAGCTGACCAATGTGGCCCGCGCCAGTCTCGAAGAACTGAAACTCGACTACGAAGACTACCTGCGGCACCGCAGCCTGCCGCTCTGGCCCGAGGACGACCCGCGCCGGCACGCACTGGTGGCCCGGCGCTGCACCACGGCTGACGCCGTGGCGGATTGGGTGAAGGAGGCGCATGGTCGAGATGGACAGCATGGACAAGATGGACAACCGAAGCGCGGCAGCCCGTCCATAAAGTCCATGTCGTCCATCCAGTCCACCTACCCCGAGATCGCCGCCAATGCCGCGCTGGTGCTCATCGGTGTGGCCTGTGCGCTGCTCGACCGCCAGATCGAAGCACAAGCCGCCGCTTTCACCGAAGAAGGCGGCTTCACAGAGCGGCTGCACCGTATCCGAACGGAAAGGAGACGCCGATGAAGTGCCTCGAATATCAGGAGGAGACCGTCGAGCGGTTCACGGGTTATCTCGAAACGCTCGTGGCGAAGCGCGATGCGGCGGAGAAGTTCGCCGAACTGGCAAGGCAAAACCAGATGGAGCCGCCAGTGGTGGACTGGTGCGGCCAGACATGGGACGCGCTCAAGGCTTCCGGCGTGCTGCCAAAGGCCAAGGACGCCAGCGGCGCGCCCTTCGTTCCACCGTGGCTGCCCCGAGCGGATGGCATCGGGCGGCCCGTGCCGAATGTCTGTCTCAAACTCCCCACCGGCGCTGGCAAGACGTATATCGCCACGCGCGGCATCGAGCAGCTTCAACGGCTCTACTACCGCCGCGCCCATGGTCTGGTGCTGTGGATTGTGCCGAGCGACGCCATTTACACGCAGACCTGGAAAAACCTCGCCAACCGCGAGCATCCCTACCGGATGACGCTCGAACGCGCCAGCGGCGGGCGGGTGAAGCTTCTCCGGCGCGGCGACGCCTTCACCAAGACGGAAGTGGAAAACTACCTCTGCGTGTTTGTCATGATGATGGCGGCAGCGGCACGTCAGGAAACGGAGGTCTTGAAGATGTTTCAGGACACCGGGCGCTATCCCGGATTCTTTCCGCCAGAGGATGACTTCGAGGCTCAAAAGGAGTTGCTCAAGCTCGTGCCAAATCTCGGAACACTCGACCTCGCGGAAGGCGCGTGGGGCGGTGGGCCAACGGTGAAGCAAAGCCTCGGCAACGTGCTTTGCCTCGCCCGTCCGACGGTGATTCTCGACGAGGGTCACACTGCGTTCTCGCCTATCCGGCGGGCGACGCTGGCGAAGTTCAACCCCAGTTTTATTCTCGAACTCTCGGCCACGCCGAACCGCGCGAAGGAGCAGCAAAGCAATGTGCTGCACAGCGTGACAGGCATGGCGCTGAAGAAGGAGGAGATGGTGAAGCTGCCGCTGAATCTGCACAACGCCGGTCAGGGCGACTGGAAGGACACGCTTATCGCCGCACACGGAAAACTGGCGAAACTTCAGGCGATGGCCGACCGCGAGCTGGATGAAACCCACCGTTACATCCGCCCCATCCTGCTCGTCCGTGTGGAGCGCACCGGCAAGGACCAGACAGAGGCGGGTAAGGTTCACGCGAACGATGTGCGAAAGTTCCTGCATGAACGCCTCGGCGCAAAAGAAGGAGAAGTGGCGGAGAAGAGCAGCGCGGAAGATGAATTGTCCGCGCATGACCTGATGGCCGACACCTGCCCGGTGCGGTTCATCATCACAAAGGCGGCATTGCAGGAAGGCTGGGATTGCCCCTTTGCCTATGTGCTCGCGGTGCTCGACGAGACAACCGCAGCCACGGCGCTAACGCAGATGATCGGGCGCATCCTCCGGCAGCCACACGCGGAATACTTTGCGGAATGTCGCGGGGAGCTGAATCAAAGCCATGTCTTCGTCCACCGTCAGAACGTGGCGGATGCAGTCACAAAAGTTCGTGAAGGGCTCTCCAGCGAGGGCATGGGTGACCTCGGCGAACTGGTGCGGGCGGCGGGCACAACCTCGACTGGCGGCAACGTGGTGACGGTGGAAGTGGAACGGCGCGCGCCATTTCGTCGGCGTATTTTTCTCCCGCGCATCCTCGCCCGCGAAGGCGACGACTGGCGGTTGTTCGATTACGAGAGCGACCTTTTCCCATGCGTGCCGTGGGAAACGCTGGAGTGGAGGAATGCGGCGGAGTTTTCCCCGGATGACGCCTCCTCTCTGACCCACACGCGCGTTGCCGTGGACGTGGACCAACTCGGCCCCGACCCGAAGAAGCCGCTCGGCGTGGCGGAATCGGGGGACAAGCCGGACTTGGATTTCCCCGCGCTGGCGAGGCTGCTGGCGGATGTGATTCCGAATCCATGGCAGGCCGCCCGCATTCTGCGCGGCGCATTGGCGGCGCTGCGGGCGAGGGACTTTACCGAAGATCAGTTGCTCGCCAGCCGCTATCGCCTCATCGAGAAGATGCGTGCCGATTTGATGACCGACATTCATGTGCAGACAGAGCGGATTTTCTGCGACCTGCTCGCTGATGGCAGGCTGTCATTCCGGCTCGAAGGGAAGGGGCTGAGCTGGGAGTTGGTGGAGAAGCTGGTCTTCGAGGTGACGCAGCCGCCCGACTATCAAATCACGCACAAGGGCAACGGGCAGCCGGTGGAAAAGTCCTTGTTCGAGCAAATCTGGAGCAGGCATTTCAACGGCCTCGAAAAAGACGTGGCACTCTACATCGACGACGTGAAAGCAGTGCGCTGGTGGCATCGAATCGCCGTGCAGGCCGACTGGTATCTCGATGGCTGGAAAAAGAAAAAAGTCTTCCCGGATTTTCTCGTCGCACTGGAAGAAACAAAGGGCGGATCTTCAAAACTTGTCGTGGTGGAGACGAAGGGATTGCACCTCAAGAACGAGGACACCGAATACAAACGAAAGCTATTCGAGACGCTGGAACGGCATAGCGAAGGCGGCGTGCCTGTGGGCGAGTTTATTTTAGGAGATGCGCCAGGCCCGATGCGTTTCCGGCTCGTGCTTGAGGAAGATTGGAAGTCGCAGGTGGATGCAGCGTTGTTGGTCGGCTAACGCCTTTTTTCTCTCCGGCTACATCGAATCGTGGGGACGTGGCATCGAGAAGATCGCGCAGGAAGGCGAAGCGCACGGCATCGGATCCCTGATGAGTTCGGCGATCCGCCGTGCGATTCTTGTCTGGGCGCACTCGAAGAGAAACGTGTGGCGTGGCGATCCATCGCGGTGGGCGATCTCGATTTTGTCGCAGAGGAAGCCGGCATGGTGTTCGATGCCGGCACCGGCCACATCCATTTCCAGAACGATCCCTCCCCCGAGGCTCCTGCCGATGAAAAACAGACTTTGCGGTTCGTCCTGAAGCGCGACGAGCCATCCGCGCAAATTCGCGGTCAGCCGGGGGCCTCCCCCGCTCAGGCAGAACGCGCTCCAGGCAACCTGCGACTTGCTGGCGTGGGCGCGGCGGAGGCGGAGCTCGTCGGCCCCCGGAAGGGACTGGCCGGGCTCGGATCCCTTCGCCTCCTCGGGCGGGGCGTTGAGTTTTTTCCATGCCAGCCAGAGCTTCGCGCGGATCCCGCGGAGGACGCGCGGAAGCACCGCGAGCACAGCCAAAGTGAAAACCACCGAAACCGCAAGCGCCCAAACGGGGTGCCATGCCACGAGCGCGAGCCCCGAAAAAACGATGCCGTCCTCCGCCAGGCTCAGGGCAATGTTTGAAACCGGTTCGGGGGAGGCGTTGGCCATCAGGCGCGTGCCGGCCTTGGCCACATGTGCGGTGAGAGCCATGCCGCCGGCGAGCAGGGCGGCGACGATCACAAAGCCCGGGCGCGCGTTCCCCAGAGCGGCCACCGCGAGCGCGGCGGCTCCCACCGGACGGATGAACGTGTGCGCCGCGTCCCACGCCGTATCAATCCACGGGATCTTGTCGGCAAAAAACTCGATGAGATATAAAAACCCGGCCACTCCGATGATGATCGGATCGCCGAGCACATCGAGGCCGGCCAACGCCTGCGGGAGCGCCACCCAATCCATCCGCACCGCCAGCCCGGTCACAAAAACCGTCAGATAAAGATTAATCCCCGCCAAGCTGGCCAGGCCGAGGGCAACACCGAGCATCCGCAGTTCATCCATGGCCGAACTATCAACCCATGCGGCGGATTGTCACGCCGGGATTTCGACAGTCGGCGGATACGATCCGCGGGAAGCTGCGCCTGTTCAGCGGGCGAGACCCAGGTGGCGATGGATGCCGAGCGCGGCCTTGCGGGCGTCGCGGACCGCATGGACGACCAGCGACGGGCCGCGCACCGAGTCGCCGCCGGCGAAGACCCCGGGGACGCTGGTCATCTGGTTGGCATCCACGACGATTCCGCCCCAGTCGTTGGTCTTGACCTCCGCCAGGTCGCTCCCCGGAGGAAACGGCACCGGATCAAAGCCGTAGGCTCCGATCACCCAATCCGCCTCCACCGTGGATTCGGAGCCCTCCACCGCCTTCGGTTTGCGGCGGCCGCTGGCATCCGGATCGCCCAGTTCCATGCGCACGCAGCGGACGCGGGCCACGGCTCCCGCCTCGTTCCCTTCGATCGCCGTGGGATTGGTGAGAAAGCGGAACTCGGCCCCTTCTTCGAGAGCATTGGCATATTCTTTGCGGCTGCCGGGCATGTTGGCCAGGTCGCGGCGATACAGGCAGAACGCCGCGCTGGCACCGCAGCGCAATGCCGTGCGCAGGCAGTCCATCGCTGTGTCGCCGCCGCCCAGAACGGCCACCCGTTTGCCCGCCACGTCGATCGGCGGAATGTCGAGCACCGGAAAGTCCACGTTTTTCTGGATGAGGAACGGCAGGGCCTGCACCACGCCGGAGAGCTCCTCGCCCGGGAGGCCGAGCGGCTTGGCCTGTTGGGCGCCGAAGCCGAGGAACACCGCGGAATAATCCCGCAACAACTCGCTCAGCGACACGTCCCTGCCCAAAGCAAATCCCAGCCGGAACTCCACCCCGCGCCGCTCGAGCATCTCCACCCGGCGCGCCACGATCGTCTTCTCGAGTTTGAACGCGGGAATCCCGTTGACCAGCAGGCCGCCGGGCAGGTTCTGGGTTTCAAAAACGGTCACCCCGTAACCGAGCGCCTCCAACTGGTCGGCGGCCGCCAGCCCGCCCGGCCCCGAGCCGATCACCGCCACCCGGAAGCCGTTCGGCACCGCCGGCACCCCGGCGGTCCCGAGAACCCGGAACGCGTATTCGTTGATGAATCGTTCGAGCGCGCCGATCGTGACCGGCTCGGCCTTGCCGTTGAGGATGCACGATCCCTCGCACAGCCTTTCCTGCGGGCACACCCTGGAACAGATCTCCGGCATGTTGCTGGTGGAACGCGACAGGATCGCCGCTTCCAGGAACTTCCCTTCCGCCGTGGCCGCGAGCCATTCGGGGATCCGATTGTGCAGGGGGCAGCCTTCGACACAGGATGGCTCGGGACATTGAATGCACCGGCTCGCCTGCTCGCACGCCGTCTTTTCATCATAGACCGAGTAAATCTCGAGAAAATCGGCGACACGATCCGCCGCAGTGCGCTTCGGGGGATTTTCCCGGTCAATGTTCGTCCACGTGTGCTGGGGCTTCCAGCGAATGCCCTCGTCCTTTTCCATGTCTCATCATCCCCGCCAATTTTCGATGCGGGATTGTTATATTCCAGCGTATCCCATCAATAAAACGGAGGCAATCACGAAATTGCCGGGGCGTCGGGCTCGACGTCGTCCAATCCGCAGTCAGAGAGGCGCGGGGCACGGTGAGAATCTCCTCCGAACCAGGGCAGGGAGCCGCCATCGTGATCCAGTTGCCAATTTCTCTTTCCGTGATGAAATCCCTCGTCTTCGAGATTTCCGGCGAGCCGTATGCCATCCCCCTGGCCAGGGTCGAACGCGTCCTGAGCGTTGCGGTGGAGGAGATCGAATCCATCGAGGGCGCGCAATATGTCAATGTCGGCCAAAGCCGCGTCGGCATCGTGGACGGCGCGGCCGTCCTCGGCCGCCCCGTGGAAAACGAAGCCCGCGAGCGGGCCAACGTCCTCCTGCTCGCCTCCGCCGAGGGGCATTTCGGAATTGTCGTTTCCCGCTTTCTCGGCGAGGGGGAAATCGTGGTTCAGCCGCTGGACAAACGGCTCGGACGTGTCCGCGACATTGCGGCGGCCGCCCTCACCGAGGACGGTTCGCCGATGCTTCTTCTCGACGTCGAGGACTTTCTCCTGTCGGTCCGGCGCCTGGCTGTCGGCGGACAGCTTCACGGCATCGCCGGGAAGTCCGCCGGTCCGGAGAAGGCCGCGCGCCAGATTCTCGTGGTGGACGATTCGCTGACCGTGCGCGAACTCGAACGCAAGCTCCTCACCTCGCTCGGCTACGCGGTCGAGGTGGCCGTTGACGGTATGGACGCATGGAATGCCGCACGGACCGGCCGCTTCGCCGCCGTGGTCTCCGACGTGGACATGCCGCGCATGGACGGCATCGAGCTCACACGCCTGATCAAAAACGACGCCCGGCTCCGCGACACCCCGGTCATCATCGTTTCCTACAAGGACCGCGAGGAAGACCGCCTCCGCGGGCTGGATGCCGGCGCCGACTATTACCTCACCAAAGGAAGCTTTCAGGACGAGGGCCTCGCGCGCGCTGTCGCGGACGTCCTCGGAGAAGACCCAACACCATGAAAATCGGAATCGTCAACGACCTCGACATGGCGACGCAGGCCATCACGGCGACGCTCAACTCGGACGGCAAACACCGCGTGCTGTGGACGGCCAGAAGCGGCTCCGAAGCGGTTCGGCTCTGTCGGGAAAACACTCCGGAGCTTGTTCTGATGGACCTCGTGATGCCCGGCATCAACGGGGCGGAAACCACAAGGCAAATCATGAACGCCTGCCCGACGGGGATCCTCGTCGTCACGGCGTCGATCGCCGGCAACTGCGCTCTTGCCTTCGAAGCCATGGGAGCGGGCGCGCTGGATGTCATCGCGACCCCCTCGCTTTCGAAACCCGCCAGCCGCAGGGAATTC
>JBAXTX010000051.1:0-16989 GCA_037129975.1 Verrucomicrobiia bacterium | reverse complement strand
GCTCGGGTGGCGAAATTGGCAGACGCGCCAGACTTAGGATCTGGTTCCGAAAGGATTAGGAGTTCGAGTCTCCTCCCGAGCATTCCCTCCGAAAAGCCTCAGCCCTTTGCAGGGGGAGAGGCCATGCCGACGCCGATTCGTTTTACCGCCCCGTGCTCCTCCGGCCCTGATTCATCGCATGCGATTCCATCCTTCGGTCGCATATTTTTCGAGATCCAGACGGGAGGAAGCGAGTTCGAGCGGGGGGCCGGGAACGAAGGGCGCGGAGGATTTTGTCAGGGCGCGCGCCAGCGCCGGCGCAGGCACCTCGCCGTGCAGCGAACCCTGATACAGAATCCCCGATTTTCCGCGCCGCAGGGCGCCGCCGCAGATTTTTTTTCCGCCGAGGAGAATATCGTGAAGCGCCGGGCTGTCGAAACACGCCGGACCCGGGCGGCAGTCCTCCACGTCAGCAAGGCGGACGGCGGGAGCATCCTCCCGAAGCACGATCAGCAAAGCCTGATGAATTTCACGATAGATCATCGCCGGGCATTCCGAGCAGAGCGGATGCGGGGCTGGGACGGCGAGGGTGAGCGTCAGATCCGAACCATGGAAAACCGTGCCGCCACCGGTCCATCGGCGCACCGCCGGAAGGCTGCCGGCGAGGGAGCCGACATCGGCATGGCGCTGGGCATAACCGAATGTGACCGCGGGCGCCGCCCAGCGATAGGTGCGCAGCACGGGATGGGAGGACAGGAGCAGGAGCGCCTCGTCCATGGCCATTTGCGCGGAGGGGGATCTGACGGCATCGTCCTCCCAGATCTGCAGGAGAGAAAACATGAGTCTATAAATAGCAGCCTCCGCGACGAAATCCACTCCTTCTGCTTGTCCCGAGTGGCGCGCGGTGATTAGCTCACAGGATCTATATGGCAAAGCAGGCACTTGGCAGGGGACTCAGCGCATTGATCAACACACGCGTTGTCAATCCCGCTCCGGCAGAGGAGCTGGGGGAGCGCATTCAGATGTTGCGCCTGGACCGGATCATTCCGAGCCCCCTCCAGCCGCGCGTGGATTTTCCGGTCGAACACCTCCATGAGCTCATTGAGAGCATCAGGGAACGCGGGATCATCCAGCCGCTGATCGTTCGGAAAGTGGACGGCCACTTTGAGCTCATTGCGGGCGAGCGCCGATGGCGGGCGGCCAAAGAGCTGGCTCTGGCAGAGGCGCCCGCGATTGTCCGCGAGGCCACCGACCGCGAGGTTCTCGAACTCGCGCTGATCGAAAACCTGCAACGCGAGGGGCTCAACCCGATCGAAGAAGCCTCCGCCTATCAGCGGCTCTCCCGCGACTTCGGGCTCACGCAGGAGGACATCGCCAAGCGTGTCGGCAAGAGCCGGGCCGCGGTCGCCAATGCGATGCGCCTGCTCGACCTCGCTCCAGACGTGCAATCGCTCCTCAAACACGAAAGAATCTCCGTCGGCCACGCCAAAGTCCTCCTCTCGCTCAAGTCGCACGAGGAGCAAAATTTGCTCGCCGAACAGATCATCCGCCAGGGAGCCTCGGTCCGCCTGGCCGAGAAACTCACCGCCGCCCACCTCGCCTCGATCGGGAAATCCGCCCGCACACGCGGGAAACAGTCCGTCGCCGCGCAGAAGATCGAGCCGGCCGTCCAGCGGGTCCAGAATATTTTAACCCGCCGGCTGGCCACGCGGGTCGTCATCCACCACGGAGAAAAAAAAGGCTCCATCCATATCGAATATTACGGGAGCGATGATCTCAACCGGATCCTCGGAACCCTCGGCATGGCGGAGGAATGACGCTTCCGAAAAATGCCGCAGGGTCCGATGTGGGAAATGGCGGTCCGGATTTTTCCCCCGAACGCGCGCGCCCGACGACCGGGCCTTCCTTGGACCGGCTCCGCATCTCGGGCGAACTTTTTACAGGCGGGACGATGCGGAAGCTGTATGCGACGGATGCGTCGGAATATCAGGAAATGCCCGCGGGCGTGGCGTTTCCCAGGACCGAGTCCGATGTCAGGGAAATCCTTCTTTTCGCAAAACAAAACCGGGTCGCCATCATCCCGCGCACGGCCGGGACTTCTCTCGCGGGGCAGGTGGTCGGCAGCGGGCTCGTCGTGGACCTCTCGCACTTCAACAAAATTCTTGGGATCAACAGGGAGACCCGGCGCGCACGGGTCCAGCCGGGGGTCGTCCGCAATGAGCTGAATCACGAGCTCGCGAAGCACGGGCTTTTTTTCGGACCCGAAACCTCGACCGCCAACCGCGCGATGATCGGCGGGATGGTCGGAAACAACTCGTGCGGCTCGAACTCGATTGTCTATGGAAGCGTGCGGGACCATCTGGTCTCGGTGCGCGGACTTTTCAGCGACGGCAGCGAAGGCGTTCTCCGGGCGCTCACCCCGGAGGAATTCGAGCGGAAATGCGCGCCCGACGGGAGCCTGGAAAACCGGATCCACCGGTCGGTCCGCGATCTGCTCGGCCATCCGGAAAACCGCCGCCTCATCACCGAAAATTTCCCGCTGAAATCCATTCCGCGCCGGAACACGGGATATGCGTTGGACCTGCTGATGGATGCGGAGGTCTTGGATTCCGAATCGCGGCGGGAGTTCAACTTCTGCAAATTGATCGCGGGCTCGGAGGGCACGCTTTTCTTCGGTCTGGAGTTCGAGCTCGATTGCGACCCTCTTCCCCCGGCGCACGCGGCCCTGGTCTGCGGGCACTTCCAGTCGGTGGACGAGGCGCTGCGCGCGAACCTCGTGGCGTTGAAACACGGGCCGTCGGCCTGCGAATTGATCGACCGCCACATCCTCGACTGTACCCGCGCCAATTTTTCCCAGGCGAGGAACCGGTCGTTTGTGGTCGGCGATCCCGGTGCGATTCTTGTCGTCGAGATCCGGCGGGAGGACGAGGCCGGGATGGAAGAAGCCGTCGCCGCGCTCCAGGCTGACTGGCGGGCGGGAGGCTTCGGGTATGCGACGCCTGTTCTTCGCGGCGGGGAAGGCAACAAGGTTTGGGAACTGCGCCGCGCGGGACAAGGGCTCATGGGCAATGTCGTCGGAGATGCCAAACCCCGCGAGGTCGTCGAGGACACGGCGGTCGATGTCCGCGACCTCCCCGCCTACATCGCCGAGTTCCACGCGATCCTTCAAAACAAGTATGGGATCGGGTGCGTGTATTATGCCCACGCGGGATCCGGGGAAATCCACACCCGCCCGCTCTTCGATCTCAAAACCGAACAGGGTCTGAAAACCTTCCGGGGAGTCGCGACCGACATCGCGGGGCTCGTGAAAAAATATCGCGGATCGCTGAGCGGCGAACACGGGGACGGACGCCTCCGCGGCGAGTTCATCCCCCTGATGGTCGGCCGGGAGTGCTACGACATGATGAAGGCGGTCAAGGCCGCGTTCGATCCCGACAACCTTTTCAATCCCGGAAAGATCGTGGACACGCCGCCGATGGACACCCACCTGCGGCACGAGGCGGGCCACCCGACACCGGATTACGAAACCGTTTTTGATTTCAGCGATGTGCTCGGGGTCGTGCGCGCCGCCGAGAAATGCAACGGATCCGGCGACTGCAGGAAATCCCACCTCGCGGGCGGGACGATGTGCCCGAGCTACATGGCGACCCGCGAGGAAAGGCACACGACGCGCGCCCGCGCCAACATCCTCCGCCATATCCTCAACCATCCGGCGGATGTGACAAAACCGTTCGACAGCGACGAGATCAAAGAGGTGATGGAGCTTTGCCTTTCCTGCAAGGGATGCAAAAGCGAGTGCCCGTCGAGCGTGGATATCGCGAAGCTCAAAGCCGAGTTTCTCCAGCAATATCACGACGCCCATGGCGTCCCGCTCCGCTCGCGGCTCGTCGCGGGGTTTTCCGCCGCCGCGCGGATCGCCTCGGTTTTCCCCGCGCTCTACAACGCCCTCTTCCAGACCCCTTGGATCCGGAGAGCCTTCAATCAAGCCGTGGGATTCCACCCGGACCGCACGCTTCCAAAAATCAACCGCATCCCATTGCGGAGCTGGTTCAAAACCCGCCGCCCGCTGCCGCCGCTGATTTCCCGCATCGGCCGCGTCCGCCTCTTTTGCGATGAGTTCACGAATTTCAACGATCTCGATGCCGGGATCGCCACGGTCGAGCTTCTCGAACTCCTCGGCTACGAAGTCGTCATCCCCGGACATGTCGAAAGCGGGCGCGCCTCGCTCTCGAAGGGCCTCGTCCGACACGCCAAAAATTTCGCGGAGGCGAATGTCCGCGCGCTCTCGGGCATCATCTCGCCGGACGAGCCGCTCGTCGGCATCGAGCCGTCGGCGATCCTCGGCTTCCGCGACGAATACCCGTTCCTCGTGAACCCCGCTCTGCGCGACTCCGCCCGCGCCCTCGCCCCGAACTGCCTTCTGCTGGATGAGTTCATTGCCCGCGAAGCGGAGGCCGGACGCATCACGTCCGACCTTTTCACCTCCGAAGCCCGGACGGTCCACCTCCACGGGCATTGCCACCAGAAGGCGATCGTGTCGCTCGATCCCACGATCCGGATGCTGTCGCTCCCGAAAAATTACTCCGTAAAAACCATCCCGTCCGGGTGCTGCGGCATGGCGGGATCGTTCGGCTACGAGGCCGAACACTACGACCTCTCGATGAAAATCGGCGCCCTCGTCCTTTTCCCAGCCATCCGCAAGGCGCCCGGCGAATCCCTCATCGCCGCTCCCGGAACAAGCTGCCGCCACCAGATCCACGACGGCACCGGACGCAAGGCCCGCCACCCCGCCGAAATCCTCCGGGCAGCCATAAACGACCACTGCGCCCGGAGACCGGCCAGCCAACCCTCTCCGATCTGCGAGCGGACTTCTCGCCGGGGACTCTGAACCGGGCGTAGCGGTGCCGCGTGTTCCTTGATTTTTCGATTGCGGGAATCCGTCACTGCGGTAAAGTGCGCCCCTTAATAAAATACAACACAATCGCCAGGGTAGCTCAGCGGTAGAGCAGGGGACTCATAATTGCATTGTGTCAGTTTTCTCTGTGTTTCTTTTGCATTCGTTGACCATGCTGGAATCCGCATGAATAAAGGGGCTGCGGGCTTTTCCGCCGTTCTTTTTCGCTCTGGAAAAGGCTTCTCAGAGTTTCCAAGAAAGTCGCACAAAAGTTGCACGGAGGCCTGAGATCGGCATAAATGCAGGGGTTTCCGGCTGTCGGATCGTCCACAGCATTGGCTGTTTCGCCTATAGAAAGCGAAAATCAATGTCGCCGTGGTGCGGGCAATATCCTGCGGAGCAGGGGAGGAAACAGAGAGAGCTGAACGTGAGGTCGGCCAGATCCTCATTACCGGGAAGCCGGGGCAGCCGGCCTTTCTGCTCTTACGTCCAGCCGAAACAATGTGCGATTGGATTTTGAGGATGTCAACAATATGGCTTCGCGGTGCCTGCGATAGAAGCATGAGGGCATTCCAGTAAACCGGTTTCAGCGCGGGGAAAAGTCGGGCAAAATCGGCGGTAATGGGTGTGCTAGTCCCCTGCTCTAAAAGTCGTTTTACCATAGCAGAAAGCGGGGGTTTTAGACTGCCGGACTACAGCCCGTGCAACTTCTGCCTTCCTTCTGAGGGGTTTTGCCGTGGATTCGGCAGGCTGAAAATCTCCATGCAGATTCGCAGGAGCACGGGATGGTTGTCGGCTGGTGTTCGGCGGGAGTATGTCGGGATCGGTGCCGGAGTTGAGGCCGCGTGGAAACCGTTCCGGGATCCGTGCTCGTGTGGTTCAGCGTTCGCCCTGGTGTCCGGTGGCTCCGGATGGGCTCGGATACTGCGGACCGTGGCAGGAATGGCGGGGCCGTGTGAGCAGGCGGGCCGTGGCAGGCTTCCAGATCGGCGGGAGGATGTCGGGGGCGGTGCCGGAGTTGCGGCCCCGTGGCGGTCAAAAGCGGGAGGATTTGCAGAATCTCCGGCTACCAAAGCGGCTACCAGATCGAGGCTGTAGCAGGGGCGGATGGGCTGAAAGCAGTTGATTCATGATCAATGGACAGGGATCAATGGCCGGAGAATGCAGGGCTGTGCGTATGTGGGATCGGTGGCGTGCTCCGGCCCGTGGCGGTCATGCTGTGCTGTGGTGCTCGGGCTGGTGGTGTCCGGCCTTGTCTGGCGCGGCTTTCAGTGGCGCGGCTTTCAGTTGACATTTGCGCCTTCCAGTCATTGATTGGAATCGAACTGATTCGGTGCCCCAAGCGACACCGGCTCACTGCTGGAGCTTAGCGGTGCGGTCGGATTAGAAGGGGTGCCGGGTTCTCCAGACTTGGCTGGGCGGGTTCGCTCCGCTCCCGGATCAGTTCACCAAGCAACCATTGATGGGGGGAGGGGGTTGGATTTTCGCACCCCCCCTCCGGTTGCTGTATTGGTTAGGGTGCAGACAAAATTTTGAGCAAAGAGGCTTCGTTCCTTTCCGCTGTTCAAGTGAATTGGCATCATCACCGAAACGAGGATTCCGAAAAAAACGGCCGGCGGGAAAAGGAAAGGCGGGCGCAATGTGTTGACGGGGGAGGATGCCCATGGTGCGATGATCGCATGAAGCGTTTGATTTTCGGGTTGGCTGTGTCGGTCATCCTCTCCGGTTGCACGACGTGGGGATACAAAACGCCGATGGGGCCGAAAAAATACCCGCCGACTTCCTACCAGCAGGTGCGCGTGCTGTGGTCTGAGCCTACGGAACCGTTTGAAGATATCGGGATTTGTTCGGTGCTTGGTGGTGCGGCATTCATCACCTCAGACACGGACATGATTCGTAAACTCCAAAAAAGCGCGGCGGATCTTGGTGCGGATGCGGTGATCGTCATGCGGGAGGGGAACACGCGGAACACAGTAGTGTCCGGTGGCGGTGGGGGATCAGGCTATGTCACCCCGACATATGGACAATGGTCATCGGGCTGGGGCGTGAGCGGATCATCGTTGGAATATCCGCGCAATATGGGGCGGGCGGTCAAGTTTAAGGATCCGGCCTTGCAACTTCCACCTCGCTGAACGGGATGCTCCGCTGTGCTCGCTGTCGGGCGTAGGCGGGCTTCCAATCGCGGAGGGCTCAATCTGCCTTGTCTGGATTCTGCGGGGGCGTAGTGGCGATATTTGCCAGCAGGCCGGGAGGCAGGGACCGGAAGCATAGTTGCAGACCCTCAGCTACAAGAGGGAGTTCCACAATTGATCCTGTGAAATTTAAAAAAATGTGGTTCGGCGGTTGGAGGAAGCACGCATAAAAAGCAAACTGGCCGGAGTCGGATACCAGCAAGCTGACTGTCCCGGCCGGTAAGGCAAGGGTGCTGGATGCGACGATCATTCCGTGAGTTTGCCGGAAAGGAGATCCGGGAGAAAGTTGACCTGATTCCGGAGGGAATCGGCCAGGCGGAGAGCTCCGGCCTTTGTGGTCAGGATTGCGTGAACGCGGTCCCCGCGGCGCTGTGTGATCATAATTTTCCCCGAAGTGGTGCGGGCATTCTGGACGGTGATCCCGCCTTGTTCGGTAATGCGGTCAAGTTCCTCATCGGTGAGTTCTGCCATTTCACGGAAAGCTTTGGAAAAGATCCGGTCGGTTTCGGTTTTGCTCAGTTCCTCATCGGTGATGTGGAATCCATCGGTGTTTGGTTTGGTGGTGGTTTTCATAAAGTGTCAGGCGGCTTTTGCCTTCTTGAGTTCCTCCGCGAGAAATTCGCGGGCATATCGTTGCTGGTAATCGGTCAGTTGCTTCCAGATTTTTGGATAAGTGCGATCCGGCAGGCTTCGCCGCATCAAGGCCGTGTGCCAATCTCCGATGGGTTCTGGGATTTCATCAGCCTGTTCGGAAGGGTGCTGTTCAAAATCTTCCCAACGGTGCCCGTTCAGCCAGGTCGCGCCGTGAGGAACAAAATTCCCGTCATCCTTCGCCCATTGCGGATCGTCGTTTGCGAGTTTCAGAATCGAGATCAGTTTGCTGATTGGTGGTCGGTTGGTGGCAGTTTTGGCCCAAGCTCGCCGTGCAGCCTGCTTTGCCTTCTTGCTCGGATAAATTTTCCAGAATTGCTCAAAGTCCTCGTCCTCTCTGTTCTTGTTGTATTGTTCTCTTATATTACCCAGCGCATTCCTTCTTGCGGTTTTCCGCAACTCCGCGTTGCGGTTTTCCGCAACAACGCCGTTTCCAGAGCGTGAGACCATAATGGATGCGGCCAGCGGTGTCGGACGGTAATGGAGGCGTCCATTGTCCCCTCGCCGCGTTGCAATCAACTTGAAATTTCGGAGGCATGAAATCCACCTGGAGAACTTTTCAACCTTGCTCCGTTTGCTCCTTTCACTCTCCGTGATGTCGGGGCTGGAATCGACTTGTGAAGAGGGTGCCAGCATCGGCAGATCGTCTGCGGCGGTTTGGAGGTCGATCCATGCAAATTCCTCCCCCTCGAATGTGATGCGTTTGAGCTTCGCGCAGGAGAAGAAAAATACATTCAAGTAGTCGAGCAGGAGAGCTGCCTGTATCGGCAAGTCGCCAAGGCCATTTTCGACAAGGCCAAGTTGATGGAAAGTCAGGGAATATCGCATCTATTCGAGGTGGTGGTTTTCAGAAAAAAAAAGAAAGGGCGGGCTCCCGCTTGTCTGTTTGCAGCGCGTTACGCTTTCGCCCTGGGCGATTTTGGGACCGGGTTGTGCCTGGCGAGTTCTCCGGCTGCGGCTCGGCGGCAAAATTCATCCTGCTGGTCTGGCAAAATGTAATTTCTACCGGAGATATTTGCACAGCGAAGAATTCCCTGCCGTCTCCATCTCCATGCGGTCGCGGGAGAAATCCCCATGATTTGTGTCCAGCGGTCAAGCGCCATCGGCACTCTTGTTTCTGCGTAGGTGTTCATATTTTGTGTTTTCCTTCTGCCCGGATCGCTTCGAGGTAATTTCAGTAAAGCAACCGCTACCAAACTGGCTTTCAGTTCGTTCGGTTTGCGATGCCACGAAAGCATTATACAAACGGCTTCCAAACAATTTTGGCTTTTTGGGCCATTCTGGCGGGATTCTATGGCTTCCGTTGGCGTGGCAATGCTCGCCAATCGTTTGTGGAGGCGGCTTGGCGGGCGGTGGAAAATATTTCAATTATTTTCTGGAATGTGGCCGTGGCAGCGCAATTCGACGAAAAGGCTACTTTTGGGGAGGTCGGAGCAGCCCCACAAGTGCAACGTATCCGATTCCCGTCCGATGCGGGAATGACGGCTGCGATCCGTGCGGTTGCGGGTTCGCACTAACTGTGGGTTTCAATCGCCACTCGTATGGAAAATCAGCGAATCCGGGTGTTTTCAACATTCGCTTGCATTGCCTTGGTATAATGGTGCATCGCCCATTCGATAACCGGATGAGGGATAAAACGACAAACAAGGAGAGAGGGAAGTTTATGGCATTCGCACCAGTATTGAACGACATCGGCCCCGCGCTTACAGCGCAGGGATTCGGCAACGCATCGCAGTCAACACTCCAAGGGGCGCAGGCTCTCGCGGGTGGGATTTCCTCGGCGGGAAAATCAGTCGGTTCGGGCATCGGCAGCGCATTAGAGGCGATGAAGGAGAAAGCGGCATTGCAGAGCGCGAATGCAGCGAGGGCGCAGGCGTGGGCGGATTCCGGGTTCCTCGACACGAATCCCAAAGTTGCCAGCATTTTTGAACGAGCGGCAGCGGAGAAAGATCCATATCGGCAACGCGGAATTCTCACTGTCGGTGACGCACTTGTTCGCATGGAAAGTGAAACCCAGAGAGTTCAAAATCTCATGAAGCAATCGCGGCAACTGGCTCAGGAAAAGGCTACGATTTCGGCGAATGCTCCGGGGAAAGTTCTCAAAAGCGCAGACGGATTTTTCCAGCAAATCAATGGGCAATGGGAGCGTGTGTTGGATCCGCAGGGAAACCCGGTTCAGCCTCCGGCGAGAGGATCATCCGGCCAAAATCTTGGGGACGCATTGAATGGGTTGAGTGCGCAGGCGGATCAGCAGGAGATCTCGCGAATTAAAGGTGAGATCGCGGTGGGGAATCAAAAGCCGGGGCCGGACTTCCTGCCGGACGGTCTTTGGTTCGGAGAGAAGCCGTTCAAGCAGCAACTCGTGGAGAAGCAGGCGGCAATGACTGCGGGTGGCGGGAGTCCAGTTGGTGCTCCGCAGGGTGCGGCGGTGCAGGCATGGCAGAGTCCGGATCAAGTGGCGGCGGCGGTGCAAGGTGGCCAGCTCACGCGGGAAGCGGCACGGCAGATTCTTCAGTCTCAATTCGGATTCCGCTGATTGTTGCACCCATGACTGCCGACGAATTTCTTAACGGCACGCTGCGGGATTCCGCGAGCGTGGAGGGACAGGGCGATTTTATTCCGATGACTGCGGCGAATGGCGGACGGCAATCGGCGGATGAATTTCTTGCGCGTGCGGTTCCAGCCCGGGCTGGTGCTCCGGTGCAAACTATCGCGACGACGTTTGGATACCGTGACGCGGAGGACAATGGAGCAGGTGCTCCACGGCTCGGATCGGTGCCGACGAATCGGCCCGATGTGGCCGGTGTCGCTTTGCCGGAAGATGTGCTACGGGCAAACCTGGGGGACAATCCGGAGGACTGGCGCACGGCGCGGGTGATCGTGAAAGGACCGGAGGGTGCGGCGATGGTGCCGATTGTGGACATCGGCCCCGGTGCTGGCCCGCGTGCGCGTGGGGTCGGGATTGATTTGACGGCTGCGACGAATGCGGCGGTTGGTGGCAATGGTCGGACGGCTGTCAGTTACGAGATCGTCAAGAATGGCGATCTTTCGGCAGATGAATTTTTGAACACGTTCGTTGGTGGTGCGACGGCAAAACAGCGGCCTGCGGGGGATGTGATTGGAGACATTCCGCCCCCGCAGGTTCGCCATGCCGGGCTTGTGAATCCCTCAAATGCGGTGCTGGATGCGAGTTTTGCGAACAGGATCCCAGCGGCCACGGATGCGCGAGAGGTCAATCCCGTGGTGCGTCGTGCGGTGCCGGTGGATGCGGCGGCGGGCGTGGCTGCGGATGCTGGGAAAAGTGCGGATGATTTTCTTGATGGGGTCGCGGCCCCGGCTGCGGGTGATAAGTCGCCGGAGTTGTCACTGTGGGAGAAGATCCAAAAGCGGTGGCGTGCTGGCCGGGAGCAGGCAACGGATGATCAGACGGCATATCGTGCGATGACGGGAGAAATTTCGTGGGATTCGGTGAAGACTCAACTTGATCCAAGCGAGGACACGGCGGACGCGAAGGGCGGAAACTTTGTTTCGGAAGGATTGCTCGGTGCGGTGGAAATGCTGCCTGCGATGGTCGAGGGGATTTCAAACGGATGGCGGCAAGGACTGGCCGGAGCCGGGGCCGGTGCGACGGCGGCGCTTGTCGGTGGCCAGATCGGCCCGCAGGTGGCGGCCCCGGAGGAAATTATCACAGTGCCGGTTGCGGCCGCTGGCGGCTACGCGGTCGGGCAGGCTTACGGATCAAGTTCCTACTGGTATCAGCAGGGGGCAGGATCGCTGTATCACGAATTGCGCAAGGAAGGAGTTCCCCACGGTGCGGCTCAGACTGTCTCGGCGGCATTCGGGATTCCGTATGCGGCCATTGAATTTGCACAGATTTCCAAACTTATTCCGGGCGGGAGCAAGGTGCTTGCTCGGACGGTCGGGCAGGCGGTGAAGCGCAGGCTCGCACGGCTGGCGGCGGAAACTGGCGTGAACTACACGGAACAGATCGGGCAGGAAGTGTCGCAGGAGATTTTGCAGATCGGTGCGGAGTCCATCGCGGAATGGGCGGGCGGGGTGAAACCGGCTCCGGAGAAAGCCGCGGCATGGGATCGGATCAAGAACACGGCGATTCAGACGGCGGCAAGCGTGCCGTTCCTCATGGCACCGCGTGCCGGGATGGATGTCGTCTCGGCGGTGCGCGGCGGCAAAGCAAATTCCGCTGCCGGTGCTCCCCTGCTCCCCGTGGTGGCCTCGCAGGATGCGGCGAGGGGCGACACAGCGGAAGCGTATCGCCCGCAGGATGCGGGGGCGGCTGGTGGCGGGAGTGTGCCCGCTGGCACGGCGGCGGATGGTGTAGCGGCGGGAGAGAAAGCGGGTGGTGTTCCTGCCGGGATGCCGGGGGATCGGACCGCAACGTCCGGCCAGTCCGCGGCGGGGTTTGATCCTTCCCATCCTGATGCGGCATACATGCCGAAACCGGAGGGCTATCAGGAATCGGCCGGCGCGGAGAATTCGGGCGAGGAATACACACGGGAGCAGGCGACGCTTCCCCGTGCTATCGAGTGGCTTCAACCGGAGCAGAAGGGGAATCCCTCCCCGGCTGGAATCCGGCGCTATCTCAAGAAAACTCTGGATATTGCGATCCGGCGCGGCATGGGTGTTTCCCGTGGTGCGCGGTCCGCCCTGGGCGTGTATCGGGTGCAGGCGGAAACCATTCGGATGCGGGCGATCAATGACCTGCCGACACTGATGCACGAGACGGGTCATTATCTGCATTACATGATGTTCCCTGAAAATGGGGACCGTTCGGCGGCGGGAGATTTTGCGGGGGTCTATGATGCGGAGTTGATGCCCCTCGGGGCGGCTACCAGCCTGCCGACATACCCGGTTGACAAGAAGCGCAAGGAGGGTGTCGCGGAGTTTTTCAGAATCTGGGTGGCGGATCCTGCGGCGGCGCGGGTGGCGGCTCCTAAGTTTGCGGCGATGTTTGAGACGGCTATCGAGGGGCAATATCCGGAGATCGGGAAGGTGCTCCGTTCGCTGCAAGGGCAGGTGAGGGACTACAGGCGGCAACCGGCATCGGCAAAGGCAATGGGAATGATCCGATGGAATCCCGATGAAGTGGATGACGTGGGGCCGGTCGGGCGGCTCGGGGATTGGCTGCGTGCGCAATACACGGCATGGTTCAATGAGCTGGCCCCGATTGATCGGGCGATGAAGCAATTACAGGATTTCGGACTCTCCCCGGAGCAGGCGGGGGTGGTGTCGGCACGGGCGGCGAACTACAAAGGCGGCTGGCGTGGAAAGGCGGAATACGATCTTGAGCACGCGCAGACGGATCTTGACGGAAAGGAGATCGGCCCATCTCTGAAAGCGATCCTCTCACGGGTGCCGGACCTGAAGGAGTTCGCAACGTATGCGGCCCTGAAACGGGCAGAGGAGAAGAAGGCGCAGGGATTGCGAACAGGCTTTGAGGATGCCATGAGCTCCCCGGACTACTCGGAAACAATGGCGGCGTGGGCAAAGGCATACGAGACGGCACGGCGGCAGCTTGTGAAGTTCACAGAAAATCAGACGCTCTTGCTGGAACAGTCCGGCCTTTTGTCGAAAGCGGACCGCAAAGCGATGATGCAGGCGAATCGGGATTTTGTTCCATATCACCGCATCGTGGAGAAGGTCACGGGTGCCGTGGGGAAATCCTCCGGCAAGGGCTTTGCAAATGCGCAGTCGGGCATTGCCAGATTCAAGGGGTCGGACATGGAAATCACGAATCCGCTGGAGGCGGTGGTCAAGAACGGGATGATGTTCCGCGAGCTGGCAGAGAGAAACCGCGTGGGGCTCCTGTTCGTCCAGGCGGTGGACGATACCCAAGGCGGGGGCCGGATCGGTGAAACGGTGCTCCGGCCCATCAAGGCGGTGAAGGTGACGCATGAGGAAGTCTTGCAGAAACTGCAAGCGGCTGGCGTGCTGCCAAAGGGGGCAAAGATCAACAAGGCGACACTGGATCTTGGCATGACGGTATTCCGCGCGGCGGATTCGGTGAAGGCATCGGAGGGGGTTTTCACGGTGCATCGGGACGGGAAGCCGATTTCCTTCCAAGTGGATGACAAGGAGCTGTTGCGGGCTCTTACGCTCATGGACTCGGCGGATGCGGAGGTGTTCAACAAGTTTCCGCTTCTGCGGATGATGCGGTCCTTCACGAATGTATTGCGCAAGGGGGCCACACTCACGCCGGAATTTCTCATCCGGAATCCGTTTCGGGATCAGGTCATTGCCGGGGTGTATTCCAAGCATGGATTTATTCCGTTCTGGGATGGGTTCAAGGGCACGCTCTCCATGCTCCGGCAGGATGCGACATACAAGGATTGGATCAAGGCGGGCGGTAAGTATTCCGGGCTCTACGATGTCGAGCAGGGGGACCACAACGCCGTGCTACAAGAAGCGGTGAAGGGCAACCGGACGGCTTTGGATCAGGCGCTTTACCTTGCCAATCCGCTGAACGTGCTCCGGCATCTTCAAGCGGCAAGTGAACTGATGGAAAGCGGGACGCGGATCGGGGAATTTCGCAGGGCCAAAGAGCAGGGCGCTTCCGATGTGGACGCGGCAAACGCGGCCCGTGATGTGACGCTCAACTTTGCACGGTCCGGATACCGGGGAGCGGTGACAAATAAGATGGTGGCATTTTTCAACGCCTCTTTGCAGGACATGGACAAGATGGTCCGCACGTTCAAGGAGAGGCCCGTAGCGGCCACGTTCAAGGCGGTGGCGTATATCTCCGTGCCGTCCGCTTTTGTGTGGTGGCTCGGGAAGGACGATGACGAGATTCAGAATCTTCCGGAGTGGCGGAAGTCGTTTTTCTGGAACATCAACATGCGGCAGTTGTCTGGAGTGCCGTTCGTGCTCTCCGTGCCGAAACCGTTTCTACTCGGGGCACTCTTCGGGACATCGGTAGAAAAGGGGCTGGATGCGGCTTATCTGAACGATTCCAATGCGGTGCGAAAGTGGTTTGATGCCGTGATCCAGAACACTCTGATTCGCGGGGATGCGGGGATCCCCACGGCATTCAGACCGGCAATCGAGGCGATGACGAATTACAGTTTCTTCAAGGGCACGCCATTGGAGAATCAATCTTTGCTCTCCCTCTCGCCGGGGATGCGTGCTGAGAGGGGCACAAGCGAAGTTTCCAAACTGGTGGGGGCACAGTTGAACGTCTCGCCCATCCTGATTGACAACACGGTGCGCGGATACCTTGGCGGGCTCGGGAAGTATGGCCTGGATGCAGTTGACTGGGCTCTGATTTCCTCCCGTGTGGTGGACATTCCACCGGCCCCTGCCAAAAGTCCGCAGGAATGGCCGATGCTTCGCGCACTGACCAGCGGCCCCGGAGAATCGGGGGCGTATGTGGGCCGCTTCTACAAGGCGCTTGACCTGGCGGAAACCCGGATGAGGGATTTCAAGGCATACGGGGACCGGATGAAAACGGCGGATCAGCTTTCATTCTGGAAGCGCAATCGCAACGAGATCGCGTATTATTCCGCTGATGCTGCTGGTGCTCCGATGATGACAAGGCTCCGGCAGACTCGGGATCAACTTTCTGAAATATCGAAGGCAATGTCGATGATCCGAAACGCGCCTGGGCTCTCTCCGGAGTTTAAGCGTGACCGGCTGCGGGTGCTCGAAGATCAGCGGGATAAACTGGCTCAGGTCGGGTTCGTCCAGTTGGTGCACCCATCGGACCGCAAGAAAACTTACTGAAACTTTGCGCTGTGCGCCCCGCCACGGGGTTTTCAGCCTGCAGGCAAGGGCATGACATGGTTTGCGCTGTGCGCTCGTTCGCCGCATCCTCGGCCTGCTTCGCGGTCGGTTGCTCGCCGCCCGCAGATTCGACGGCTTTCTCCCACGCTTCCGGCTGCTTCTCGGCTGGCAGCTTTGTCAGCGGCCGGGCTTGGGATTCTGTTTTCGGGGAATGTTCGCAATTGAGAACATTTTTCGTGGCCTTCGATGATTCAATGGTGTTGAACGTAAAGGTTCGCGACATCCCCCACTTGCTTTTGCAATACGCCTCAAACGTGCCGTGTTCGATCCGGTAGAGTCTGGAGTCGCGGATTTCCAGTAACGCCTCGCCATCCAGCGTCATGTTTGCTTCCATTCCTCGCCCTCGCAATCATCGTCTGCATTTTCCACGGGGGGAATTTCCTGCGGTTTCAATGTTCCATCCAGAATCCTCCCGGCTTTGCGCAGAAGTTCGTATTCCTCCTCATCAATCTCTCCGCTTTCTAACTCGTAGGTAAGAAGGAGGGTGTCCTTTCGGATCGGCTTCACGCCAATCTGATTCAAGAAGGAAATTGCGCGGTCTGCAATCCGTTCCGCTTCCTCATGAGATTCTGCGTATTCCATCGCCTCAAAGGCTATGTTCGCCTTAAAGGCTACGTTACCAAACTCCAATGCTTCAATGTAATCCTTGTAGAGAGTCTGCCAGTCAGATTCAAGGATGGATGCGAGATCGGAGAAGAACTTTATGTGATGTTCGGGAACTTCGATTGTAATTTTCATGGCGAGATTAGCGGGCGGTTTGGATCCTTTTTCCTCCGATTCCTGCGGCATCCATGAGCGCATGGAATTCCTTCCTGATGCCCATGTTTTTGATCATCTGGCGATCCACCAGCCAACGCATAATGTCGGCTCGGGACATGCGTCGAAACTCAAATCCAATATGACCTTCAAGCCCCCTGCGGAGATAATAGCCGTGCCTCTTTGAATGTATGAGATACTCCTCCGCTCCAAGATCGTCTGACTCTAGATCCTCGCTATCGGGGAAACATCCTCCGGCAATCTCTTTGTCTGATGGATCGACTTTACAAGGGTATGATTCGCTTGGTGTGAGTTCTTCTGTGCTGTGCTGTTTTGTGGTTTTCATGGTTTTGATTTTCCGCCCTGGGTGGTGGAGACACGGCGAGCAGATCGGGCGAAACCCTGCCCGCCGTGTGTGAAATCAGGCGGTGGCGGCTGCGGTTTCGGAGGCGGTTGGTTCAGGTTTCGGAAGGGCGATGATGCGCGGACCGGAGAGGGTGAGCTTGTCGGCCTGCCGTTTCTTGTGCTCATCGGCAAGGTGCCCATAAACTTTCCCGACGAGGATCCCGCCGTCAAGGTGGCCAAGCCATGCGGCTATGGTCATGTAGTCGATACCTGCCATGACGCACCGGCTGGCGAAGTAATGCCGGAGGTCATGCAGGCGAACGTGATCAAGTTTCGCCTTCGTCCTGGCGGAATACCAAACCTTGTGCGGGTTCT
>JBAXTX010000050.1:0-17069 GCA_037129975.1 Verrucomicrobiia bacterium | reverse complement strand
CTCCAGCCATATCGCGCTAGATCCTTGCGTGGAACATGTTACCAACGGTGCATTCGGAGATGCGGGCGCGAAAAATATTCCCCCCCCTCGGACATCCTGATGTCCGCGAAGGCACGGAGGAAGAAGGGGAGCGAATATCCAACAAGGAATATCCAAGGGAGAAGGAATTGAGGATTCAACCACTCATGGGGGAAATATTCCGCCGCCAACGGGCGGCTCCGGAAAGGAGGCGGGAACCGGTTCCCGGTTCGCCGGTCTGAGGCGAAAGCCGACTCTGCAAGCTCGCTTGCGAGATCGGGTTGCGCCACAGCCCCGGAGTGCTTCGCATCCGCGCCTCCTCTCCTTCTGAACAAACTGGAGGACGGGGCCATTGGCCCGGCCAGATGAGTGAAGATGAGTGGTTAATCTTTGTCGTGCGAAGATTCCGCGCGGAGCGCGGCACTCGGGCGCCTGCGCCCCAATTCAAAATTCAAAATTCAACATTCAAAATTGTTTTCAATATCCAATAGCCAACAAGGAATATCCAAGGGGGAAGTGGGAGAATGGAGAATGGGGGAGGATCTCCCCATTGGGGATCATTCTTGGGGAGCGACACGGAGAGATGCGGGTTGGAGCAGGCGGTAAACCTCGGTGCCGGCCAGCAAGAAAGCTCCCACGCCATAGGCCTCGGTGGATTCGGGCTTGAAATTTCCGGGGTCAGCCCCGACGGGCTGGACATGGGTGAGCTTGCCCTCTGTGGTGACGCAGGCCGCGAGTGCCGCCCATGCCTTTTCCACTGCGGGCAGAGTGGTGGCACGATCGAGAAGTCCGCTGTTGATGCCCCATGCCAAGCCGTAACAAAACAACCCTGAGGCGCTCGTTTCCTTTAAGGGAAAACTGTCGGGGTCCAGGAGACTGGCCCGCCACAATCCGTCAGGCTGCTGCGTGGCGATGATCCGGGGCGCCATCTTCTGGAATATCGCCTCGAAATACGCCCTCTCGGGGGCGTCTTTCGGCAGGGATTTCAGCACATTGGCCAGCCCCCCGAAAACCCAGCCGTTCCCACGTCCCCAGAAGACCTTGGCGCCATTGGCCTCACGCTTTTTGAAATAGCCACTGTCGCGAAAATAGAGATTTTCTTCTTTATCGAATAAAAAGTCGGTGCTCCGTTTGTACTCCCTCATCAGGGCATCGAGATATTTCTGGTCGCCCGTAATCGTGTGGAGCTTCGCAAGCACCGCCGGCGCCATGAAGAGCGCGTCGCACCATGTCCAGTGGCTGACCAGATTCGAGGGCGCGACGGGCATGGGCGCTTCCGGAGCATTGATGGCGACAAACTCGTCGAGGACTTGGCGGGTATCGGCGATCATCTCCGGTTTGCGCAGGCGGGCATAGAGGTCGAGATACATTTGCCCGACGCACATGTCGTCGGCGTGAAAACGACATTGCGGCCCCAGTTTCCACTGGGTTATCTCCCCCACCCCGGCCATGGCCTCCTCATACTTCCTGCCTCCGGGGAGCTGGCTGAGAGCCATGAACCCCGTATATCCGGCCCCTTGAATCCAGTTCGTCAGCTGATTCTCGGGCAGCCTGACCTTGAGCTGCCAGTCCGCCACCGAATGCATGAGCGAAAGAACGGCCGCGGGATCCTTGGGCGAAGGCTTCAGCTCCTTGTCGAAGATTCCCAGCAGCGCCGTATTCCAGGTGCCGTAGCTGACATACTTGCCGGAAAACCAGGCCACTCCGTAAGGAAAGGTGTTTCCGCGCGGCACGTAAGGGCGAAGATTGTCGGACGCCGAGTCCTTGGTCACTGGTTCCCAGGCAAAGCCCAGCCCGCCATCGTGTGTCTCGCCACGGAAGATTTCATACCGGTTGCCGGCGCGCAAAGGAACGTTTTTCAGGTCGCTCAGGCTGAACGGATCGGCCGCGTTGGTTGACAGGTAGATCACGTCCGGATTGGACGGATCGACAGTGATCCCGCCGGCATAATCATAGGCGGCATCGTAAAGCGGCGCCCCCGCCTGGGCGATCAGGCGTTTGGTCCAGGCCGAGCCATTCCAGCGGGCGTAATAATAATGCAGCCTCCGATCGGCCCAGTTCACCGTTTTGTCGGGCGCGAATGAATTCACGGAAAAAACCGCCACGGGAGCCTTGTTCTTGTCATAGGCGAGATCCCAGCACCAGGCGCGACCAAAAGGGATGTGGTCGTTGTAGTCGGTGGTCGGCTTTTCGCTATACTGGTAAATCACCGATCCCTGCTCCAAGGCGGGCTTGTCGTGCAGCAAGGGGCCGTCCTTGAGGTTCTTCAGGAAAGTCCCGTCGGTTTTGTAAAAACCGCCCCCCTCGTAATAGCCGTGGAAGAGGGACGTCTTGACGCTGTCGGGGTGGCCGTCGGTGTAGAGGAAATCAATGCGCCGATCAAAGTCCGAGCAATATTGCACATACGGACGCACGCCAATCCCCACTTTGATGAAAATCTTCGGCACCGACCAGGTCGCCCCCGAGTCGTCCGAGGTGAGGTAGGTCGGGTTAAAATTCAGGTTGCGGGTGAAATTGTAGATCCGCCCCGATTCGCCCCGGAGTTGGAAGGGGTTGGAGTAGGTGACGGGCGCGGTCGTGTTGGCGCAAATCTGTTCCGGCCCCCAATCGGCCGCGGTAACCGGGTTGGCATTCCAGGAAAGCCGATAGTAGAATTGTTTTTCGCTGTGGTGCTTGGCATAGATGGCCAGCATCCGTCCATCGTTCAGCTCCAGCAGGCCGGCATTATTATGGTCGTCGCGCGAAACGAAACCGCTTGCCCACAGCTCCGTCGAGACGCCGGTTTTGGGATCAAAGGCGCTGAGGGCCGTGCGGCCGTCGGCGTTGCGGACATAGCTCGAATAGAGGATGCCGCCCTTGAAGAGCGCCTTGGGATTGCCGAACCAGCACCAAGCCCCGTCGGGCGCCAGCACCACCGGCGCTGCCGACGCCCGCGCCCATCCGAACGCACAAAGCAGCACTGCCAGGGGGACCCGGATCGTCTGAGCCATGCTCCGGCTCTTGCGCCAGACCCTATCGAAATAGAAGCTCTCTGCTCCATTCGTGTTCTTCATAGACAGCCTTGTTCTGAGGTGGTGCAGACCAAACTACCTGAACGAGAGAGGGACTGGAAGAAACAGCCGGTTCACATTTTTTGCCTGACCTGCGATCAAAGCGCATTGGATCGGCTTGATGCCCGGCGCGGTAATCGTGACGGTCTGGTCTTTATCCGAGACCAGCACGGCTTTGGCATTGGCCCCCTCCCAAGTCAGCTCGGAGAGCGTGATGGCCCCGCGCAGGCGCACGCCTTTGAGCGAACCGCTCTTCCACTGTGGCGGCCGGGCCGGGAAAAAGCGAATCACGCCGGGATCGGAATAGACCAGCGTCGAGGCGCAGAGGTAGGGAAAGCCCCCGGAGATATCCATATTGAAGAGCTCGCCGCCATTGTGGAAGGATCCCATGCCGGTTGACCAGTAGTGTCTGCCCAGGTCGTTGATCGTCCGCTGGGCCAACTCGGCATCGCCGACATGCGCGGCGGCCAGCCCGATCTGGACTGTCCCAAAGGCCATGAAATGGGTCTTCTCCTGCCAGTCCATCCGGGCCCGCCCGGAGTGGCCGACCGCTTTGACCAGCGCCGGGTTCTCAACGATCTCGGGCGGCATCTCGTCGTAGAGCGGATAAAAGTGCGAGGCATGGCGGTGGTCGTTAAACTCCTTCAAACCGGGCCAGAGCCATTCGCGGAACGAGCCGTCCGGCCCGACCTCGTAGGGGGGCATTTTCGCCAGCAGCGCCGTCCATTTCTTCTGGAGATCCTCGTCGCAGTTGAGTTCCCTGGCGGCTGCAATGGCGTTGCGGAGCAGTTGCTTCGCCGCGCCGACCTCCATCGTCGCGTTGATGGCTGCTTCCCGATCAAAGTCGTTGTCCGGGGCGTTCTCCGGCGAAAAGGTCGGCACGAAGACCAGATTGCCGTTCTTGTCCGTCACGGTGAGGAAATCCTCATAGAAGGCGGCTGTCTCTTTCATGAGCGGATAGGCCCGCTCCTCCAGGAACTTCCGATCGCCCGTATACCGCCAGTGGTCGTAATAGAACTGGCAGGCCCAGGGAGCGCCCGCATGCCAGTATAAGAACGGGTAGCCCGGAGAAAAATCGGTCTCCCGCGGGGAGGTTGTCAACTGCGCCGGCACATGGAACCCGCGCATTCCGAAGAGTTCCTTCATGTTCTGCCGGAAACCGGGCATGAAGTTGTCGTAATATCGGAAGAACGCCTCCATCAGCTCCGGGGTGTTGCCCATGGAGAGGAAAGCGATCGCGCACGGCAGATTTCCATCGGTGGTCATGCTGCCCGCCCATGGCGCCAGCCAGGTCGCGCTCCAAAGCCCCTGCAGGTTCGGCGGATTGTAGCCCGTGCAGCAAATAATGTTGTAGCGGCCCGCATCGAACGCCCGCTCGATCTGGGCCAAAGAAGGCGTTCCGGGTTGCTTAAGAAGATCCTCCGTCGGTTTCGCGCGATCGGCCGGGAGGGCATCCAGCGAAAGGCTGACTCGGCCCATCAGGGCGCCGTGGATCTTCGCATGCGCCGCCAGAAGCGTGGCGTAGTCGGGCGAGAGCGCTTCGAGTTCCTTCCCCATGGCCGCCAGATTTGATGTCTCCCCCTTGAGCAGAGGGCGGATCTTCACCAAAACCAGGATTTCGTCCGCGTCGGTGATTTTCCAGCCGTCATAGGTGGGTTGGCGGGTGCCGCCTTTGACGATGATCCTGCCGAGTCCCTCAAAACCGCTGAGCGGGTTGTCACGGTTCTGATTCTCAAAGAGCATCTGAGCGTGAAGGTAATCGCCCTGAACGCCGAACCGGGTATGCTTCACGCTTTTGGCCACCTCCTTGATCTCATACATATTGGCGGCAGGCATCTCGTTATAGGTGACCGTCCCGGCAGGCAGCCCGTTGAAGGAAAGCTTCGCCGTCACTTTGCCCGTGCCCGCAATCCGCACCACGATCACATCGTCGGCCCGGGAGACGAAAACCGTGCGGCTTACGGTCCCGGCTTGGCCGAGATACGTCGTGTGGGCCTCCGCTGTCATGAAATCGACCGCGCGCTGGTAGCGGCTCACATCGGTTTCCGGCTGTTGGATACGCAGGCCGAATGCGCCGATGAATGGATCCCGCTGCCCCCAATAGCCGTTCTCTTTGCAAACCCGGGTCATCATCAGGCCGGCTTCCTTGAACCTGCCCGCCAGACAATCCTCGCGGATTTTTTCCAGATGCTTGGCCATGCCGATGGGCTGGTCGCTTTTGTTGCGGGGCAGATAAAGCGCCGCGTGGCTCAAATAGAGCATTTCGTCCGACTGCCGGCCCATGACCAGCGCCCCCATGTTGCCGTTGCCGGTCAACAACGAATGTTCCCAGTTGGCGGCCGGTTTGCGGCTGACGAACCCCCGGGCGGGGGCGGCGAAAAGCTCGGCTTCGGTGGCCCCGCGGCCGTTCCAGGCAAAGGCTGAGAACAACGCGATTGCGATCAAAGGGAAGCAAGTCTTCATGGGTGGGTTCCCCGGCAGAGGTCAGGGGATCAATTGGCCGGATTTTGCAAGCCTGTCATGTCGCAATAAAAGCGAAGGCACGAGAAAATCAAACTTATTGAGTGAGCTGTGGATTGGTTAAAGAACCGTGGTGAAAAGATAACAACCCATCGGCGGCACGACGTTGCCCTTGGCCGCCTTGTAGGGCGTGTCGCCGAAATTGACGATCACCGCCCAGCCATTCGAAAATTCCACCTGCTGCACATTGCGATCCTCCGTCAACCACCGGTGGCTCACCAGCGCGGCCCCGAATACTTTTCGGTACACCTCGCTTACCCGGACGCAGGACTTGAGAATCTCATCCTTGTCCTTCCAGTAATCAACCGGGTCGAAGACATAGGTCGGCGCGGTGCCATACAGGATGTTGAAGAGATCTTTTTTCAACCAGCAGCCCGCGACCCGGTTGTTGGCATCGGGCCACGCCCAGGTGCTCACCCTGGCATCCCCGATCACCGCACCCGTGACCGGCACTCTTTTTTGGTGGGCCATCGCGAAATCGGTGTAATCCCGGGTCGGGGTCATGGGCTCCCACCCGGCATTCATGGCCGGTTGGTAGCGTGCCGGGCTCATGAGGCCTCCCGGCCCCCCGGCACAGCGACCCGCCAACAACCCCTGGGCGGAGCCATGATCGGAAAACCGCACCACGTATCCATGCCGTTCCATGGCCTCCACCTGGGCGCGTTCGAAAAGCTCGGGGCTGTCCAGCTCGATGATGGCCCGTTGAATCCCGCTGCGATGCAGGTCATCCACCACCTTGAGGGTTGCCTCGGCCGTTCCGGTGATGGGGAACCGGCTGACGATGCGGAATACCGGCGCGCCCCGCAGTTTTTCCATCGCGGGATCATCCCGCCGCTGTTCGGCAAGGCTCTTGTACCAGCCGTTGTCCTGGAGAAATGCCCGGTAATTCTTCGCCAAAGCCACAGGGCCGCCCCTGGCCTGGAAGATGAACTTGAACGACCGCTTGTTGGAAAACTTCCCCCCCTCGGGCAACAGGTCGATGCGGGCCACCAGCGCTTTCCCCGTATCCGTCAACTTCAGCGCCGCCTCCACGGCGCGCGGATCCCTGAAGATCAACGCGCAGCCTTCGCCGGATTTCGGCTGGACCAATCCCATCCATGCCGACAACGAACCGCCAAAGACGGCAAGCGGAAGCTCCCCGTTTACGGCCGCTTGCGGCATGGACGGATTGTCCACGGCATACAACATCCCGTACCCCTCCGGCACCACCCACTCGAAGCCATGACCCGCAACCGTGAAAGGCACGGGAAGCGGAACGGACTTGATCGCCGTGTCGTGCGGCAGATCCACGCTCACCTCAAGTTCCGGCGAATCGGGCAACAACCGGTAGGACAGGGTTGTCGGGATCCGATCGAAGGTGAAGGCAGCCTCGATTGCACTCCCCTCCTCTTGGGTCGCCAAACGCACATCGCTGATGCGCTTCAAGTCAAACGCCGGCATCGGAGTGTAAACCGTCCCGGTTTTCCGATTCGTGACCTTCGCCAATCCGGTGCTCTTATCCACTTGAAGAACCAGATAGGGATTCGCGATCCCTACCGAACCGGCATCGTCACCAACCGCCACAGGGACTGGGCGAGAGAGCGGCTTTTCCTCCGTCACGCTGACGCGCACCCGCCCCAACCCTTCAAACCCCTTGAAAAAACCATCCGTCATCGCCGTGTAGTAGAGCGTATGGGTTCCGTCCGGTTCCTCGATAAAACCGACCGGCGTGCGCATCTGTTTGCACCACAATTTGTCGTCTGCTTTCAGCGCTAGAAACCGGGAATCCGACCAATGGATGCCGTCCGCCGAATCGCTGTATCCGATCCCCAGGTGCGAGAACATCGGGTGGGTGAACTCGACTTCCATCTTCGGGTCGGGATAGCGCATATCCTTGATGACGTTGAACAGGCACAGATACCGCCCGCTCTTTAAACGGAACACCCTCGGAGATTCGTTGCCATAACCGTCGCTCAAGGTCAGGGGATTGAGCCGGCTCAGTCGTTTCCAAGGTCCCTGCAGGCTCTGCGCCTCGGCCAATCCGACCTGCCAGCCGCGGTGGCTGCCGAACATCACCATCCACCGGCCGCCACAGGCATAAGGAAACCACGTGCTCGTGCTGCCCCACTCGCCGGCGTACTGCCGCCCCTCCCACGGATCGTAAGGGCCTTGGTCGATCTCCCCGAGATCCTTCCATGGCCCGCCGATCCCTTCCATGCCTTTGGTCGTGGAAATCGCGCGCCAGGGCCGCCCGTCCCATTTGCCCGTGTCGTTCTCGCCGAGCGCCATGGCCTTCGGCCCCACCCACCGGCCGGACATGTAGATGAGGTTCCAGCGTTCGTCCTGGGAATCATAAACGGGAATCGGCTCCCAGAACAACGTCCGCACATCCTCTCCGGTGCGGTCCCGACCGGGTGCTTGCAGCACCTTCTCCAGCCTCCATTTGATCCCGTCGGCGCTCGTCCAGTACCCGTTGCCAAACGTCGAGCCGATTTGCACCGGGTCCGTCCATATCGACGTAAAGAAATGATATTTTCCGGCGACTTTCAGCAACAGTCCATTCTCGACACCCGTCGCGGCCACCTCGGTTCCCGGATCGCCCTTCTTGATCAAAGCCCCGGGATACTGCTCCACGATATCCAGGGTCACCCGCCCCAATTCCGCATGGGCCGAACTTGCCGCCAGGCATGCGGCGGCCAGACCAAATCGTTTCAGAAACTGGAATCCGTTTTTCATCTCGTTGTCTCCTGTGCTTTTTTTCCAAGGGAGTTCATTTCAGATTCTGGTGCGTTCTATTTGATTGAGCCCATTTTCGGGGTTTTCCCACATTTTCGGGCCGGATGCTGTGGAAAACAAGCCATTGCGGAGGGGGATGGGGTGCGAAACTAGGTGAGGGTTTTGTTAAAAGTCAACGGAAAATCCCTGCCGACACGAGAACGCCGGGCACAGGGAGGGCGGCTCGACAGACGTAGATAAAGAGGGGCATCGGTGCCCTTGCTGTGGCAGAGCGGATGCCGGGGCGACATCCCTCCGGATAAAACCGGTTTCCCCATGGGCGCGTTCCACTTTTTTATCGTCATCCCGCAGATTATGATGTCAGTTTTTCTTGGAACAATGATTGTGAAACTCAGCGGCGGAAACCAACTTGCCCCGGTGCTGGTCGGGGGGGATTGCCCTTTTGATCGCAGCGGCGTTCACGCGCCTTGTTGACGGGCCGCCTGTAGTAAAAAATCATGATTCCCACAACCCACGCTCCCAACGACCAGGCAGCTGCGCTGGACCGCGCCCTGCCGACATCCCCATGCTTTTGAGCGACGAACATGTCGAACTTTTGAAGGGCGATCTGGATTACATCCTGGCCCGCACGAAATGCAATTCGATCCAGCTCACCAAAGGGCAGGTTGCGAACGCACTCCTGCGCGACCCCGATGTGCTCCTCGACCTGGTCGAAGGCATGCCCGCTTCCGAGTCCCGCTGGCTCAGCGTGCCGCCGGATGTGATCCGCCCGCTGATCCAGCGCAGGTGGCGCGGGTCCACGGGCGGGCGGGGATCGGCACAGGAATCCGGTGGTTTGCTCCTCTCGGATTGAGCCCGCTTCGCCCTGGGAACGAATTCCCGTCACCGGTTCGGAAAAATTTCTTCCTCGCACGTTTGGAATTCGCAGTGTTAGTTTCCGCCCATGATTCAGGACTACATTCCGGTGCTGCTGCACGTCATTGTGGCGGTGGGGTTCGCGACGGTTGCGTTGCTCGCCAATCTTTTGCTGGGGAGGGCCGGAACGAGATCTGCGGCGAAGGACTCGGCCTACGAATGCGGGATCGCCCCGGAATGCGGTCCGCAACCGCGGTTCAGCGTCAAATTTTACCTCGTCGCCATGCTCTTCATCCTTTTCGACATCGAGATCGTCTTCATGTATCCGTGGGCTGTCATTTTTTCCGAATTCGTGCGGACCTTTGGCACGGTGATCCTCTGGAGCATGTTGAGCTTCGTGGGCATCCTGATGTTCGGCTATGTTTACGCGATCAAGAAAGGCGCGCTCGACTGGTCGGGATGACCGGCGCGGCGCCCCGGTTCCCCGACGGAACGCCGCCCCCGTGTGAATAACTTGCGAAAAAGATCGGGCGGCCTCCTGAGATTATTCACACCCGGTTTGTGAATCTCCGCCGGGCAGCCCGGCAGAACAAGATGACATTAAGCGAAATCCACCGCCGCCTCGGCGAGCTCCGGACCGCCCCCGCGCGCAGCCTCGGACAAAACTTTCTGCACGACCAAAACCTCGCCCGCTGGATCATCGGATGCCTGGACATCCGACCCGGCGATCACATCGTCGAGATCGGGCCGGGGCTCGGCGCGCTCACCGAGTTCCTCGCGCCGCACGATGTCCGCCTCACGCTCATCGAAAAAGACGGACGGCTCGCGCAATATCTCAAAGAAAAATTCGGGAATGGAAGAACCTCGGTGTTCCACGCGGACGCGCTGGATTATGACACCCGTCAACTTTGGGGGAACGGCCCGGTGAAAGTCGTGGGCAACCTGCCGTATTACGTCGCGACCCCGCTCATCGCGAAATTCGCATCCGCCCTCTCGCCAGCCTCGCGCCTTGTTCTCACGCTTCAGCTCGAGCTCGCGCAGCGGCTGAATGCGGAGCCTCAAACAAAAGCTTACGGAGCCATGACGGTGTGCGTCAACCGCCGGTGGAAGGTCTCGTTTCTGCGCAAGCTTCCCGCCTCGGTTTTTTTTCCCGCGCCGAAAGTGGCCTCCGCGGTCATCGCACTCGACCGGCGGACGGCCGCCGACGTGTGTCCGCTTGATGAAACGGTTTTCGAGTCGCTCGTGCGGCGGGGGTTTTCCGAACGCCGCAAGCAACTCCGCAACCTCATCCCCGAGTGCAAAGCGGATTGGCCGCGTCTCGTCGCGGAGCTGGGCGTGCCCGAGACGGTTCGGGCCGAGGAACTCTCGCTCGCGCAGTGGGAATCTTTCTCACACTTGTGCCGTCCGTCCAACGCACAGTCGGGAGCCGAGATGTTCGATGTCGTGGACGAGAACGACCGGACGCTGCGGGCGGAACCACGGGAAACCGTGCATGTGAATAACTTGCGCCACCGCGCGGTCCACATGATCCTCTCCAACACCGCGGGGGAAATTCTCCTGCAAAAGCGCTCGATCTGGAAGGACCGCAACCCCGGCCTTTGGGACGCCTCCGCCGCAGGCCATGTGGACAGCGGCGAATCCTACCTCGCCGCCGCCTCGCGGGAATTGCGCGAAGAGCTGGGGGTCGAGTCCCCTCCCCTCACCCGCATCGCGAAACTCACCCCGTGCGCGGAGACCGGCTGGGAGTTCATCGAGGTTTACACCGGCCACCACGACGGGCCGTTCGCCCCGGCTCCTCTCGAGGTCGAAACGGCCGCCTTCTTTCCGGTCTCTCGCATTTTCGCGTGGGCAGAAAACCGCCCCTCCGACTTCAGTCCCGTATTCCTCCTCTGCCTCCCCCTCCTGCGCCCCGCTCCGGGATGATAGAATCCATTGCGCCCGGACGCCTGAAGACCCGCCCGGCTGGAGCCGGAAAGAAAAGCCGCGATTGACACGCTCCGCGGGCGGCAGCATTTTTCCCGCGTGCATTTGTTTTCCTATATCGGCGGCATCCTCCACTGCGAAGACGCGAGCCTCGAAGAAGTGGCGGCGCAATTCGGAACCCCGTCCTATGTTTATTCCGCCGGGACAATCCGGGGAAACTTCCAACGGCTCGACCGCGCGCTCGCATCGCTCGACCACCTGATCTGCTATGCCGTGAAGGCAAATTCGAATCTCGCGGTGCTCGATCTGCTCGCCCGCGAGGGGGCCGGATTTGACATCGTGTCGGGAGGCGAGCTCTTCCGCGTCCTGAAGGCCGGCGGGCGTGCCGACCGCTGCACATTTGCGGGAGTCGGCAAAACGGCCGGGGAAATCGCCCGCGCGCTTCGGGAGGGCATCTATTGTTTCAACGTCGAGAGCGAAGCGGAACTCGTCCGCATCAACGACATCGCAGGTTCGCTCGGACTCGTGGCCCCGGTCGCCTTGCGCGTGAATCCGGATGTCGATGCCCGCACGCACAAATTCATCTCGACGGGGAAAAGCAAAAACAAATTTGGAATCGGGCTCGACCGGGCGGCGGATGTCTATGCTTCGGCGGCCGCGTTGCCGCACCTCCGAATCCGCGGGATCCAGACCCACATTGGTTCGCAGATCCTCGAGGCCGCGCCGTTCGCCGAGGCGGCGGAAAAGCTTGCCGCCCTGATCGTGGAAATCCACGCCCGGCACGATATCGAATTTTTCAGCATCGGAGGCGGAATCGGGATCGTTTACGACGGCGCCCTCGCCAGCGGAAACCCCGCCTGGTGGACATCCGCCGAACACCCGCACCGGATCACGCCGGAGGACTACGCGGCGGCGATCGTTCCGGTGCTCGCACCCCTCGGGCTGAAGATCCTGTTCGAGCCGGGACGCTTTCTCGTCGGCAATGCGGGAGTCCTTCTCTCGACCGTCCAGTATGTCAAGACGACGCCGGCCAAGACGTTCGCCATTGTGGATGCCGCGATGAACGATCTCATCCGCCCGGCTCTCTACGAGAGTTGCCACGAAATTGTTCCGCTCAAGGAATCCGGCGCCCCCGCCGTGCCGATGGATGTCGTCGGACCAGTCTGCGAAAGCGGCGATTTTTTCGCGCTGGACCGCGAGCTTCGGCCTCTCGCCGCCGGCGACCGCATCGCCCTGCTCAGCGCGGGCGCCTACGGGTTCGTCATGTCCTCCAATTACAACTCGCGTCCTCTTCTTCCGGAGATCCTCGTGGACGGGAAGGACGTCCGCCTCATCCGCAAGCGCCAGTCGCTCGACGACCTCATCGCGGGGGAATCCATCCCCTGACTTGCGGTCGGGGAGATGTGCCTCCGCCGGCTTGTCGGAGTCTTCCCGTGGAAAATCCAGCCCGGCGTCAGGTCGGCTCGACCGGAGATGGGGACGCCCCGGCGTTTGCGGCGACAGGTGCGCGGGCCGCTTCGGCCTTCTGCCGGAGCTTCTCTTCCTTCTTCGCCTTTTTGTCCATTTCCTTGCGGCGCTTCTCGAATTGATAATTTGGTTTTTGCATCGTGGGATGCAAACCATGTCAGATGGGAGACCGTTGGGCGAGCGAAGAATTTCCTGTTCGTTTTCCGGTGCAGGCCGACCCGCCGCTCAAGTCCAGAGCGGACTGGGGTATGCTCCGTGTGCAACAAGGGTTGAGAGCGAGGCCATCACGGCGTCCCGGTCCTCGCGATAGGTGACGCCGAACCATTGGCCTTCCACCGGCAGAACCCGCACGGTGGCAATCCCGCCGCCGATCATCTCCGACACGGCGTCCGGGATGTAGAATTCCGATTTTTCCCCATGGCCCCGTTCGGTGAGAAACGTGGTGAAAAGCGTCTCCAGGCCGCAAAAAACCGACGGAGTGAACCCCCAGCAGTTCATCGAGACACGTTCGTTGCCCGGAAAATTTTTCCCGGTGACTTCGTCCACGATCAACCCGTCGCGCCTGCGGATTTTCGTGAATTCCTTCACCGTGCTCAGCAAACCGTTTTCGGTGACTCCGCACATCCCGCGCGAAACATCCCCGCCCGGTGACAATGTGGTCTCCAACCGGTATCCCGCCATGCAATAATCCGTTCCCTCCGCGGGTTGTCGCGCCAGGAACCCCCCCACGCCGGAAATGGCGGCCCGTCCGTAAAAATCATCCGCATTGATCGCGAGAAACGGACCGTCCACCGCGCTGCGGGCGCACCAGATCGCGTGTCCGGTGCCCCACGGTTTCGCCCGTCCCTCCGGAACCGTGAAGCCGTGCGGCAGGTCGTTCAATTGCTGGAACACGCAACCCACATCCGTGCGGTCTTCAAACCGGCCGGCAACCTTCTCGCGGAACTCCGCCTCGAAATCGCGGCGGATCACAAAGACAACCCGGGAAAACCCGGATTCCAGAGCATCATAGACCGAATAGTCCAACAGGGTTTCTCCGGAAGGCCCGACGGGGTCCATCTGCTTGAGTCCACCATAACGGCTGCCCATCCCGGCCGCCAAAACCAATAACGTTGTCTCCATAAAGAGAAAATCGGGCCGGCGGGATTCGAACCCGCGGCCTCCTGCACCCGAGGCAGGCGCTCTACCAAGCTGAGCCACGGCCCGATGTTGATTCAAGCTACGGGCTGCCGAAACTCCAGGGCAAGTAAATTCGCGCCCCGACAAAAGATTCCGATGGGGAGAACGGAAAAATCAGGGCGTCCTCCGGGCGGGCGAGTGCGGGGAACACGCCCGCATTTTTTCATCGGCCGTATTCCGCCGCCAGACATTTGCCGACTGCGGGAACGTGTTTTACCGATGCCGACGGTTTTGCCGGTTTGGTAATATGGGGAGGCTTGAGATAAAAAGGCGCGGGCGCTCCGAAGGAATCTGTCCGGAGGGCGAGAATTTGTGCGCTGGGAGGCACACAGCGGGCATCGGGAAGACCGGCGAGACCCCCGGGACAAAAAACCGGAACCCCGGGATCAAGGAGTGCGCTTGCCTCCCCGGGCGCGATCAGGACCGGAGCATGGACAAGCCTGCCCTGCGAAACGCGCGCCAGAAACCACTGCCCGCCGCGCGCGTCGCCCGCGACAAAATACTCGGGCTCCCCGTAGCCAAGGAGCGAGGGAACGCCGACAAGCCGCGCGCCATGCGCCGTGGCGACCCCCCAGGCGGCGGCCACGGACATGCGCAATCCGTTGTATCCGCCGGGTCCTGTCCCCACGACAACGAGATCCGCCCGCCCGACCCGTGCCACAGCCGCCTCGAGAGCGGGAAACAGTTCCCCTCCCCGTCCTCTCGGACAGGAAAAACTCCAGGCTTCGCAAAGGCGTCCGTCCACGAGGACCGCGACGCTGCCCGCCGGACCGGAAGATTCGAGGGAAAGGACATTCATGGCACGACAGCGGCTTGGATTCTGCGGCCCGCAGGCACGATGGAAAATTGAACCCTCCATGTGCCGGAAGGAAGGAGCCGCGGGAATTTCCCGCCCCATTCGATGGCGCAAATCCCAGGCGCCTGCAAATACTCGTCAAACCCCAGCGGAACCAGCTCCTCCTCCTGTTCCAAGCGGTAAAGATCGAAATGCACGAGCGGATGCCGTCCGCCGGGGTATTCGTGAACAAGGGGGAATGTCGGGCTGGAGACTTCCGAGGCATCCAATCCCAGCCCCTCTGCAAGCCCCTGCACAAAACAGGTTTTCCCCGCCCCCAGCGGTCCTTCGAGGCTGAGTGCCAGCGGGCGGTGCGCGGCCTCGCCAACGCGCCGTCCAAGCGCCCGGGTATCCGCCTCGGTCACGCAGAGGATCCCGGAAAAGATTTCGTCGCAATGGGGAATTCGGTTTGCCATGCCTCGAACAATTTAGTTCGATTGCACCCATGAGCACAACAACGCTTTGGCAGAGGTTCCAACAATACTTTCTCAGCTACGACGACATCGGGTTTTCCATCGATATCAGCCGGATGAATTTTCCGGCGGATTTTTTCACCGGCACGTCGCTGGCCGCCGACCGGGCGTGCAAGCAGATGAAGGAGCTCGAGGCGGGGGGCATCGCGAACCCGGACGAGAACCGGATGGTCGGCCACTACTGGCTGCGCAATCCCTCGCTGGCTCCCTCCCCGGAGATCAAAGAGACAATCGTTTCGACAAAAAATGCCATCCTCGAGTTTGCGGCGAACGTGCACTCCGGAAAAATCCTCTCCTCTCCAGGCGACCCGTTCACCGACGTCCTGGCCATTGGCATCGGAGGATCCGCCCTCGGTCCGGAACTCGTCGCCGACGCGCTCTGGAGCTCGAAGGATCCGCTCCGCGTCCACTTCTTCGACAACACCGACCCGGACGGCATGGACAAAGTTCTCGCCCGGATCGGGGCGAACCTCGGCACCACGCTCGTCGTCGTCATCTCAAAATCCGGCGGCACGAAAGAACCCCGGAACGGCATGCTCGCGGCCCAGGACGCATTTCGAAAAGCGGGAATCCCGTCCGCGAAGAATTTTGTCGCGGTCACCGGCAGCGGCAGCGAACTCGACAAGGTGGCCGCCTCGGAAGGCTGGCTGCGGCGGTTTCCGATGTGGGACTGGGTCGGCGGGCGCACGTCGGTGATGAGCGCCGTGGGTCTTGTTCCGATGGCTCTCCAAGGGCTGGATGTCGCGTCGTTCCTCGAGGGAGCCGCCGCGATGGATGCCAAAACCCGCACCGACAACATCCGCAGGAATGCCGCGATGCTTCTGGCGTTGATGTGGTTCCATGCCGGCGACGGACACGGGCTCAAGGACATGGTCATCCTGCCCTACAAAGACCGCCTTCTCCTCTTCAGCCGTTACCTCCAGCAGCTCGTCATGGAATCGCTCGGAAAGGAACTCGACCTCGACGGCCAGGTCGTCAACCAAGGCATCGCGGTCTATGGGAACAAAGGCTCGACCGACCAGCACGCGTATGTCCAGCAGCTCCGCGATGGAATCAATAATTTCTTTGTCACGTTCATCGAGGTTCGCAAAGCGGCCTCCTCGGCCCCGCTCGAAGTCGAGCCGGGCGTCACGGCCGGCGATTACCTCCAGGGGTTTCTCCGCGGCACTCGCGCCGCCCTTCACGAAAACTGCCGCGAATCCATCACGCTCAGCATCCCCGAGTTCAATGCCTTCCAGCTCGGCGCCCTCATCGCCCTCTACGAACGCGCCGTCGGGTTTTACGGATCGCTCGTCAACGTCAATGCCTACCACCAGCCGGGAGTCGAGGCCGGAAAAAAAGCCGCCGCCAAAGTCATCGAACTCCAGATCCGCATCGCCGCCCACCTCCGGAAATCCGGGAAGTCCGAAACTCCCGAACAGGTTGCCGCCGCTGTGGATGCCGACCCGGAGGAAGTCTTCCACATCCTCAGACATCTGGCGGCGAACTGCCCGGACATCCGCATGGAAAACGGGCGCTCTCCCGCCCTCGATACCTTTTCCGCATGAACCGGACCGCCGCCGCACTCGTTTGCATCGCGCTGGCGCTCGCCGGATGCGATTCGCCCACACGGACGGTCGAGACGACCCGAAGGCAGATCGCGGAATTTCAGGCCTCCCCCAATGACCAAAGACAGGCGGCCGTCGAGGAATCCCTTGCGAAGCTCGACGCCCAGGTCGCGGAGCTCGCAAAGAAAGGAGATGCCGTCCAAAGTGATCTTTACCGCCAGCAGATCACCAGGCTCCGCTCCGACTTCCAGGCCGCAAAAATCAACAGGGCATTGATTGACGCAAAAAGGGCCATCCAAGGAATCGGCGACGCCTTCAAGGAAGCCGGAAAAGCCATCGGCAACACCTTGAAGAACACCGATACCAACACGCCCTGAATTTGGTAGCCGCAGATTGACAGGATTCCGCAGATTCTCAAAAACCTCCGCAGTGGGGGTGCAGGACAAATTTCTGGCGGCTCCAGATAGAGGAGGGTTGGAAAGATTCC
>JBAXTX010000005.1:0-40400 GCA_037129975.1 Verrucomicrobiia bacterium | reverse complement strand
CCACTTAACCTGCTGACCATCAACTTCTCAGTTTTTCAAACTGTAGAAGATGGGCCAAAGTCTGCCGTCACCAAGTAACAGAGCGATCTCCTCGAAGGAGATGCCGCGCTCCCTCTTGATTTTTTCATTCTTTTCTGGATCCCACTCAAAAATCACATTGAATGTGTATGCCTATGCGGCATCCATGTCAAGCGACATTTTTTCTGCGAACGTCACGGTCACTCACGCTCGCCCGTGGCGCGGTTCCTGCCAAGGAGCGAAGCGACAGCAGGAGCCGTGACGCGGGTGAGCGTTGAGTGCACTGCCTTCGTACTTTTGCTTCACAGGTGGGCCTATCGCCAAGGAAGTTTCAAGTGAAAAAACACTTTCCCAACCACCATACTTTTCGGGATGAGGCCGTGATAACTGGTTGCGGAGTCGCCGGACTGATAAACGAAGGATTCAGGAACTAGCAATGGTTCTGTCGATTTATCTCTTTTCTCTCCTATCCCTTCAGCAGAAATATCTACCCTGCCCTCCCGGTTTGGGGGAGTAATCTGCTCACCAGAATCTGCAACGATGCGATGTATCCATGGGGCAGGACTAATCCCTTTCACGGGTCGAAAGACTGCAACGTCATTCTTCTCAATTGACACTGGCAACAGAGGCAGTCTGAGGGCAATTACGTAGGACCCTGGCGGGATCGTCGGGATCATCGATCCAGTCGCAACTACGTATCGCGGAAAAGCTAAATGTATCCCGATACCGCAAAAGATTATTGATAATGTAAGTCGTGGTCGGTCGAGCCCGAGAGCCTTCTTTAGTTTTGCGTTCATCGGTATTTCGTTTTCTTTGGGGCCTAACGACCCCAGTGACCTATCCCTGCTTGCTTTCGGCATGCCTCCTGCCCGCGAAGCGGATTCAGCAGGAGGCATGCCGAAAGTCCCGAAGGGACAGGGATTAGGTCGACTGGCCCGTTCGCATAGGTTTAGTTTAGTGCAGAAAAAAACCGATCCCATCTCGGCTGGCATTTATCAAGCTTATTAAATGATACGATTATGTTTGTTGCCTTGCCTACAATAAGCTCCCTATCAACAAATCCAAAATAGCGGGAGTCCTTACTTAAATCGCGATTGTCCCCCATAACGAAGTATTGATTATTTGGAATCACGATTTTAGCAAAACTCCGCTTTGATGTTGGAACTTGCGGAACCGCCATGACTGGATGCTTCCTCTCAATCAATTCTTCCTGAGCAAAAACCGCACGCTGTTTCAATGCGCCGGGCATATCAACAGTGATCTGTGAAGGAAGCTTTGAGTATGATAATTGCTGTCCGTTGATATATAGTATATTATCTCGCATTTCGAGCTGATCCCCAGGAAGCCCAATAACTCTTTTTACAAGGCGCATGTCATCTTCCGGGGAAAATAATACAACGATATCGCCTCTCTCCGGGTTTCCCCATTTTGCTAGTCGATGGAGTGTTAATGGAAATCTCAGATCATAAGCAGCCTTGTTGACGAAAACCATATCACCTTCCAGAATTGTTGGATTCATCGAGCCCGTTGGAACCCAATTCCAGTCAGCAAGCGTTGATTTTAGCGGCGTAACGATAAATGCAAAAAATAAAATCATTCCGCGATTCTCTTTCCATTGTTTACTCAGAAACAAAATAACTTGGTTTTTCATATAGCGGACTATAGTGGACTCAAAAATCTAAATATAGCAAGGCAAAATTGGTTTTCTGAACGTCCATTGTTAGAAATCGCTTGATCACTGGGCGGGCAGTGTGGAAATCGTAGTAATCTCGGCCTCTGGATATTCCTGCTGCTTTGCCTCCGTGGTCCGGAGCGTCATCGCCTCATGCCATATTCCCTGCAGGTCGGCGTGGCTTTCAAAATCGGCGGTCGCCGGAGGCATATATTTCTGGCGAACGTCCCCCGTCACCGCATCCCTGCTCGCTTTCGGCATGATCTCCTGCGCAAGCAGGAGGCATGACGAAAGTCCCGAAGGGACAGGGATTCGGTGGACGGGTCTGTTCGCATTTACTGTTTTAGCAGTTTCGTTGACCAAATCTGATATAAAGCGCGAAGTTGGCTATCATCTCCGGCCACAATCGGAAGCATTAGTGATAAAAAATGTGAACTTATGCTGGTTGCTGCAGCCAATTCCTGATCTGTGCATTGTGGGCTGTCAGGGTCTGTAGCAACCTCTATATTTTGAATCCACCAGTTATCAATCTTGAATAGGAGGTCGTTGCACGAGGTCAGCAAATCGATTCTAATGTAGTGTTCGATTGTGCTGAGTAACATCGGCATGTTGTGTGCTACTTGATCGCGATGCTCGCGAATCTCGGTTAATCTTTCAATGTCTTCGTCGTCGATTGCTCCTCGCTGCCGCCACCAAAGTGCGGATGCTGTGTATGTGTGTTTATGCAATGACAAAACCTTCTCTTGATAATCTGGACTTATCAAATCTTTCCCATTGCGAAAGCCGTTCCAGTAAAAATCACGTGGTCTGCCGACCAAAGATGATTTGAGAAGCTCGAATGCTGCAAGATACAGTCCTCCAGCAATCAGGTTTTGTTTGAGGGCGTCAGGGTTGAGGAACTTTTCCCATGATGCAGAAGCGTCGGCAGCCATTGAGTGAACTTCGCTATTTACTGTTCCAAATCGACATTGCTGTTCCGCAGATCGCGACTGCTATCAGCAAAATAAGAATGTAAACCCAAAATGGAAACGCCCTGTAGATGTCGGTGCGTGTAGATGCGCCAATAATTGCGCCAAATAGGAATAGAGAGCCGCCAATCAGTTTGTTTTTTTTCATTTAAGTCTATGTTAGAGCCCAAAAGCTAGGCTTGAAATTGAATTCTCCATCGCAGGAAGATTTGCATTAAAAAATGTCGTTCCAGAATCAGACATCGCAGAAACCCTATAAAGGGTAGCTCCCTGTATAAAATGATAATGTTTGGCAATCGAACGCGCTTGAGGCGGGTCTGTAATCTCGATCATATTCCAGACGGCATCTTTTGATCGAATCTTTGAGGTTCCTGAACTGAGTCTTTTGATGGTAAAATCTGGGAATTGGCTCTTTAGGCCCTCCCACATTGCATCCGGAGTAAACTCCGCAAGCTCCTCTTTTGACGGTTCTGCTGGGAGTTTGTAAGCAGCTATCGCAATTTGCGCTATGTTATTCGACGCATCTCGAAATACGGCTTTGATTATGGTGTCTGGATTTGCAGATTTCTTGACAATCCAGCCATCTGGGAAAGTTATCGAGAACCGGTGAGTAAATTCAAAAAAAGGTTCCCCTGCTTTCAAAGGCAAGATTACCAGTAAACAGCTAATTGCAGTGAGTATGGCGGTGGTGGTGGTTTTCATATTTTTTGCGAACAGTATTATTGAGCCGCGCGCGGCAATTTACCTACAAATGCCGTGCGCGGTATATGTCCTGCAAATGCGTCACCGAATTGCACAACCTGCCGTTGGCGTTTCATGGAGCGATTTTGCGCTCCAGGCGCATCTGAGCAAGAAGGAAACTTGGTTTTGTCGGGAAAAGATTACGTCATGTCGAGCGGGCTGGGGCCACCCGCGCCGGGGAGTTTCATGACGTGGAGGCCGCGTAAAAGGCTTTCGCCTCACGCGGTGTATTTGTGATGGTGTGTTTTATGTGTCGGTGGTGGAGACATCGGTATGGCCGAGCAGGTCTTGGTCGGTCCGGATATCGATGCCGCTTTCGAGGAGGTGGGTTGCGAAGCTGTGTCGGAGGGTGTGGCAAGTGGCGGGTTTGGAGAGGCGGGCCTTGCGCACGGCCTCTTTGAACTGGCGTTGCATGGAGACTCCGTGGACATGGTATCTGGCGATTTTCCGGGTTCTTGGATGCGGGCAAAGTGTTGCGGAGGGAAAGAGAAACTGCCATGGCCATTCGCGGCAGGCGTTGGGGTATTGTGAGAGCATCTCTTCGAGTGGAGTGTGACCTTTCCGGCCCCACAAGGAACATCAGTCTTTCGGGCGGCTGTGGGAATCTATGAGGTTGATGCCCTCCTTTTTCGGGTCGAAATTGAGCACGAGCATTTCCGGCAGGGCGAGCGCCTCGACTTCCTTGAGCTCGTCGGCGCTGCTTTTCATAAAGGCGGCGAGCTCGGTTTGCAGGCTGAGCGTCTTGTGGGTGTTTCGTGCGGCGATGATCGAGAACCCGATCCGCTTGTTCGCGACAACGAGCTTTTTCCGCTGGGCTTCGAGCTTGAGGATCGTCCACCGCGCGCCCTCGATCGTCTCCTCGCAGGTTTTGATATTGAGCCCGAGCGCGGCGGCCCCCTGGGCGTTGTCGAGCGCCTCGTCGGTGAGCAGGGCATCCTTCGCCTCGCGGATGGTTTTTTCCGCTTCAGAAATGATGCTCCGCGCGTAGGGGATGTGGACGGCCTCGATCTTGTCCATGTAGTTTTTCTGGATCTTGTCGAGAGCCATCAGAAGCACGGTGTAGGTCGCGTAGTATTTTCTCGCCAGGTTTTTGTCCGGCTGGGCGAGAACCATCAGCTCCAGCTCTTTTGTGATCACCTGGATGCTGCGGAAGCTCTGCGCCAGCCCGATGATGTCGTTTCTGTCCGGCGAGGCGCAGAGGTTCCTGACATTGTTGGCATCAATCGGGAATCCCTGGACCTGGAGAGATTGGGCGATCCGCGCCGCGAGCTCGTTGTTTTCCCCGGTGAGGGACTGGATTTTTTTGTTGGCCTCGACAGTGGAAGAGAGGCTGCGGGCCTGGGATTTGGCGATGGTGTCCGCGGCGGCGGGGTTGGAGGATCTGATCCCCGACACCTCGGCGGAGGAAACTTTCGCGAGCTCCTCATTGCTCGCGATCTGTTTTCTCGAGACGCTGATGATTTCGTCGTTCTCGCGGTAGGTCTTGATGAGCGAGTAGAGCTCCGAACTCCCCAGCTCGACAGCGAGCACTTCGAGCATTTGGGAAATGGTGTTCTCGTTCGAGAGCCGGTCCTCGCGGAGGAGCGAGTGCTCGGGAAGCATGGCGTTGCGGTCGAGCCGGTCGGCCAGTTCCCGCGCAATCTTGATTTTCTCGGGGTCCGAGGCCTCCTTGTTCGGGGAGTCCGGCAGCAGCTCCACGATCGTTCCGTTCGGCTTGGCGACCACGACTTTCTGCCGGACGAATGCCGACTCCCTCGCCAGACGCGAGAGGAATCCCGATTGGATCAGCGGAACAATCACCGCCGCCGCCAAAAGCAGGAGGATCCCCGCGGCGGCAAGATGCGAACCGTACTTGCGCTGGCTCATGACGTCACGGGAGCGATTTGTGTGCTCCGTCACAAAACGGGGAATTGCCAGTCCGCTTGCAACGGCAAAGCCAGGCGGGGCCGGTTTTGTCGGCGCAAAATTTCATCGGAGAAAACCCCTTCCCCTTGTGGGATCCATCGCAAAATGGCTGGGCTGCCGAGTATCCGCATGTGCAGAACCAGTAATCTTTCCCGGCCTCGAGATCAACTTGGGCCGGGCTCCTCGCGGCGATGTGTGCGTCCATGCGCGAAGTATCACCCGCATTCAAGGGAAAAACCAATCCAAAAACCACGGCCTCCCGAATTCGGGGTTCACGGTTTGCGGTAGAATCGCAGGGCTTCGATGGGGCCTCCGAAATCGCGGAGAGGATAGACGCCGCGCTGCCCGCCCGGGCCGGGATCGCGGACGAGGTAATCGAAGCCGCGTTTTCCGCCGACGACCATGAAGTGGGTGGTCCCGGACGGGTAGCGCAGTCGGACAATGACGGGGTTGCCCCGCAGGAGATTTTCATCCATCAGGCAATACGAGGGGGCATCCTCATAGTGGGGCAGGAGGGCGAAGCCCGGCGCGGCTTCCGCCGCCTTTTCCCAATACAGCCAGCCCTGCGGGGTGTAGCCTCCGGGGAGGGATCGCAGGAAGGCGTTCAGCTTTCCGGGATCGGTTTCCACGCCATAGCCCGCGAGGACCATGGCCGCCGAGGCGACCGCGCAGCCGACGGACGCGAGCGGATCCTTCGTCGGCCCGAGCAGGTTTTCTCCCCACCTCGGATCGGCCTGCAGGAAATGCGGTCCGGGAATCAGGATCTCTCCGGGAATGTACAACCCGCCCGAGGGCGGAAGCGGACGCTTTTCCATCCAACCCGCGATCCAGTATGCCGAGGCACCGAAGGCGGCGAGCAGGAGGAGGAAAAGAACGCGTTTTGCGAACGTCGCGGCCCGGAACTTTTTCGCGGGCATTTTCAACTATTTTTCCTCCCGTTTCGACGGGATCCAGAGCGGGGAGGAAACTGCGGACCGGAAGGCTTCCAAGGCGGAGGGCGAGGAGTTGATGCGGAGGTTGCTGAAGCTGCCGTCGGCGTTCTCCCAGCGCTCGTGCCAAAAGACGGCGGCTTTGATCCGGGGGCGATCCGGGATCATTTGGAAGGCATCGCGAATCCATTTCGCCTTGTCGCCGGATTCCGGAAAATCGGCGACGCCGAACTCGGCGATCATCACCGGCTTGTCCGGATCGAGGGCCGTGATTTCCTGATACGGCCAGTCGATCAGATCGCGGAAGTCCGCCCAGTTCCCATCGCCGCGGAACTGCTTGCCGTAAATGCTGAGCCCGAGCCAGTCCACATAATCCGCGCCGGGATAATAGGAGGCCATCATGTTCCATTCGTCGTTGATGCCGGGAAAGGCGTTCGCGTGGAAAACCCACAGGATGTTTTGCGCTCCGCGGGCGCGGACCCGGTCCACGACATATCTCCAGGCGCGCCTGAACACCTCGTTGCCGCCTTTTTCACCGCCATAAAAATACCCCGACCACGGAAACCAGCTTCCGTTCATCTCATTGCAGAACGAGACAAAAAACGGCTTCCCGAATGCCTTTGCGGAATCCGCCCAGGAATCGATATAGGCGTCCCATTTTCCGGCGAGGATTTCCGTCAAAGAAAACCGGTCGGGGCCTTTTTGCTGTTCATAAGGTTTGTCCCATGGCGACCAGAAGACCAAGGGGACCGCCCCGTGGCGGGAGATGAGGGCGATATTTTTCGCGGGAAAACTCTGCTGCCCCCAGTAGCTCGAGGAGGCGATGATGGCGGGAGATTTGCCGGCCATCCTTTCAAATTTTTCGATCCCTTCGAGTGTGACATGGTCCTCGGTTTCCCCGAAATCCATATAGGCGCCGAAAAGCACGCCTTCCGGGATTTTTCCCAAATCCACAAAAGGCGCCGGGCCGGCAGCAGGGGATGCGAGCGCGAGAAAAAAGAACAGGAAGCCGGCGAGATGCTGTTGGTTCATGGCAGGGAGACGGTCGCGGTGCGCTGAAGCTTCCCCCATCCGACCCATGCGCCGCGCATCGCGTGGAGAAGGGATTTCCAGATCACATAACTCAGCAGCGGGCGGTAGAGGAACCTCTGCGGGATAATCCACAGCGCCTTCCTGAGCGGCAGCCCCTCGATGGCGACGGCGGCGGCGGCGAGAAGCAGATCGCAGAACAGGAAAGCCAGAAAATAGGGGAGGACGTCCTCCCAGTGGCCGAACAGGATGGACGAGAGGAAAAGGAAATCAATGAACGGGGAAAACGCGACCAGGATAAACTGGAAAATCCAGATGCCCGGAAGGCTGAACCACCCGAGGGCTTTGAAGCGGGGGTTGAAGACGATGTCGCGGTGCTTCCATGCGCACTGCATCGTCCCGTAGGCCCAGCGGAATCTTTGGCGGGCAAGAGTGGCGAACGTCTCGGGCGCCTCGGTGTGGGCAACCGCTTCCGGCTGGTATGCGACGCGATAGCCGGCCTTGTGGATGCAGAGCGTGAGATCCGTGTCCTCGGCGAGAGTTTCGTAGGAAAATCCGCCCGCCGCCAGAATGGCCGACCTGCGGACCGCGCTGATCGCCCCGGGGGCCACCGTGATGCAGTTCCATGCCGCGTAAGCCCTGCGGTCGAGGTTGAAGCCGCTCACGTATTCCAAATCCTGGCACTTGGCCAGGAACGTGTTGAGATTTCCCACCCGCGCATGCCCGGAGACCGCGCCGATTTTTTCATTGGAAAACGAATCAACCAGGCGGCGGATGGCATCTTTCTCGAACTGGGTGTCCGCATCGACAAAGATCAGGATCTCGCTGCCCGTGAGATCAACCCCCCGCTGGAGCGCGTGCGCCTTGCCGGAATTCGCCTGGCGCACGAGCCGGACACGCGGGTCATCAATCGCCAGCACCGTGTCGGCCGTGCCGTCGGAGGATCCGTCATCGATCACAACGATTTCCACGCCGCCGTCGTAGTCCGACGACAGGAGCGCGCGGATGGTTTTTTCAATGACCTTCTCCTCGTTGAATGCGGGAATCAGGACCGAAACGGCCGGACGAGCCCCGGCCTCCGTGAGCAACGGAGGCCTGTAACAGCGGGCGAGAACGACAATGAGAATCGTCCGCGCCAACACGAGGACGGTTCCCACCACGAGAAAGGCGTGCAGGAAATCCTGAAGCAGATGCAGGAAATGGAACCCGATCCCGCTGGCAAAGAGATGCACGGTTTTGTTCTCCGCCGTGACAGGAGGCATGATCGCCCGCCCGTCAATCCCGAGCAGATCACCGATGGAAACCACGCGGTCCCCGCGCTCCTTCAAATAATCCAGGATCGCGGGAAGCGCCTCAACAGTGGCGCTGCGGTCGCCGCCGCCATCGTGCAGCAGGAGGATGTTTCCCGCGTTGCGTGCCGCTTTCACCCGGGCAAGCAGCGCCGCCTTGTCCGGCGCCTGCCAGTCCTTCGGATCAATATTCTCGAGGACTGTCAGGTACCCCAGCGACTGGGCGACGGCGATGGGCTTCAGTTCATCCAGGTTGGTGGGACTCGAATCGGCGTTGTAAGGCGGGCGGAAAAGCGTGGTGGATCTTCCGGTCAGCGACTCGATGAGCCGCTGGGTGGCGTTGAGCTCCAGGCGGACGATGGACGCGGGGACTTCCGCAAGGTTGGGGTGCGTGAACGAGTGGTTGCCGATCTCATGGCCCTCGGCGACGATGCGGCTCACGATCTCCGGGTATCGCTCGGCTTCCTCCCCGACCAGAAAAAATGTGGCTTTCACCCCGTGCGCTTTCAGGATGTCCAGAATCGCGGGAGTCCAATCCGGGTCCGGACCGTCATCAAATGTGATCGCAATGCTGTCCGGGTTGTCCCCGCCGAGCCGGAAAAGCGTCGGATGCGCCGGCGTCACTTCATAATCGCAGGAGATCCTGCCATCGGCACCCCGGGCGAACACCCGCCGACCGTCGCCGGTGGTCGGATCCAGGCTGACGACTTCGCCTTTTCCAATGGAAGTGATGGCCTCCCCGCCCGGAATCGCCCGCTCAAAATCCCCGGCTTTCGCCTCCTTCAAAGAACCCATGACCTTCCAGACCGAAGGATCTTCCAGTCCCATCCGGTTGAGGATGACTCCGCCGAAGCCGTAGGCCCGGACGGCATTCCATTCATTCGCGAAAGAGGCCGCGTCGAGAAACCAGACATCATGGGCCTTTCCCTCGTGGAAATAGGAAAACCTGCCGTTGAATTCCGGCCCCTCATCCTTCACCTGGGGGCAGCCGGCATTCCCGGCGCGGCTCATGGCGTCGGCGAAGGAGATTTGTTCGCCGGGAGCTCCGTCTTCCTCCCAATCCGACGCGTAGCTTCCGAGCGAGGCAATCCACTGCCCGGGTTGCGCGCAATGGCTGATCACCTCCGCCCATCCGTCAAACCAATCCTGGGAGGCAAGCGGTCCGGCCGGATCCCCCTCGCCATTTTCATCATGCAAAAGCGCGACAAACCGGGTTATGTGCGGGGACAGCCGCTCGAAATCCCATGAGGAAAATCCGGAATCCATCGTGACGCAAAGCCAGGTTTCCAATCCCTTTGCCTTGAGCGCGTCGGCGATGAGGGCAACCAGGTCCGTGAGCTCGTTGTTCGAACCCGGATCAATTTCTTCCCAATCAATGACGACTCCGGCCGCATGGACTTTTTTCAAACGGGCGGCCAGTTGCGAAATGAAAAATTCCTTTTCCGCGTTTCGCGCCCGCATGAGGAACTCGACGCCCTCCGGGACCCGCTGGCTTTCGTCCAGGTTTGTGAGAACCGGCATGAGTTTGAGCGAGTCGGGCAGCCTTTCGATCGCGGCGTCCGGATCTTCCACCGGGCCGTTCTCGAGCCTCGTGAAGGAAAGCCATTCCGGGCAGAGATGGGTCAGAAGACCCTGATGTTTCTTGAGAGAGCGAAAAGCCGCCTCGTCCCAACCGGAAAAGAAGGCGGCCCGGATCCCGGGGCTGCCGGCCAGCCGGGATTTTTCATGCCCCGGCGTCTCTTTGGCACGCAGCTTGGAAAGAGCCCTGTCGCTGTTGCTCTGCGAAGGCGGGCGCGCCCGGTTTTCAAAAGCCTTGATCTGGCGCTTCAAATCCTTCAGCAGTTTTGGCGAATCCATTTCCGGCGCGACGAAGAGGGCCTGGAGAAAGAGCGTCAATGCCCCGACCCCAAGAAAAGTTCCCGCGCAGGCCAGAAGCCGGAACCACAGCCAGCGGCCGCCCCCCTCGTCATGGAAAATAAAGCTCTTCTTGCGCATGTTTCTCTACAGGCCCACCGGCTGCGGCGGACGGGCTGGAGCTATCTACCATATTCCCCGCGTCCGCACAAGGGCGGGCTGCATGGATCGGGCTTGCCTTTTGTTCAGGCATCGGCAAAACGTGTTCCATGAAGAAGCTTGTTTTTCCTGCGGTTTGCGCGGTGGTTTTTCCGCTCGTGCCGATGGCCGCCCGGGCGCAGCAGGACGTGCCCGCGCCGAACGTGGAGTCGTTGCTCCGCGAGATCGAGGCGATGGAGGGAAAGCAGAAGGACGCGAAATTGCAGGAGAAAAAAGCGGTGCTTGCCGCGGTGCTCGCGGCGGGGGCAAACGGGGCCTCCGCGGTGAATTTTTACGAGAAGGCGGTGGAGGAGGTGCAATTCAACGGGAAGAAGGACAAGGCTTCGCTGTTTTCGGATTGGAAAAAAACGAATGCCGAACTGCTGCGGTCGAGGGAAATGCAGACCGCGCTTCTGCTGCATTTGAAATACCTCTCGATGGCGCTTCAGCGGAAGGGAATGGAGAAGCCGGAGCTCATGATCCCGGCGACGATGGCTTATGTGAATGAACTCGTGGCTGCGGACAAACTCTTCAACGACCCGAAGCAAAAGCAGAACGGGGCGAACAAGATTCTCGATCAATCGCTCGGCCAGTCCGTTTTTGCGAACTGGCTGAAGCTTGCACAATGGCTTCCTGACGACAAAGACTGGGAAGGCAACCCCGGCAACGTGGCCGGAATCCTGGAGAAAAACGCGCGTTCGATTCTGCGGGAGAAAAAAGATCCGCAGATCGTGCAGACATGGGACCTGCAGCTCAGGATCGAGGCCGACCGGCTCACCGCCGGACGCTCGGATTTTCAGAATGAAAAATTCAACACGACCAGGCGTCCCACGCTCCTCTTCAATCGCGCGCAGGACATGGTGCTCATCGGCCAGCCCAACCGCGGGGTGATCGAGATGGTGGCGGTGCTGCGGGCGAATCCGTCGCACCCGGATTTTCCGAACTGGCTGGCTGCGTTGCGCGGGCTGCTCAAGCCGGCCGCTGCCGCTCCCCCGGACCAAACATCTCCCCAATGAGCCCGGCGTAGCGGAGGGCGATGACGTGGCGTTTGAGCTTGAACGTGCTCGTCAGCTCATCGCCAACCTCGAATGGTCGCGGCACAAACCTCCAAACCGGGATCCTCTCGAAGGTCTTGAACCCGGCCTCCGACCCGATGAGCCCGCGGATTTCGGCGTCCATGAGCCGGTGGGCGTCCTCGCGCTCGATGAGGTCCGCGAGATCCGGCAAGGAAAGCCCCGCCGCCCGGAACCCGTCGAGCGAGGGCACGATGAGCGCGCCGAGGGACTTCTGGTCCTGGCCGACGACCATGCACTGCTCGATGAGCGGTGATCCGGTGAGCCGCGCCTCGATGGGAACCGGCTCGACGTTTTCCCCGCTGAGGAGGACGATGGTGTCCTTCGTCCGGCCGAGGATTTTCAGGCAGTTGTTGAAAGTGACCATGCCGATGTCGCCGGTATTCATCCATCCGTCGCGCAGGACATGGGCGGTCCCCTCGGGGTCCTTGTGGTATCCTTTCATCACCTGCGGCCCGCGCACATGGATCTCGCCGCGCCGCCCGCGTCCGCGCCGCCAGGCGCACGGGTAGAGGATGTCGCCCGTGTGCAGGTCAACAATCCGGACCTCCGTGTTCGGATAGGGTTGCCCGACCGTGCCGATGACGAGATTTTTCCATGTGCGCACCGCAAGGACCGGAGCCGTCTCGGTCATCCCGTAGCCCTCGAGCACCGGAATCCCGATGAAATTAAAAAACTCGTCCACATGCGGCTGGAGGGCCCCTCCGCCGGAGATCGTTCCCCGGAACTCCCCGCCCACGATCGCGCGGAGCTTCGAGAGGACCAGCCCGTCGAGGAGCTTCAGCGGGATCACGGCGAGCAGCCAGGCGGCGGCGTGGGCGGCGGCCAGGCGCAGGGATTCGACCGGCCCGCGCCCGTGCGTGTCGAGCTGCTGACCGAGAAAAAACCTCTCCGCCCGGTGAACGCTTCGGGCGCACGCATAGGCCATGTGGAAGAGCGCCCGGCGCGGAGCGGGAGCCGACCTCACGTTCGCAAGGATTTTTTGATAGAGGCTCTCCCAGAGGCGGGGAGCGGAGGCCATGAGTGTCGGACGGACGACTTTGAGGTCTTCGGAGATCGTGCGAAGGCTGGTGTAGTGGGTGCAGGCACCCATCGCGATGGCGACCATCTCGAAAATCCTCTCGTAACTGTGCCAGACCGGCAGGATGGAAAGCGTGCGGTCGCCTGGCTCGATGTCGAACGGAAGGTTCGCGATCTGCGAACAGATGTTGGCGTGGGTGAGCTGCACTCCCTTCGGTGTGCCGGTGGTTCCCGATGTATAAATGATCGTGAAGAGGTCTTCCGGACGGACCGCCGCCGCGCGTTCAAGCGCGGTGTGGTCGCCCCCGGCCCGTTGCCGCGCCCCTTCCGCGATCAGGTCCCCGAGCCGAAAAATCCCGCGCGCGGGCTCGCCGCCGGAGGACATCAGGATGGTTTTCTCCACCCGCTTGAGCCGGTGGCGGCAGCGGTGGAGCTTTTCCAGGGTGGTCAGGTTCTCAACAAAGACGACCCGCGCGTCGGCATGATTCAGGATATAAACAAGCTCGTCGTCGGTGATGTCGGTCCCGCGCGGAACATCCGCCGCGCCCGCCAGCAGGATCCCGTAGTCGCAGAGGATCCACTCGAGGCGGTTGTCCGAGATGATGCCGACGTGGTCGCGGGCATGGACCCCGGCGGCCGCGAGTGCGGTCGCCAGGTCGAGCCCGGTTTCGTAGAGTTCGCGGAAGCTGATCGGCACGAATACCCCCGAGGCATCTTTTCTCGCGAAGGCCGGGAGGTGTCCGAACCGCTGGGCCGCGCCGGCATAGACTTCGGTGAGTGTCGGGGCGATGATGCGGGACTCGGGCATGGCAGACGCCTCAAAGAAAATCGTTTCCCCCCCGCTTGCGCAACCAGAAATCCATGCTATCGTTCGCATACTATGAAATCCATCCTGACTCTTCTCTCGGTTGTCTGCGTTGCTTCTCTCGGATTCACCGGCTGCGCCTCGAGTCCCAAGAAGTGCTGCCACCCGACAAAAATCTGCCCGGTGACGAAAAAAGCCTGCTGCGCCAAGCCCGGCTGCTGCGTCCCCTCGACCGCCAACTGCCCGGTGAAGAAAACCGCCCAGTAGAAAAACAGGAGGCGGGGTCTCCCGCATAGTTTTCCACCACAGGCGGGATGGCCGAAACTTGGTTAGCCCCGACTTTCGCAACTGGGGAAGAAAATCAGCGATTTTCGGCCCTCCGAGGCCCGCATATTCGTCGCGTTCCTGGCCTATTGCCTTCACGTGACCCTGCGGCATCGGCTGCGCAAACACGCACCGGGACTCACCCCGCGGGCCGCCATCGAAAAACTGGCGACCATCCCAATGCTCGGCCCGGCGGGATTCCTCCCTTGGTAAATGACATGGAAAATACAGGTCCTTTCTGGCTCGGGCGGCTTCTCTGAAATTTGCCGTTTTTCCGCCTTTTCTTATCTCCCGCCCGGTTTAGCCTTGTTTTCCATGAAACGCCTCGATACCATCCGCCTTTCGCGTCCCAGGCTTTCGGTGCAGTCGCTCGCGCCCGAGTTCGGCGAGAACTACAAACCCGGCTACATCGGGTTCACCCATACCGGATCCTCTCTGCTTTCGACCGGCATCGCCTACTTCACCCGCTGGTCCCGGCTCAGTGACATCCATGTCTCGCACGCGCTCATCGTCACCGGGGAGAACGAATGCGTTGAGGCGCTCGGCGGAAAGGGCGTCGTCAAATCCCCGCTCGCCGGGTATTTCAACGACCAGAAGACGCAGGTCTTTTTTCGCAAGCCCCGGAAATGCACGCCGGCGCTCGGTCAGCGGATCGCCGAGACCGCGCTCGCACAGGTCGGAACAAAATACGACAACCTGCTCATCGCCGCCCAGATGCTGGAGGGCAGTTTCCTCCGTCGCTGGATGATGTCGCATTTCCACGAGAGCCCGGACCACTTTGTCGGCCGCCTTCTCAACCGTGACAACCGCTGGATCTGCAGCGAGCTCGCCGCCTACTGCCTCGATTGTCAGCCGGAATACGCGGGCAAGGGCGTTCTCGCAAATCCGAACTACGCCATCAATCCCCAGGAGCTCTTCGAGGATCAGGAAATCTTCGCCAACTGGCGGACCGAGCCGGAGGAAGGCCCGAAATCTCCTCTGCTTCGCCAGGCGTAAGCCGCGGGTCGGCGGATCATGGGCCCGGCTCTTCCCCGCAGTTCGGAGCTGAGGGGGAGCGGGTGACGAGACTCGAACTCGCGACATCAACCTTGGCAAGGTTGCACTCTACCAACTGAGTTACACCCGCAACGAAATGGAGATTATGACATGAGGCCCGCCGCGTCAATGCCTACTTTTCCCCGTGCCTACTTTTCCCCGCAGGTAATTTCGGGCCTCAGTTGATCTGGTTGGCGATTTTTCTGGCGATGGGTGCTTTTCAATCGGGCGGGAGTCTGGTTAGTTTTGAAGAATCATGCGTGAATCAACGATTGAGAGGAAGACATCGGAGACGGCGATTTTGCTGCGTTTGGCGGTGGATGGCACCGGGAAGTCCCGGCTGTCCTCGGGGATCGCGTTTTTCGACCACATGCTGACGCTTTTCGCGAGGCACGGGCTTTTTGATTTGGAATTGGATGCGAAGGGGGATCTGGAGGTGGATTGCCACCACACGGTCGAGGACACGGGGATCACGCTGGGACAGGCGCTGACGAAGGCGCTTGGGAACAAGGCGGGGATCTGCCGCTACGGGTTCTCGTATGTGCCGATGGACGAGGCGCTCGTGCGGGTGGCTGTGGACCTGAGCGGACGGCCGTTCCTGGCCTACAACGCCCCGGCGGATGTCGAGCCGATCGGGAGCGGGTTCTCCTTCCAGCTGGTCGGGGAATTTTTGCGTGCTCTTTCCGTGCACGGCGGAATGAACCTGCATGTGGATATTTTGGCGGGGAAGGATGCGCACCACATGGCGGAGGGGGTGTTCAAAGCGCTCGCCCGCGCGCTTGACCAGGCGACCCGGGTTGATCCGAGGGTTGACGGCGTGCCGAGCACCAAAGGGAGCCTGTGAGCTCCCGCCCGATCGGTGTCGTGGATTACGGCAGCGGCAACCTCCGCAGCGTTTGCAAGGCGCTCGAGGCGTCCGGAGCGCGGAGTTCCCTGGTGAACGATCCCGCCGGACTCGCGGGACTCGACGCGGTCGTGGTGCCGGGGGTGGGATCGTTCGGCGATTGCGCGGCGAACCTTCGCGCGACCGGCCTTTGGGGGCCCCTGCGCGAATGGATCGCGGCGGGGCGTCCGTATCTCGGCATCTGCCTGGGATACCAACTGCTTTTTGAATCCAGCGAGGAATCTCCGGGAGTCGAGGGACTCGGCGTGATCCCGGGCAGGGTCGTGCGTTTTTCCGGGCAGGGGCACAAGGTGCCGCACATGGGGTGGAACACGCTCTCCGGGCTGCGCGGCCCGCTCTACTCCGGACTCCCGGAGGAGATGGCGGTTTATTTTGTCCACTCGTATTATCCGGTGCCGGGCGATCCCGCGCTGGCCAGCGCGACCTGCGAATACGGCGCCCCCTTTGCGGCCAGCCTCTCGCGCGGTTCGCTCCACGCCACCCAGTTCCACCCGGAAAAAAGCCAGGCCGCCGGGCTCGCGATCCTGCGAAATTTTCTTTTCAACCTATGAAACTTCTTCCTGCCATTGACCTGATGGGGGGCGAGGTCGTGCGTCTCAGGCGCGGCCTCGCCGCCGAGAAGACCGTCTATTCCCAGGATCCTGTCGCGTTCGCAAAAAAGTGGGAGGCTTCCGGGGCGGACTGGCTGCACATCGTGGACCTCGACGCCGCGTTTTGCGGGGAACCCATGAACCTCGGGGTGATCGAAAAAATTTGCGCGGCGGTGAACATTCCGTGCGAGCTCGGCGGCGGGATGCGGAATTTCGAGAATGTGAGCGCGGCGTTCAGCGCGGGCGTGAGCCGGGTGATCGTGGGCACGAAGGCGTGCGAGTCGCCGGAATACATCGCCGAGATTTGCGCGGAATTCGGCGGGCGGCGGATCGCGGTCGGCATTGATGCGAACAACGGAAAGGTCGCCGTGAAGGGGTGGACGGAAACCACCGCGACTTCGGCCGCAGACCTCGCGCTCATCGCGCAGGTGGCCGGCGCGGGCACGGTCATCTACACCGACATCGCCACCGACGGCATGCTCGAAGGGCCGAATTTTCCCGAGCTGGAAAATCTTTTGAAAACCCTCGACTGCCAACTCATCGCCAGCGGCGGAGTCTCCAGCGCCGACGATCTCCGGAAGCTTGCCCAAATGCCGCGCCTCCACGGCGCGATCATCGGGAAGGCGCTCTACGACGGCAGGATCACCGGAAACCTCCGGGACATCATCGCGTGACGCCGGGAGCGCCCGCCTGATCCATGCACGTCTTCCTCCGCGTCCTGCCCTATGTCCGCCGGTATCCCCTGCTGGCGTTTGCCACGCTCGGCTGCGCGGTGCTCGGCACGCTGATGGTGGTGATTTTTCCGGCGGTGACCCAGAAGATCGTGGACGACGTGATCCGGGGCGGGAGGCCGGAACTTTTGCCGCCGCTTCTGGCCGTCGGGTTCGCGGCATTTTTTTTCCAGGAGCTTCTCGACAGCCTGCGGATCATCTTCAACAACCACTTTGAGCAAAAAGTCATTTGCGACCTGCGCAGCGAGCTTTACGGGCACATCCAAAAGCTTCCGTTGCCGTGGTTCGACAGCCGGGCGACCGGCGACATCATGACCCGTCTCATCGAGGATGTGACGAGCGTCGAGCGCGTGTTGATTGACGGGATCGAGCAGGGGACGGTCGCCGTGCTCCAGATCCTGATCGTGAGCGGCCTCATGGTCGCGTACAGTCCTGCGCTGACCGTGGCGGCGCTGATGCCGGTCCCGCTTCTCGCCGCGGGAGCCTTCGCCTACACGATGACCGCGCGCTCGCGCTACAAGCTCCAGCGCAAGTCGGTTTCGGCCTTGAATTCGCTCCTGCATGACAACATTTCCGGCATCCGGCAGATCAAGACCTACACGAACGAGGAGCGCGAGCAGGGGCGGTTCGACGCCGCGTCCGACGCCGTGAGAAAAGCCACGCTGATCGTGATGCGGGCGTGGGCGATCTACCAGCCGGGCATGGCATTTTTCACTTCCTGCGGGATGCTGCTCATCGCCGGCTACGGCGCGCGCGAGGTGCTGCGCGGGCGGATGGATGTCGGCGTGCTCGTCGCGTTTTTCGTGCTCGCCCGGTTCCTTTACGAGCCGGTCGGCCGCCTGCACCAGCTCAACCAGATTTTCCAGGCGGGCCGCGCGGCGGGCGACCGGGTTTTTGAAATCATGGATTCGCTCCCCGAGGATCCAGACGGCGGAGAAGCTGTCTGCAAGCCGGTTTCCGGGGCGGTGGAATATCGCGATGTGTCGTTCTCGTATTCTTCGGACATCCCGGTTCTTTCCGGCGTCAGCCTTTCCGCGCGGTCGGGCGAGACGGTCGCGCTCGTCGGGCCGACCGGCGCCGGGAAGTCCACCCTCGTGAATCTGCTCGTCCGTTTTTACGAGTTCGGCGGCGGCGAAATCCTGATTGATGGAATCCCCCTGCGCCAGATGCCGAGGCATCACTTGCGCGGGAACATCGCCGTCGTCACACAGGAAAGTTTTCTCTTCAACGGGACGACCGCCGAAAACCTGCGCGTCGGCAAGGCGGGGGCGACCGAAGACGAAATGTGGCGGGCCCTCGAGGCGGCCAACGCGGCGGACTTCGTGCGTCGGCTCCCGGAGGGTCTGCATTCGCCGGTCGGCGAGCGCGGGATCCGGCTGAGCGTGGGAGAGAAACAGCGGATCTCCATCGCGCGGGCGCTGCTCAAAAATCCGCCGATCCTGATCCTCGACGAGGCCACCGCCAGCGTGGACACCGCCACCGAGCGCCTCATCCAGCAGGCTCTCGACCACCTCATGAAGCACCGGACCAGCTTCGTGATCGCCCACCGGCTTTCCACCGTCCGCCACGCTTCCCAGATCCTCGTGCTCGACCGCGGGCGCATCGTCGAACGCGGGCGGCACGAGGATCTGCTTGTCAAGGACGGCCTCTACGCCAAACTCTGCAAAAACAGCTTCTTATGAAATCTTCGCATTGGCTTTTTGAGGCAGCGTGCAGGCGGATCCCCGGGGGAGTCAATTCTCCGGTGCGGGCATTCCGGGGAGTCGGCGGCGAGCCGTTTTTCACGAAGGCCGCGAAAGGTTGCCGTTTGGTGACCGCCGATGACGTGGAGCTGATTGATTATGTGGGCACGTGGGGGCCGGCGATTCTCGGGCACGCGCCGGAGGTGGTGATCTCGGCGGTGCGGGAGGCCGCCGCGCTCGGACTCAGCTTCGGGACGCCCAACCCGCTCGAGGTCGAGATGGCGGAGACGATTTGCCGGTTTGTGCCGTCGGTGGAAAAGGTGCGGATGGTCAACAGCGGGACCGAGGCCACGATGAGCTGCATCCGCCTCGCCCGAGGGTTCACCGGCCGCGACAAAATCATCAAGTTCGACGGCTGCTACCACGGGCATGTGGATTCGCTGCTGGTGAATGCCGGGAGCGGAGCGCTCACGCATGGCTCTCCGGATAGCGCGGGGGTGCCGGCGGCGCTCGCCCGCCTGACGATCGCGATCCCCTTCAATCATCCGGAAGCCGCGCGCGCGGCCTTTGCCGCCAACCCCGGCGAAATCGCCGCCGTCATTCTCGAGCCGGTTCCCGCCAATGCCGGACTCTACCTCCCGCAGCCGGGCTTTCTGGAGGGATTGGAAAAACTCTGCCGCGAGGCGGGAGCGCTTCTGATTTTCGACGAAGTGATGACCGGCTTCCGCCTCGCCCGCGGCGGCGCGCAGGAAATCTACGGGATCCGTCCGGATCTCACGGCGATGGGGAAAGTCATTGGCGGCGGGCTCCCGGTCGGGGCGTTCGGCGGACGCGCGGAAATCATGGACCGCCTGTCGCCCGATGGTCCGGTTTATCAGGCGGGGACGCTTTCTGGAAACCCGATCGCCATGGCCGCGGGACTCGCGCAACTCCGCGAGCTCGAACGCTGCCACGGCTGGTCCAAGCTCGAAGAAATCGGCGCGGACTTTGAATCCCTCGCGCGCAAAGCGATCCGCGGTCTCCCCTGCACCTTCCAGCGGATCGGCTCGATGTTCTGCCTGTATTTCCGCGAGGGTCCGGTCCTCCGGCTTTCCGACGCGATGCAAAGCGACCGGGACCGCTTCGCGAAATTTTTCCACCACTGCCTTGCGGAAGGAATTTATTTTGCTCCCTCCCAGTTCGAGGCCGGCTTCCTCTCGGTCGCCCATACCGGCCCGGATATTGACGAGACCGCGCGCGTTTTTGCCGATGCACTCAAGAGCGTTTTTTGATCGCAAAAAAACGGCGCTGGAAAATGCGTGAAAAAAAATCAAGAAAAATTGTAAATTTTTGTTGACGCACATCATCTGGGGACTTATTCACATTTCCCAGTGAGTTATTCACAACATGTTGACAAACCATTTCCCGCAAATGCGGAGAGAAAGGGGGGATATTAAATGCCAGTAAAGAAAAAAGCGGTCAAGAAAGCCCCGGCCAAGAAAGTCGTCGCCAAGAAGGCCGTCGCAAAAAAAGTCGTCGCCAAGAAGGCGGTCGCCAAGAAGAAAAAATAACCCGCCGTCCGTCTGACGACGGATAGCAAAATCAAATTGGGAGAAGCTTCGAACAGCTTCTCCCAATTTTTTTGTGCTGATCGCGGGGAGGGAAATCCGTGTGCGGAAACGGCGCGGTTGAAAAGAAACGCCGGCACCTGTATGAATTGCGGACATGGCAGCGATTTGTGCGGAGGAGGAATTGGTGGACAAAGTGCTCGGTGGCGGGCGGATCACGCCCGATGAGGCGCGGGCTCTGCACGCCCTGCCGCTGGAGATGCTGGGCGCGCTGGCCGACGCGCGGCGCCGGGCCGCAAAGGCGGAGGCCTGGGATGGCCGAGGAAACCAGATCGTCACCTACATCGTGGACCGGAATGTCAACTACACGAACGTCTGCAACGTCCATTGCAAATTTTGCGCTTTTTACCGGACCGAGAAAGACGACGACCATTACGTGCTGTCGCTCGATCAGATGGACGAGAAGCTGGACGAGTTGTCGTCCGAGGGCGGGGTTCAGGTGCTTCTCCAAGGCGGGCACCATCCGAATCTCGGCATCGATTTTTACCTCGGGATGCTCTCGCATGTCCGCGCGAAATATCCGCACATCAACATCCACGGGTTCAGCCCGCCGGAATTTCATCACTTTGCGGAAGTCTTCGGGATGCCGGTGCGCGAGGTGATCGCGAAATTCCTCGGGGCCGGGCTGGGCTCGATCCCCGGGGGCGGCGGGGAGATCCTGGTGGACCGTGTGCGCGACCGGGTCTCGCCGCGGAAATGCAACAGCGACGAGTGGCTGGATGTCATGCGTCAAGCCCACGAGCTCGGTCTCCGGTCAAGCGCGACGATGATGTTCGGGCACGTGGAGTCGCTGGATGACCGGATCGGGCACCTCGGACGGCTCCGGGATCTTCAGGATGAGACCGGCGGGTTCACGGCGTTCATCTGCTGGACGTTCCAGCCGGAAAACACGAGGCTCCGGGTCGGGACGGTGACGGGCGCGGAATACCTCCGCACGCTGGCGGTCTCCCGGATTTTTTTGGACAACTTCGAGAACGTCCAGAGCTCGTGGGTCACGCAGGGACCGAAGATCGGGCAGGTTGCCCTGCAGTTTGGGGCGAACGATTTTGGAAGCGTGATGATGGAAGAGAACGTGGTCTCGAGCGCGGGCACGGCATTCCATCTCCGCGCCGCGGACATCGAAAGACTCATCCGCGAAGCCGGATACGAACCCCGGCGGCGGAACACATGGTATCAACTCCTCGACTGACTTTTATGCTGACCGACACACACGCGCACCTCGACTATCCGGATTTCTCAACCGACCTCGATGAGGTCATCCTTCGGGCAAAAGAAGCGGGAGTCCACCGGATCCTCACGATCGGCACCGGGATCGCGAGCAGCCGGCGCGCGGTCGCGCTCGCCGAGAAACACGAGTGCATCCACGCGGTGGTCGGGCTGCATCCCACAAACGTGCGCGAGGAGCCCGGCGATTGGCTGGGCGCGCTCCGCATCCTGGCCGCGCATCCGAAAGTGGCCGCGATCGGCGAGACGGGTCTCGACTACCACAACCTGCCCTCCGAGCAGTTGTCCTCCTCCCCCGCGCTGACGGCGCTCCAGGCGGAAATGACCGAAGACCTGGAGGCCGCGATCATTGATGGTTCCCACATGGCCGCGCAGTCGGAGGCGTTCGCGGCCCAGCTCGATCTGGCGTGCGAGCTGGGATTGAATGTCGTCATCCACCAGCGCGACGCGTGGGACGACACCGTGAAGCTGCTCGCCCCCTACACCGGCCGTTTGCGCGGGGTCTTTCACTGCTTCGGAAACACGCCGGATCAGGCATGGGAGATCCTCGCCATGGGACACCTCGTTTCGTTCACCGGCATCGTGACATTCAAAAATGCGCGGCTCGTTCGCGAGGTGGCGGCCATGGTGCCGGAGGGTGCTTTCCTGGTCGAGACCGACTGCCCGTACCTGGCGCCGGTCCCGCACCGCGGCAAACGGTGCGAGCCCGCACACACGCGGCTCGTCGCCGAGAAAATCGCCGAAGTGCGCGGAACAACCCTCGAACATGTCGCGGCGTCCACGGAAAAAACCGCCGCGGGTTTTTTCAAGCTGTCATGAGCGGGAAACTACCGCCCCGCGTAAGCGAATGCAAGACGGGCTTTTTTTTGACACACAAGCCGCGTCCGTGTCGGACGCGCTTCTGAGGCTCACCCGCTCTTTGTCAACACGCCCGACACGGGCGTGGCTTGAGTGAAACCGCTTCAGCCAGCGGGCGTGCCGTCGGGGTCGTAGTTGAGATACGGGCGCAGCCATTTTTCGGTTTCCTCAAGGGGCATGCCCTTGCGCGCGGCGTAGCTTGCGACCTGGTCGCGCTCGATTTTTCCGACGGAAAAATACTTCGCCTGCGGGTGCGAGAAATACAGTCCGCTCACGCTGCTGGCGGGGAACATGGCGAGGCTCCCGGTGAGCGTGATCCCGGTGTGGCGCTCCGCTTCGAGCAGCCTCCAGAGCGTCCATTTTTCGGTGTGATCGGGCTGGGAGGGGTATCCGGGCGCGGGGCGGATCCCGCGGAATTTTTCCCGGAGCAGATCCTCGGGGGTCAGGTTCTCGTCCACGCCGAATCCCCAGATCTCGCGGGCTTTTTTGTGGAGGCATTCGGCATAGGCCTCGGCGAAACGGTCGCCGAGCGCCTTGGTCATGATCGAGAGGTAATCGTCGTGCTTTTTCTCGTGGCCCTCCGCGACCGCATGGACCTCGTGTCCGGCGGTGACGGCGAACGCGCCGATGAAGTCCTCCACCCGGGCGGCTTCCGGAGCGATAAAGTCGGCCAGCGAAAAGTTCGGCTGTCCGGGCGGCTTTTTCTGTTGCTGGCGGAGGCCGTGGAGGACATCGAGCGGGGCGCCGGATTCGTCGAAAAGCCGGATGTCTTCGCCCGTGCCGGCGGCACGCCAGAAGCCCATGACCCCACGCGGACGGAAGAGCTGTCCGGCGACGATCTCATCCAGCAGGCGGCGCGCGTCATCGTGGAGCTTGCGGGCCTCGCATCCGACCTCGGGATCATCAAGGATGGCCGGGAACCGTCCGCGCAGCTCCCACGCATGAAAGAACGGCGACCAATCGAAAAAGGGAACGAGTTCCTCAAGCGAAGCATCCGCCGGAATGACGCCCAGCTTCGAGGGTCGCGCGATGTCCGACCACGACGCCTCGAACCTGTTTGCCGAGGCCTCCGGGAACGTGAGCTGCGGGCGCGCGGCCTGCCTGTCCGCATGTTCCAGGCGGAGCTGTTCGTAGTCCGCGTTGAGCCCCGCGAGAAACGCGGGCTTCTGTTCCGGGCTGAGAAGGGCGCCGACGACATTGACCGAGCGGGAGGCGTCGAGCACATGGACGACTCCGCGCGCGTAGTGCCGGGCGACCTTCACGGCGGTGTGCATCCTGCTGGTGGTGGCCCCGCCGATCACGAGCGGGATCTCAAACCCTTCGCGCTGCATTTCCGCGGCCACATGAATCATCTCGTCGAGCGACGGGGTGATCAGGCCGGAGAGGCCGATGATATCGCAATTTTTCTCACGGGCGGTCGCGAGGATTTTCTCGCACGGCACCATCACCCCGAGGTCAATGACCTCGTAGTTGTTGCAGGCCAGGACGACGCCCACGATGTTTTTTCCGATGTCATGCACATCGCCTTTGACCGTGGCCATGAGGATCCGTCCCTGCCGGCGGGCGCGCGGGTCCGCGGCGCGCTCGGCATCCATGTGGGGGGCGAGCCATGCGACCGACTTCTTCATCACGCGCGCGCTTTTCACCACCTGCGGCAGGAACATTTTTCCCGCGCCGAAAAGGTCTCCGACGACTTTCATGCCATCCATGAGCGGGCCTTCGATCACGAGAAGCGCGCGCCGGTATTTTTCGAGCGCCTCTTCGGTGTCGGCCTCCACAAAATCCACGATCCCCTTGATGAGCGCGTGTTTGAGCCGTTCCTCGACCGCGCGATCGCGCCACGACAGATCCGCGGTCGGGGCGATGTTGCCGCTCGACCGGGATTTGATCGTGTCCGCAAACGTTACCAGGCGCTCGGTGGCATCCGGGCGGCGGTTTAAAAGGACATCTTCAACCAGCCCGAGGAGGGCCTTCGGGATTTCCTCATAAACCCCGAGCATTCCCGCGTTCACGATGCCCATGTCGAGCCCCGCCCCGATCGCATGGAAAAGGAACGCCGAGTGCATCGCCTCGCGGACCGGGTTGTTCCCACGGAACGCGAACGAGATATTGCTGATGCCGCCGCTGACCCGCGCGTGCGGGAGGTTGGCCTTGATCCAGCGCGTGGCCTCGATGAACGCGACGGCATACCCGTTGTGCTCCTCGATGCCGGTGGCAACCGTGAGGACGTTCGGATCGAAAATGATGTCCTCCGGCGCGAAGCCGACCTCCTCGACGAGGATCCGATAGGCGCGCGAGCAGATCTGGATTTTCCGCCCGAGCGTGTCCGCCTGGCCCTGCTCGTCGAACGCCATCACCACGGCCGCCGCGCCATACCTCCGGACCAGCCGGGCCCGCGCCTGGAATTTTTCCACGCCCTCCTTGAGGCTGATCGAGTTCACCACGGACTTCCCCTGCACGCAGCGCAGGCCGGCCTCGATGACCTCCCACTTCGAGGAGTCTATCATCACCGGCACGCGGGAAATATCCGGCTCGCCCGCGATCAGGTTCAGGAACTTCGTCATGGCCGCGGCTCCGTCGAGCATCCCCTCGTCCATGTTGATATCAATCATCTGGGCGCCGGCCTCGACCTGCTGGCGCGCCACGGCCAGCGCCCCGTCGTAATTGCCCGCGAGGATCAGCTTGGAAAAATTCGGCGAGCCGGTGACATTTGTCCTCTCGCCGACATTGATGAACGGGATCTCCGGCCTTGCCGTGAACGGCTCGAGCCCGCTGAGCCGCAGGGTTGTCTCACGCCCGGGAATCGGGCGCGGAGGCAGGCCTTTCACCGCCTCGGCCATCGCGCGAATGTGGGCGGGCGTCGTTCCGCAGCAGCCCCCGATGATATTCAACCACCCCTGCTCCGCCCACTCGCGGAGCTGCGGGGCGAGCGACTCCGGGGTTTCCGGGAACCCGGTCGGGGAAAGCGGATCGGGAAGACCGGCATTCGGATACGCGCTCACATGGAACGGCGCGATGCGGGAAATCTCCTCGATATACGGACGCATTTCTTTCGGCCCGAGCGCGCAGTTCAACCCGATCGAAAGAAGCGGAAAATGGGAGACGGAATTCAGGAACGCCCCGACCGTCTGGCCGGTGAGCATGCGCCCGCTCAGGTCGGTGATCGTGCCCGAAACCATCACAGGAAGCCGCGGGTGGTTTTCGAAATACTCCGAGATCGCGAAGAGCGCGGCCTTGGCGTTCAGCGTGTCGAAGATTGTTTCGACGAGCAGGATGTCCACCCCGCCCGCAACGAGGTTTTCGACCTGCTCAAAATATGCGGCGGCAACCTGCGCGAACGTGATATCGCGCTTTCCGGGGTCGTTGACGTCACGCGAGAGCGAGAGCGTCCGGTTGAGCGGTCCGATCGCGCCGGCCACAAAAACATGCCGTTCGGTGCAGGCATCAGCCGCCTCGCGCGCCAACCGGGCGCCCTCGCGGTTCATCTCCGGGACAAATTCCCCGAGCCCGTAGTCCGCCTGGGCGATCCCCGTCGCGTTGAACGTGTCCGTCTCAATGATGTCCGCACCCGCGGCAAGGTAGGCGTCATGGATCGTCCGGACCACATCCGGCCGCGTCAGCACGAGAAGGTCGTTGTTTCCCTTCAAATCCTGGCCGCCCCAACCCGCAAATCGCGCGCCCCGATAGTCGGCCTCCCGCAATTGGTATTGCTGAACCATCGTCCCCATCGCCCCATCCAGGACGAGGAGGCGATCGGACAGGAGTTCGCGCAGGCGCTTTTCGGTGGATGAAATCATGGCAGGTCCGCACTTTGCTTTCTATCCGTCCTCACGGGTCAACGGCTCTTGACCGGCCCGTTTCCTTACTTGCCCATCGAACGGGACTGGAAGGTCGGAGGAGGGAGGGACTCGGGCAGTCCCAGCGGCTCGACGATCTCTTCCTGCTCGTCATCCTGGCGGACCGGCTTGCCTTCGGCATCCATCAGGCGGGCTGTCACAAAGATGATCAGGTTCCGCTTGATCTTCTGGTCAACGTCCGAGCGGAACAGGCGGCCGGCAAGCGGGATGTCTCCCAGGATCGGCACTTTGTCCTGCGTCTTTTGCACATCCTCGCGGATGAGTCCGCCCAAAGCGACGGTCTGGCCGTCCCAGATGCTCACGCTCGTGGTCACTTTGCGGACGGAGAAGATCGGCTGGTTGATCACGTTTTCGGTGAGGGTTGTTTGATCTATGGTGAATGTAAAAAAAGAAAATATTGCTCCGAGAATGGGAGATCCATAATTGATAAATCCCTCGAACTCGACAACCTGCGGGGAGAGGTTCAGATCAATGGTATAGTTGTCCGGACCGACGACCGGTTCGACTTCCAAGGTGACACCAAGATCCCGGGTCTCAAACGAGGTCGGCGTGGTAGGAGTGACGGCGCCACCGGAAATTATGGTTCCCCATGGGATAGTGCGCGTCCCTGAGCCGGAGCTGGACGCGTCAGGAACCTCGGGCGGAGAAAATTCCGTGGGGTAGGGGAAATTCCGAACAACTTTGATGACCGCTTTGTTGCCGCTTTTCGTGGTGACTTTGGGAGCGGACATCAGATCCACTCCTTTTTTCTGGTTGAGAGCACGGATCACGACCTGGAACTGCGGATTGGTAAAAATCCCGGAGAGGCCGAAGATCCCTGGGGCGGCGGAAACCGCCGAGGAAGGCGATATCCCGGCGAGCAGCGCATCAATCGAATTTGCCGTGATGGCGGCATTCGGGGAGGTTCCCATCCCCGAGCGCAAACCTCCGGTCAGCGGGTCCTGTCCGGTCGTTCCAAACGGATAAACGGAACCATCAACAGCCCCCGTGGCATACGCGCCGCCCGTCCCGGCAGCACCCGGCGTCCCCCCGGAGCCATACATGCCGCCCCCGATATTCAGAGGCCCGACCAGCCAGTTGAAGCCGAGTTCCTTGATGTTGTTCTGGGTGATTTCGAGAAATTTCGATTCGATTTCCACCTGGGTCGGCTGGACTCCCATGGCCGCATCCACGAGCGTGTCAATAAAATCCAGATTATTTTGTGTGTTGCGAACGAACAGCTTGCTTCCGGCCGGCACATACTTGGCGGAAGAGCCGGGGGGGAACGGAACCTTCTGTTCATCCCTCAAATATTGGAGGGCATCCCGCCCGCCTTTGATCCTGTCGGTTTGCAAATCCACGCCGCCGCCACCGGCGACGGGAGCCGCGGGTAGCGCGGTGTCCTTGTTGGCCGGGATGAAGCCCGGAGGGACACGGTATTCCTTGGTGAGGAGGTCCTCCGTGTTTTCCGTGTTGGGGACGATGGAAACGGCGAAAGGTTCCACCTTGTATTTCAGACCGGCCAGCTCGGTGAGGTAGCGGAGCGCTTCGATCAGCGGGATGTTGTTGAGGGAGAAAGTCACCTTGGTGTCGGCATTGGCGGTTGGCTCCGCAGCCGGGGTCGCCACGGCAGCCGCTGCCGGGTCGGCGGGCGCGGCTGGAGCTGTCGCCGCCGCAGGGGCCTGCGGGAGTTTCAGAACGATATTCACCCCGCGCTTCTGCTTCGGATCGTCCGTTGTGGTATCCAGCTTCCGGCTGATCTGTTTGAGCTGCTCCACCGCTTCGCGGATGGTCGTTTCGTTGAAGTTGATTGCCGGGATAATGATCCGGTTCAGCTTGGCGGTGATCGCCTCGGTGCCGGCACCCGCCATGTTGCGGGATTGTGCGCCCGATGCCGTGTCGCGGTTCTGGAGTTTTTTGACAGGTCGTTCCCATGCGCGATCCACGAGCCAGAGCATCCGGCTGCGGGTTTCGTTGCGGGCATCGCCGTAGTAGTTGCTCTTCTGGTTGTTGACCTTCTCCATCCCCATGCGGGCCGCGCTGTTATACGGGTCAATATTGAGAACCTGCTCGTAGCGCTTGATCGCGAGATCGAACCGTCCGGTGGCATAGTACCCGTCGGCTTCGACGAGGAACTTGCCGACCTGATCCCGCTGGGCGGCGAACTGCGGAGTCACGGTCTTGTTGTAGTAGTCGGACTGCTCGAGATTCGCGAGGAACTGGACAGCCGGCGTGCAGCCCGGGTTGTATCGCGGGAGGAGGATGGTTTTTGCAACCTGCTCGGCATCCGCATAACGTCCGTTTTTCACCAGATCGTTCGCATAGGCGAGCCCGGCCTGGCTGAACTTCGCAACAGCCGGCTGCCTTTGCGCCGCCGCCGCGGGACCTTCCGGAATTTTATCCAGCGCCTCGAGGTAGCTGGCATAGGCGGATTCAAAATTCTTGTCGGCGACCGCCTGGTCGCCTTTGGAGATGAGCTTCCCGGCGAGGACAAGCGCCTCCTCGCGCCGGACAATTTCGCGGTCCGAAAGGGAAGCCGCGTTTTGGGCGGAGATCGGAGAAGCGACCAAGAGAAGAAGGAAAGTTGCCGTCCACAGGAGCGCGGGCATCTTGCCCGCTTGAAGAAGCGGGCGGGACGCCCGCGCTCCCATGCGATTTAAGACATGGGCTGGAAGCCCATGCCACGAGAGGAAAGAGATCGAAGCGGTTTGTTTCATCGGAGGAAAGTCGGATTATTGGGGAAGAGGGACGGTGAGGGCATCCCCGGGGATTGCCTCGGCTTGGATTGCCGCGGCATTCGGAACGGGCACGACTTGCTCCTCCTCGTCCGCCCGGATCAGGGGCTGTCCGGCGGGATCAATGAGGCTGGCCGTCACGAACATGATCAGGTTTCTCTTCGTGTGCTGGTCGGCGCTCGTGCGGAAAAGCCTCCCCACAAGCGGGATGTCCCCGATGATCGGCACCTTGTCCTGAACTTTCTGCACATCCTCGCGCATCAGCCCGCCCATCACCACGGTCGAACCGTCATAGACGGACACCTGGGTCGTCACTTCGCGAACAGAAAACACCGGCTTGTTGATCACGTTGGCCGTGAGAAGCACATTTCTGCTGATGCCAGTACCAGCTGCCGAGAGATCTCCGCGAATCGGGCTTCCATAGTTAATAAACCCGTCGAACTCGATGACCCGCGGAGCGAGAACGAGATCAATCGTGTAGCCATCCGGCCCGACGGTGGGTTCCACTTCCAAAGTCACACCGGTGGGCTTCATTTCGAACGAGGTCGGGGTCGTCGGCGTGACGGGAGTAAATTGGGAGCCTGTCGAGCCGGAGACCTTTGGCAGATCATATTCCGACGGATAGCGGAACTCGCGAACAATCTCTATCGTGGCGCGCTGGCCGCTCTTGGTGGTGACTTTGGGAGCGCTCACGAGGTCAACCCCCTTTGCCTGATCGAGAGCGCGAAGGACGACTTGGAACTGGGGATTTGTGAAGACGCCGGCAAGGGCCAGGATGCCCGGGGCCGGACCCGCCGGGGTGGCGAAGAGAAGCCCGTCCAGAGCATTGACGCTGATGGCGCGGGTTCCCGAGCGGTTTCCAGCGGTGAGAGGTCCTTGGGTTCCTGAAGTCGCACCGATGGGAACGGTGGTGCCCGGATTCATGAATGGATAGGCGTTGGCGGGAAGCGTGGTCCCGCCGGGCGTCGTTCCCCCGCCCCCGTAAGTGCCCGTCCCAAACGGGAGGGCAAACTGGCCGAGGAGCCAGTCGAACCCGAGTTCTTTCACGTTGTTCTGGGTGATCTCCAGGAATTTCGACTCGATTTCCACCTGGCTGGGCGGGGTGGTGAGGGAGTTCTCCACCAGGGTATCCACGAGATCGAGGTTCGACTGGGTGTTTTTGACGATGAGCTTGCTGGTGGAGGCAATGAAGTTTGCGCTGGCCCCCTCGTCGAACGTGACCCCCTGGGTTTCCAGAAATTCGCGGGCGCCCGAGCGGGCGGTCACGGCCGGCTGCGAGCCGGGTGCCACGCCGGCCACAGGCGCCGCTGCGGCGGCGGCGGGGAGCGACGAGATGAAGCTCGGCGGGACTTTGTATTCCTTCGTGATCAGGACATCGGTCCGTTCGGACTGCGGCACCACGACGACCGAGTAGGGCTCGATCTTGAGCTTGAGATTGGAGGCGCGGGCGACGTAATCAATCGCCGAGCGGAGAGGGATGTCCGAGAGCGTGAGCGTGAACGGAAGAATGGCGGCCTCCTGCTCGGCGGAGAGCTTGAGAACGATGTTCACCCCCTTGCGCGAGGGGTCCGGCTCTTCCTTGTCCGCCGCCGCCGCGAGTTTCTTGAGCTGGTCGAGGGCGGCGCGGATCGTGGCGTCGCTGAAGTTGATCGAAGGGAGAATGATTTCGTCGAGCTTGCGGTTGATCGAAGCCGTGCCGCGGGTGTCAATTTTCGGCTGCTCGATGATTTGGGATCCCGTGCCCCCGAACCTTTTGACCGGCAGCTCCCACGCCTTGTTGACCTGCCGGATCATGTCGCCGCGGGTCTCGCTGTAGGCGGTGTCGGCATATTTCTGACGGGCGACATTCACCTGCTCCATCCCGCGACGGGCCGCGATGTTGAATTTGTCCACGTTGAGAACCTGCTCGTAGCGCTTGAATGCGAGATCGTAGCGGGCGGAGGCGTAGAACCCCTGGGCTTCCTGAAGAAGCTGCTTCACCTCCTCGACGTTGGCCACAAACGCGGGCGTCATCGTTTGGCTGTAAAATGACGACTTGTTCTTGAGCTCGTTGTTCAGCGCGACGGCCGGCTTGCAGGCCGGGTTGTAGCGATCTTCCAAAACGACGGCGACGGTGGTCCTGGCATCTTCGAAACGTCCCTCGGAAATCCTCTGGCGGGCGAGCTGGACGGCAGCCTCGCAGAAGCCGTCGAGCGCCTCCTGCCTGAGCGCACGGCTCGCGTCCCCCCCGCCGGGCAGCATGTCCACCGCGCTTTTGTCATACGCAAAAGCGCTCTCAAAATCCCGCGCTTCCAGAGCCTTCCGGCCTTTGTCAACGATGGTCCTCGCATAGTCCATGGTCTGGCTGGAGCGCTGAACCTGGCCCGCGACCGTGGATTGGACACCCGGATACTGGGCATGGGAAGCCGGAGAGAAAAGAGCAAGGATCGCAACCAGGAGCGCGGGCATCCTGCCCGCTTGAGGAGGAAGAAGCGGGCGGGACGCCCGCGCATCTTTGGCGGTTGGCCGAGGTTCTATCAACATGGGCTGGAAGCTCATGCCGCAGGGAGGCAAAGTCAATTTCATGAGTGTTTCTGGCAGCATGGACGCAGGCCGTTTGTCATTCGGCCTTCTTGATACGGATTTTTTGTCCGGTTAGAAGATCCTCTATCTGGGCTTCTTGGGAGGAAATGTCAATAAGTTTGTATTTTCGGGACGTTTCCGGCGGCAGAACAAACTCGTCGTCCTTCTTCACCCGCAGTTTCGAATTGTCGTAGAGGTAGAGAAATTCCCCGTAGGAAGTCGGATCGTTGGTTTCCCTGTTGAAGACGAGCGGGATTTTCTGTCCGGTCTCGGTGTTCTCGATGGTGAGCACGGAGGCATCGATCTCCATGTCGTTCTTGTTTTCGGATTTTTTCTCGTAGGAAAGAACCTTGTAGGGAGTGCCGGCGATCACCTCGCCGAGCTTGAGAAACTGGGTTCGCGCCTTCGTGTCTCTCGCGTTGACGCTGAACGTCTCGCCGTCGCCCGAGTCCCCGCTGAACTTGAGCCGGAACGGGACGGGGTCGAACTTGGTCAGGCGGAGTTTGGTGTGGTAGGGAGGCACGGACTTGTCGTTCGTGGGGTCGGTCCCGGCGAGGAATTCCTCCAGATTGGTGAAGTGGTCGTTGTCGGGATCCTGATCCTTGATATCCGGGGCGGAGTAATCGAGGTTGTATTTCAGCAGCCAGGCATTCTTGATCGGCGGGTGCAGGTCCTCGCCTCCCTCCAGCGGATCGAAGAGTTTGCCATTGATGACGACATAGGGCCTGGAGACGAAAAGCGAACCTTCGTGCGGGCTCCAGGCGCCCGGCGCGGACGACAGGGCGGACGCGGCATCCACGGCATTGACATCCGGGAGAGCGATCGTGTTGTCGGGCTTTTTCGAGCTGTTGCGGCCGGAGAAACTTTCGGGAAACGAAAGGGCCTGAAGCGAGAGCCAGCCGGCACATGCGATCAGCACAAGGGCGGAGAGCCCCAGAAGCGCGCGTTCGTAGTTTGTCTTGATCCAATCCATGTCTCTTACTTTTTCGTGGCGGCCGGTTCGGCAAAATCCAGCATCTCCAGGCGCAGGGCAACTTTCAGGAGTTCGCGCCCGAGGATGACCTGAAGGGATTTTTTTTCCTCGTTGTCTCCCGCGGTGGCGGCGAGGGGATCTGCGGACTTCGAGGCGGGATCGCCGGAGGCCTTGGCGGGCGCCTGGAGATTGCTGTTTTTGATTTCGAGCGAACGGACGATCAGGAAGGGCGAGGATCCGAGAAGCGAGTTGAATACGGCCCGGAATTTCCCCTGCTCGGCCGTGAAGGAAATATCAAACGGGAACCTCTTCAAGACCGACTCGGACGCATCCGGCCTCCTCGTCCCGGACGACTTGCCGGCCTCCTCGGGCAGAGGCAGTCGAATGACGGAATCCACCGAGGCGACCTTGAAATCCACAAGGCGGGTGACCAGGGACTGGATGACCAGGAGCTGGCGGAAAAGCGCGGGAGCCGCCTGCTCGGTCGGAACCTGCGTCTGGTATTGGTCAAAACCGAAATAAAATTTGTCCGGGAGTTTCACGCTTCCGGCATCCGCCCTGGCCCGGATGTCGTTCACTGCCGTGCGCAAGCCGTCCTGGAACTGCTGGGGGGTGATTTTTTCGTCGAGCGGGATCTCCATTTGGGAGAGCTGGGATTCCAGCGCCTGGATCCGCGTCGAGTAATCATCGAGCGCGGTCTGGATCACCTTGAGGTTCTCCTTGCTCGGGAACGGGACCCTGTTCTGAAGTCCATGAAGTTTGGCTTCAGCCGTGGTGTAGGCTTCCGAAGACTCCGAGCAGGTCAGGGCCGCCTGGAAAATCAAAGAGCCAAGAACCCCCGCACCGACCAGCGTGACAGCGGCGAGGTCGGCGAGAAAAGGATTTTCTTTGAACCAGTTCATGGGAGCGGGATGGGCTTGCGCAGCGGGATGACGAGCGTATAGCCATACGCCCAGCTCTCCCGGGTTGGCGTGGTTCTCTGGGTGATGACCTTTTCCTTTTCATCCGGAATGTTGAAAAGCGGCGAGGCCTTGAGGTTCTCGACGAATTCGTCAACGATCCGCGCTTCTTTGTCGTTCGGCGGATTGTCGAGGTAAAAGCCCTTGATTTCCATGGCGGTGATGACCGATCGACCCGGGGGCGATTGACCCGGACCCGTCGGAGGAGCGGGCGAGCCTCTCCCCTGCTTGTCGCTCGCCGGCCCCTTCGGCTGCAGCTCTGTAATCCAGATGTAATGGGAGGGAAGTTTGGCGCCCAGCTCGTCGAAAATCCCCGCCCACGCGGCGCGGTCGGCGACGGCCATCATCAGCGGGGCCGCCGCGGCCTCGAGCTTTTTTTGTTCGGCGGAGAGCTTGTCGATTTTCCCGGCCAGATCCTCGAGTCGCGAGACATCGCTGTTGACGCCGGCAAGAACTTCGTCGGTGATCCCGGCCGCGTGGTCGAAATACATCCACCAGGCGGCGAGAATGAGGAGGAAGCAGGCGGCGGCCGCGATAAGAAACGGCTTCCGGCGGGCGAGATCCTGCTCCTTGACGACCGACTGCGGACGGAGATTGATCTCAACCGGACAATTTCCGGTCGAGCGGAGGGCGGCCCCGACCAATTCCCCGAGGGTTTGGGCTTTCGCCGTCAGGCTTTCCGCGACAGCGGAGCTGGTGACCGTCACATTTTTCAACGGATTGAAGAACTCGATCGGGGTCTGGAGCTTCTCGCTGAAAAATTCCACCATGTAGGGGAGGCTGACAGACCCGCCGCAAAGGAGCACCCTCACCGGCTGGCCGCCTCCCTGGCTCGTCCGATAAAAGCTGATCGAGCGGGCGATCTCGGCATGAAGACGGGTCATCGTGTTCCGGACGACCTTCGCAATCCGGGCCTCGGTCTGGTCGGTCGGCTCGGCATACGCCCCCCCCAGGCTCACGCAGCCCTTCTGGATCTTCAACCGCTCGGCAACCGTGATGTCCTGCTTGAATTCCTTGGCCACCGCGGCGCTGATCGTGCTGCCGCCGACCGGAATGCTCCGGCTGAAAGCGCGCTCCCCTTCCGCAAAAATCAGGTTGGTCGTGCGCGCGCCGATATCAATGAGGAGCGAACACCCGGTCGCCTCGGGGTAGTTGTAGCGGAACGCGTTGAAAACCGCCATCGGCGCCACATCAATGATGGCCGGCCTGAATCCGCCGACCGACACCGAGCCGGCCATCTCGGTCAACTGGTCGGACTTCATGGCCACGAGCACGACGTCCCATGCGCCATCGCGCTGGGCTCCCATGATCTGGTAGTCCCAAGTCACTTCGTCAATCGGGAAAGGCACGTTCTGCTGGGCCTCGAAAGCGATGATCGCGCTGACATCCCCGGGAGCGCCGCCCGGGAGCTTGACGAAGCGCGAGAAAACCGACTGCGCGGGAAGACAGAAATTCACCGGTTCTTTCGCCCGGATGTGGAGGGCCTCCCGCAGCTCCTGGACCGCCTGCTTGATCTGGGCCGGACGCGTGGCGTCGGCCGAGGGATCCGAGATCAGCTCGCTCTCGCGGAAGGCATGCAGGCTGAGCCCGCCGTCGGGGAGCTTGTGGAACTCGGCCAGACTCACCGTCTGCATTCCGAGATCAAGGGCAAAGATACGAATCGGCTTGGCCATTAATAAGAATCCCGTCTGGTCAGTTTCCGGATTTTGACTTCACGGGTTCAAAATAATCCCACTCCAATGGTGCAAACGGGGTTTGATCTTTGCTGAGAACGAAGCCGGAGGCGGACGTGTATTTCTGGGCTAAGGCCGTCCACCATCCGACCGGAGCCTGCGGCGTGCCGCCGAGTTGTCCCTTCCAGGTCTTGATGGCAAGCCCCCCGACCTCGATCCCGACATCCTCCACGGTCTGCTGCGCGTTCACCGGAACTTTGCCTTCGAAAAATCTGGCGAGCGTCCGCGGGCTCACGTAGGCGACCGCGTGGAGGCCTTTTTCCTGGGGCGTATGCACATGGGTCACCGAACCGGTCAGGAGAGTCGGCTTGCGATCCTCGGTATCCTTCTCGTTTTTCAGGAGAATGTAGTAATTGAATGTCAGCTCTTCGATGAACTTCGGCGCTTTGGGGACGACGTTCCGATCAAATGTGACGTCAATCTCAAGCCACTTCGGCGCCCGGGGCTGGGCTTTCTTCGAGTAGCCGCTGATGATCTTCGGGGACTCCACGAATGTCGGCTCGATTTTTTGGATCAGAATCGCGCTGTTCAAAGGCGCCTGCTGCGAGCGGGCAGGCAGGGGAAAGCCCAGATACCCGGCTGCGAGGAACGCGATCGGAAAAAGGGAGGAACGCATAGGAGAAATGTTGCTTAGATTATCAATGAAGTGAAGTAAATAAAGAAAAGATCGCGCGGCAGAAAAAAGGGCGCGCGCGCCGGAGCGCGCACCGGAGCGCACGCTTCCAGCGTGCATGGTCCGGCATCTTGCCGGGCCAAATCGAACCCATTTCCCGGCATCCTGCCGGACCAATTCGAATCCCTTTCCCGGCAGGATGCCGGAAAAAGCACCCAAGATGGGCGCGCTCCCGACGGAAGTCTCAGGGAGTTTTTTTTGCCAGTGCCGGCTTGCACGGGGATGCGGGCCGGGAGCCGCCACGCTTGAGGAATTCGACTTCGCCCGGGGAGAGATGTCGGTAGGATCCCACGGGGATGCGGGCGTCGGTGATGCTGCCGATCCTTGTGCGTTTGAGACGTTCGACTTCGTAGCCAAGATGGTAGAACATGAGCCGGATCTGGCGTTTGATGCCTTGGCGGAGGACGACCTTCACGCGGTCGGGGGCCAGGATGCGGAGACGTTCCAAGCGGCCGCGACCGCCTTCGATATAAATCCCTTTGAGGAGTTTCGGCGTGTGGGCGGGATCGAACGCCTTGTCGAGGGTGACCTCGTATTCTTTTTCGATCTCGTGCGAGGGATGGGTGAGGCGTTGCGCGAGGTCGCCGTCGTTGGTAAGCAGCAGAAGTCCCTCGCTGTCCTTGTCCAGGCGGCCGACATGCGAGAGCGTCGAGAACTCCGGGGAGAGGATGTCGTAGATCGTGCGGCGGCCGCGTTCATCCGAGCGGGTGACGATATATCCGCGCGGCTTGTTGAGGAGAAGATACGCCTGGCGGGCCGCGCGGACGGGACGCCCATGCACGCGGACGTCATCGTCCGGCCCGACCTGCGTGGCGAGTTTGTCCACCCGGCTGCCGTTGACCGCCACCGACCCCGAGGCGATCAGGGCATCACAGGAGCGACGGGAGCCGAGCCCCGCGGCGGCAAGAAAGCGATTCAGCCGCATGGGGCGCGTCGGCGGATCAGGCCTCGGGCTTCGTCTTCGGAAGACCGATCACGCGCCGGCCTTCTTGAAACTGGCCGCGCTTTTTCAAAAGGTCCACCCGCTCGAACCGCTTCAACACGCTGCGCTTTGCTTGGATCGCGCCTTTTCCTTTTAAACTGGGATGCAGACTCATAAAATTTATTGGATGGGGAGCCTCGCCCGGGTTGCGGGGAAAGGCAACTGTTTTCCTGAAAATTTTGCGGGATCGGCATCCTGCCGTTTGGATCGTTCAAGAAAACTGTTCTGGAAATTTCCGCGCATCCGTGATGCGCTCAGGCCATGCCTTTCGTGCGAAACCTGCTGCGCGCCGGATTTTTACCACCGGTTCTGATGGTCCTCCTGTGCGCTTGCGCGTCGGGGGAAAAGAAGCCCGCGCCCACGGGGGAAGCGGGCCGGTTTGCGAAGCTGGAAGTGGCGGGAGTGAAGCTGGGGGATGGCAGGGCTGTTCTCCACAAGTTTCCCGCGGCGAAACCCGGCCCGACCTCTTCGCCGGGCCGGGAGGTTTACGAAATGAACAAGCCGAACGCCTGCATCAGCCTTCTCGTGCTGACGTTCCAGGACGGGCGGGTGCGCAAAATGGAGCTGCGTTATTTCAACGGGCCGACCGAGCACACGCTGACGACGGCCGGCGAGTGGGACGGGTTGCGGAATTACCTTGTGAAGCGATTCGGGCCGCCGACCCGCACGGGCGCTGATGTTCCCCAGCTCAACGATTTGAAGGGGCTCAACGCCGCCTATGCCAGGTTCAACGGCGAATGGATCTTTCCGAAGGTCGCGCGCCGGATGCACTACATCGCGATGGCGGACGCAAGAGGCGGGGTCGGGGTGATCACCTTTGCCGACACCAGCACGCCCCAAGCCGCCGCCGGCTCCGGACCCAATCCCGGATTTTAAGAAATTCCTCTTGCCTGCCGGTGCAAAATCCTTTCATCCTCTGCCGACTGATTTGACCGGCCCATTGAACATGCAGATATTTTCCCGCAAAAGCTGATTCATGCCGCGCATGAACCCGACTTTCCCTGTGCCGTTCGTGCCGGCGTTTCTGCCGGTCGCGATTCCCATGTCTGCCACACCAACCCGGAGGTCCCATTAACTTAAAGGATATTCGCATCAACGAACGGATCCGCGCCCGAGAAGTGCGCGTCATCCTCGCCGCCAACAACGAGCAACTCGGCGTCATGCGCCTGGACGAAGCCATCCGCCGCGCCCGCGGCATGGGCCTGGATCTCGTGGAGATCGCCCCGAACGCCCAGCCGCCGGTCTGCCGCATCGTGGATTTCGGAAAGTTCCGCTATGATCTTTCCAAGCAGGTGAAGGACAACAAGCAGGCGGTGACGAAAGTGAAGGAGGTCAAATTCCGCGTGAACATTGACGGGCACGACTATCTCACGAAAGTCCGCCACGCCGAGGATTTCCTGGACAAGGGGAACAAGGTCAAAGTCCACCTGCAATTCCGGGGCCGCGAGATGGCCCACCAGGATCTCGGGATGAAGGTCGTGCAGCGTGTGCGCGAGGATCTGGCCGGCATGGCCCATGTGGACATGGAGCCGAAACTGGTCGGGCGCGCGGTGGGCATGACATTGAGTCCGTTGCCCGCCGGCAAGCGCCAGCGGAAATTCAGCAAGCACGGCGAGATCATCGAGCCGGAGCGCGAGGAAGTGGACGACGACGAATAGCCGGCCGTTTCCCTGCCACTTGGCCCGAGTTTCAGAGCGTCCCCAAGGCTCCGCGATCCTGAGGAAAGTCCGTCGGGCGCGGGCGGGATCATGAGAGTCGGTGCGGGGCCAACGTCTCGTTGGCTCCCGGTGCGGCAGGCCGACAAGATGTCGGCCCCACGCGCGGCATGCGTTCCAGAAGTCCGGTTATTTCCCCAAGGGGGAGTTACGTTTTCTCCGGGGCAATCTTCCGGCAGGTTTCTGAAATCCACCCGGGCGCGGGGGTCGCATAGGGACGGAAGGTTTCGAGGTATCCCTCGTGTTCGTTGTAAAAAAGGGCGCGATGAAGCCCCAGGCCGCCCGCCTGCGGAGAATCAATGAGGCTCGCGGAGTCATTGGCGCTCATCTGGAAGACGACGCGCATTTCGAATTCGCCAAGAGCCTTGCGGCTGAGCGATCGGCCGATGTTGTTGAAGGTGTCGAATGTGACGATGAGATGGATCCCCTGGCTGCCGCCCTCGGAGATCAGCGCGCCGAGCTCGGCGCCGGGACTCGGCGAAGCCTCCGACCCCCCGGAAAAATCAAACTCGTCCTCGTGGCGGAGCTTTTTGAATTTCTGGAGCCCGTGAATGAAAACGAACACCGGGGGCGCGTCGTCCGGCGCCTCTCCTGCCGCCCGCGCCTTCAGCTCGGCGGAGAGATCGTTCATCACCCGTGCGACATCGCCGGGCTGAACCACCGTGACGGGCAGGCCGGCGGCGACCTCCGTGAGCAGATCTCCGGCACCTGATCCGGCGGTGTGGAAAAGAACGAATTTCGCCGCGCCGGCCGGATGCTGCGCCGCCAACGCGATCAGCGAGGTGGCGAGCATGGTGGCGATGGTTTCGTCGCGTTGGCCGACGATGAGGAGATGGTTCCCGCTCTGGCGGCGAAAGACGACCTCGGTCGGGCCCTTGATCGAGTTCGGGGCGCCGAGCCAGCAGCGCGACCCGGCGGGCGACGCGGGCAGGATGCCGTCGAGCACCGCGCGGAGCGGGGCATTCTCGCGGATGTCGGCCGGAGCGTTGCCTTCAAAGACAATCGGTCCGGCGCCATCGTAGCCGCGCTGCTCCGCCAGAACGCGGACCCTCTCCAACTGCGCTTCGCGTTCGTCGTCGGGGAGCCAGACGATCTGAAACGGGCTGTTTCCCTCGGGGGCGCCCGCCGCATCGTTGTAGATCCCTTCGCCGGGGCGCGAGAGCAGCCGGGGCGCGGGGTTGTTGTCGTCCATGATGAGATAGGCGTCGGCCTCGCTGCATTGCAGCGCGATGCGGATGACCATCTGGCCGAGCGTGGCCCTGGCCAGCGTGTAGGCGCCGCCCAGAGTTTGCGAACCCAGCAGCACATGGATGCCAAAGGCCCGGCCCTGCCGGACGATGCGGTCGAAAAGCAGCGAAGCGGCCTGGGAGATCTCGTCGTCCTCGACAAAGAACTCCTGGAATTCGTCGATGATGAGCAGCGTCCGCGGCACCGGCCCCGCACCGCCCGCCTTTTTATATCCGGCGATGTCCTGCACGCCGAGCGCGCGGAACATGTCGCCGCGCCGCTTCAATTCCTCGTCCACCCGCCGAAGCACGCTGAGCCCGAACTCGCGATCACTCTCGATGGCAACGACCCGCGCATGCGGGAGCCGGTGGGTGGCGTAGCATTTGAATTCCACGCCTTTTTTGAAATCGATCAGGTAAAACTCGACCTGTTCGGGAGAGCACGACAGCGCAAGGTTCGTGATGATCACGTGAAAGAGAGTGGATTTTCCGGAGCCCGTCTTGCCGGCAAAGAGCGCGTGCTGGCGGGTGCCCTTGCCGATGGCAAGGT
>JBAXTX010000049.1:0-17474 GCA_037129975.1 Verrucomicrobiia bacterium | reverse complement strand
TCGTTCGCGGAGGAGCTTCCGCTCACGAACGCCATGTCCGGCACGATGGCCCGCGCGACCGGGCTCCCACCCTACAATTATCAGGGGGGGCGCGTCGCCCGCGTGAATGACAACCCGTATGTCTGGGCTCGCAACCTCCTCGCCAACCGGCTCTTCACCTGCCCGGTTGTCTATATCGAACCCTACGTGATGAACAGCCGCGCCGTCTTCTCGAGAATCCAGGCGGGGGACTACGACGGACGCCGCAAATTCGGCGGCATCGCGCGGAAAAGCATTTACCGCGAATACGCGGATGCGGTCACCGACGGACTCGTCAAATACTACAGCACCCGATGAAAATCATTGCCATTACAAACCAAAAAGGAGGGGTCGGAAAGACCACCACCACGGTCAACCTCTCCGCCGCCCTCGCCGAGCTCGGGCAGCGGGTTCTGCTCGTGGATCTCGATCCGCAGGCCAGCGCGACCAGCGTGCTCGGCTTGAAGGAAGCCGCCTCGGGCAGCATCTATCAGGCGCTGATCGGCGCGCGTCCGGCGCGAGAACTCGTCCTCCCGACCCGCATGCCCAACCTCTCCGCGATCCCCGCGGACCTCGACATGGTGGGGGCCGAAATCGAAGTCGCCCGCATGGACGACCACATGCTCCAGTTGCGAAGGGTTCTCGGGGACATCCGGGAGCAGAACGCCTTTGATTTTGCGCTCCTCGACTGCCCGCCATCGCTCGGCATCCTCATGACAAACGCTCTCGCCGCCGCGGACGAGATCCTGGTTCCCATCCAGTGCGAGTATTACGCGCTCGAGGGGCTCGGCCTCCTGATGGCGGTCACCGACAAGGTCCGCGCCAGCGGAAACAACCCGGGGCTCTCGATTTCCGGTCTCCTGCTCACGATGTATGACAGCCGCACGAACCTCAGCCCGGCGGTCGTCAAGGATGTCCGGGAACACTTCCAGGAAGTCGTCTATGAGACCGTGATCCCCCGCACCGTTCGCTTCGCCGAGGCCCCGAGCCACGGACGCACGATCCTCGAGCACGATCCCTCCGGCGCGGGAGCCGCCGCCTACCGCGCCCTCGCCAAAGAACTCCTGGACCGCCAAAGCCGCGGGCTCGCGTTCACCAGCACCGCGCAACCGTAGCGGCGGAGGGATTCGGGCGGGATTTTATTTCCGGATTTGCTGCAACATCTGCCGCGACAGGACGGATGACGCTTCTTCAAACAACTGCTCCGCCGCTTCGACCAAAGCCGCGTCCGGAGTCTTGTTGTCCACAAGAAGCAACTGGATCCGATAGGTCGTTTCCTGCGGGCTTTCCAACAGTCCGAACCGGCTGATGAAATCGTGCTTCACCGTCGCCTGATCCACCCACTCCCCTTGATCGTTGATGGTCGCGAACCAGAGCATCCCGTGAATTCCGGGCGCCTTTTTCATTTCGATCTGAAATCGCGGCGGGGCTCCGGTCTTCGGCACAACGATGTCTTTTCTCTCAATGAGCCATCCGTTCCGGACATAGCATTCCGCAACATCGTGGTAGCGCCAGATCGGGTAGTCGAAGGCAACAACCGCCTGCATTCCCCGGCGTTGGTAGTTCCAAATCGCGGACGACAAACCAAGCGTCTCAATTTTGCTGACCTTGGGCGGGCCGGTTTCGGATCGCTGCCAGTCGCCGATCCGGTCCGGAAGCGAAAAGACCGCCCCCTTTTCGATGGCGGACTTCGCCGCGCGGAGCGGCTCCGCTGCCTCCCTTGACTTTTCCCATGCCTTGTGGCTGGAAACGAGGCCCAGAGCGGCAAAAAGACATCCCGCCGCCCACAGCGACCGGGAAGAAAGGGGTTTTGCCGCGGGCACAGCCGGAGCCTCGCGGGGAACTCGCGGCGTTTCGCCCGCGCTTCTTTTCTCTCTCGGGAAAAGGCTTTCCAGCCCGATCACCAGGAGGACATAAATGGCGGAGAGAACGATGCTCAGCGTCTCGTGTTTCCAGCCTGTCAGGATATCGATCCCGCCGGAATACCTGAGCCAGGCGCCGAGAGAAATCCGGACAACATTGCCCGCCACGACAAAGGCAAGGGCCGTTGGGAGGCAGATGAGAAAAATCCAGAACGGCCTTCTTCGCCAGAAAAGAAAGAAAAGCGAGAACGCCGTGACGAAGAGGACGGAATTGATGCCGCTGCAGGCTTCCTCGACCAGCAACTTCTGCCCGGGGATCTCGATGACATTTCCGCTCACGCGATGGACCACTCCCAGCAGATCCAGGGCGCGCCCGCTCAGGGTTGTCGCGACCTCGCGCAGGAACAGGCCCAGCCGGACATCAAGCCCGAGCGGCGGAGGAATGATCGTCAAAATCATCGCCAGAGCGGGGCCCATCTTCCGCAAAAGCGGACCGCCCCCAACCCTCCACAACACGGCGATCGCGGCGGGAAGCGCCCCCACGATTGCCAGCCAGGGAGACCAAACGCGGACTGCGAGAGCGAGCAACGCGAAGGAAAGCAGCAGAAGGGCGGCGGCCGGGGGAGAAGACCCCCCAGCCATGGGCCGGGGAACCTCCCGGAGACGATCCCATGCAAGAAATCCCGCCGCCGCCAGCGCCTGTGGAAAAAATTGATACTCCGGCAGCTTCCAGAGATTGAGAAAAAACGCGCCCAGCAACGGAGCGAAACCAAACCCCAGCAAAACAAAACTCCATCGAGGGAGGGCGGATGAGTTGAGGGCTCGGATATTGGCGGCGGGCGGCCGGGAATCAGCTTGTCCCGCGCTTTTTTCCCTGCCGCCACTCATTTGCTCGTGGATTGATTCATCGACGGGCTGAAGTATCCCGAGCCCGAAGAGACGGCGCAAACAGAAAAAAGTGTCTCTGGAGGAATCTGGCATGAGACTCGCTTTCCCTCGGAAGGAGTTGAGGGCTCGCCGCAAGCGGATCCGCGACAAAAAAGACCCCCTGCCCTCATGGAGGACAGAGGGTCGAAAAACGAGAAGTAATCAGGCAGAGAGTTTGGCGTTGCGGCGAATCATGAAGGCCACGGCTCCCAGTGCGAGGAAGCCCATCACCCATGTGCTGGTCTCGGGAACCGCGGCAGTATTGACGACCCCGCTGGGAGTAACATCGAGCTGATTCACTGTAATTCCCGGGTTGGCGATGATTGGATCGGGTTGGAAAGCATCAATGTAGGCATACCCACCGTGACCGCCCAAGGCGCAGTCGTAGGCCATGACCGTCAGTGAGAGTGTGTCGCCAACGAGCGTGCTCGTGTCGATATGAACGGTATTCCAGTCGGAAAACATCCAGGTGGCTGTGCCGTCGTGATTGGTATTCAACCCCGCGTGCCATGTCACGCCTTGGGAGACCGCATTGCGGGAATCAAAGCTGATGGAGTAGAGGCTGGTATTCGTGGTGACGTCCACAAGGTTGAAGCTGAACTTCGGACACTCTGCCAACGTATGCGGGTTGGAGAGAGGATTCTCCAGCACGGCCGCAAAACCGAAATACATGTTGGAGCTCCCGTAGTTGGTTACCGTCTGAGTGAGTGTGGAAAAGTGGGCGCCATTGGCCGCGTTGTTCAAGCGGAAGGAGTCGTTTCCTGAGAGGACGGTTTGGAGCCCCCCCAGCGTGTTGGAATCCGCTTGACCGGCTCCAGTGATGACAACTGAATCACCCTGATGTTGGTCATTCAGTGTTTGTCCACTTGTATTCCAAGCTCCTGAGTGAACATCCCAGCCCGCTATGGTGCCGGTTTCAAATCCCGGATTGTCAAAATTTACGCTGCCGGCAAATGCAGGAATCGCCATGCCAACCAAAGCACAGATCGAGAGAATTGTTTTTTTCATATATCATTTTGCATCCCGCAAATTTTCCAAAAAGTCAACAAAAACCTTCAAGAATCTGCAACCTGTTGTTACTTGTGAGAAATGCGCCTGAGAAAAGGTGCATAGAATTGGCGAATGGCAAAGCCAAGGCGGGGCTCAAAATTGAGGCTGCGGATCCGTTTGGAGATTATAGACTCAAAGTGACGATCACGGACAAAAGCAAAGACGTGAGCGTGGAGCCCGAACCGCCCAAGCCCTCCCCAACGCCGATACCGCCAACCCGAATGCCTTCGTTTTTCGACAACAGGGACTAGACAGACGATTTGGCGTTGCGGCGAACCATGAAGAGGACAGCTCCCAGGGCGAGGAACCCCATGACCCATGTGCTCGTCTCGGGGACCGCAGCCACCGAAGAAGCGGCGAGTTTGCCGACCAACAAGTCGTTCCCACACGTTTCGGTGAGCCGGAAAGTGGCGCCGTTCGCAAGCGACGCCGCTGACAAATCAAAGGTGAAAACATAATTCGTTCCTCCGTTTGTTCCGATGTTGATGCCCAGATCCGCCAGGACTTGCGCGTCTGTTTTTGTCGTCAGGTCGAACAATCCACTCGAGAGGATCGTGTCAGCACCGCTCGGGACAAGCCTCGCGGGGTCGCTGGCGGCGTTTTGTGTGTAACCACCCGACTGCAACGTCGAAGCTCCGCTGAGCGCGGCAATGTTGTAGCTCAGTTTTCCATTCGACGGGTCAATGAGGTGAATGGCGTATTCATATCCGGCCGTGGAATTGGAATACGTGAAATATCCGTCACCCAGGCTCGGGCGCGATGGAGCAGTATACGAGTTGTTGGTGTCGACGAAGATGTCGCCGATGCCAATACCCTCGTTGAGCGCAAGAGGATTGAATCCGCTGACAACCATCAGCTTGTTGGTGTTGACGTCGAATGCCATCGCCCGCAGATCCCAGCTTGCGTCAGCGACACAATTGGCAGCCACCTGGCCCGACTCGTTGATCCCCGGCCTCGGATCTGTCCCGTAGTTCGAACTCGGAGCCCCGTCGTTGACCGTGATGTCAACGTATGCGGCGCGAGCGTTGAGCGATGTGAACACCAGCGTAATGACCAGGCACAGCATGGCTCCGATTCTGTCGTTGGTTTGATTTTTATTTTTCATGACGAACGTGACTTTCGCTGGTTTTTAAAAAGCGTCAACAAAAAAAACAACAGGTTGCATAGATTTTTTTGACGGCTGGTTCGCATGCGTTCGACGGTCGCGGGAGTCGCGGTGGATCCCCCCCGCTTTTCCTTGTGCCGGGAGGACGCTCTCGCGAAGATGGGTCCCTGATGAAACGTGTCGCGCTCGGGATCTGTCTTCTGGTCCCCCTCGTTTCCCCGGGGGAAGAGGGGCTTATTGAGCATGCCGACCAGAGCATCTATGCGAAAGACGGCCTTTTTCTCAAGGTTGCCCTTGTGGAGGATCCCCGTGCGTTTCTGGCAGAATGGAGCAGGCCGTCCAGGCTGCAGACCCCGGAGATCAGGACGCGCACTTCGTTCCACCGGGGCGATATCGTTTTCCCTGCGGTGATGTATTCCACCAACGCACTGACTCCCGAAGGCAGGGCGGATATCACCTACAATCTCCTTTTCCGCCGTCCGGACGGCTCGATCTACGAGCGCCTGCAGGATCTGACGGTTGTGGACGGCCCGCCGCCGAAGGGGCTCGGACTTTGCAAAGCCAAGGCGGGGCTCAAGATTGAGGGCAATGATCCGTTCGGGGAATACACGCTCAAAGTGACGATCACGGACAAAATCAAAGACGTGACCGTGGAGATGCTGTTCCTCTTTTCTGTCACCGACCCGGCAGCGAAGCCTCCGGTGAAGTCGCGGCCACCGCAAGAAACCAGCCGGATCCGTTCCTTTTCGGGCGACAGGCCTTAGAGCCAAAAAACGGAAGATGGTGGACGCTGCAGGGTTCGAACCTGCGACTTCCACCGTGTGAAGGTGGCACTCTACCGCTGAGTTAAGCGTCCGGAACGAGATCCCATGCAACAACAGTTCGGGGCGGCACGCAAGGCCAAAGCGACAGGCCAAAGCGGACGGGGAAAAATCATTGGTCGTCCCGAAGATTGGCGCGGATCGAAGTCGGTCGTTGCATCCCGTGTCAGAGATTGCTGGAATACCCCGCATGCCACTGGTCCACGCGGAATTTGCCGACGGCGCCGGCACGGTCACATTACAAAACCCTGCAAAACGGAACTGCCTGAGTTCGGAGGCGGTATCGGAAATCCTCTCGGCTCTGGACGGGTTTGAGAGAAAGCAGGCGATTGTGGTGGTCATTCGCGCGGAAGCCGGCTCGAAAGTCTGGTCGTCCGGACACGACGTGAACGAGTTGCCCAGGCCCGGGCGCGATCCGCTTCCCTATGGCGGACCGTTGGAATGCCTGCTGCGGCGGATCCAGGAATATCCCGGCGCGGTGATCGCGATGGTGCAGGGGAGCGTCTGGGGCGGGGCGTGTGATCTGGCGTTTTCCTGCGATATTCTGATCGGGGACGAGACGGCAAGCTTTGCGATGACGCCGGCGAAAATCGGAATCCCCTACAATCCGTCGGGCCTCATCCACTTCATCAACATTCTGGGCATCAACAAGGCGAAGGAGATGTTTTTCACGGCGGAGCCGATCAACGCGCGGGACAGCCTGATCCTGGGGATCCTGAACCATCTGGTTCCCGCGGGAGAAATCGTGGCGTTCACCTCCGCGCTGGCGGGAAAAATTCGGAAGAATTCGCCGTTGGCGGTCCGCTCGTTCAAGCGACAGTTCCGCCTGCTCTCGAGCGGGCTTCCGCTCCCGGCGGAGACATTCGAACTGATCCAGTCGATCCGGCGGGAAGTTTACGACAGCAAAGACTACGAGGAAGGGATTCTGGCGTTCCACGAGAAGCGCCCGCCGGTTTTCCGGGGGGAATGAGCGCGCTTTGCGCGCGCCACAAAAAATGCAGGCCGCCGCAACGAGTGTTACGACGGCCTGCTGTTCCCCCCAGAACAGTTTTGAAATTACCTGGAATTTCCGGAAGGGCAAGAACTATTTTTTGAAAAAGCGCATTTTTTTCGCGGCCCTGCAATTCGCCCCGGCTGTCCGGAAAAAAAAGCTCCGCGGCAATCCTGGAGGGACCGGTCTCCGTGCCGTCCGACTTTTTGATCGGCGGAAAGAAGTCGGCGCTGACGGAGCAGCGCCGACCATCGCAAAGATCGCACACCAGCCGCGTCTGTGCCGGACGCATTCGGCTCCGGTTGTTCGCTCCCGGAGGAAGGCCGTCTATGTCCGGTGCACGCCGGCCGCGACTTTGAGGCGCAGGCCGTTGAGCCGGATGAACCCGGTCGCGTCGTCCTGGTTGTAGGCCTGGGTCGGGTCGGCTTCCATCGTGGCGATATGCGGATTGTAGAGGCTGAGCGGGCTCTTGCGTCCGGCGGCGTGGATGCCGCCTTTGTAAAGCTTCACGCGAACGGTGCCGGCGACGTTTTTTTGCGAATCGGTGACGAGTGCCTGGATGGCCTCGCGTTCGGGGGCAAACCAGAATCCGTTATAGACCAGCGTGCTGTATTTCGGGATGAGGCTGTCGCGGAGGTGCATGACTTCGCGGTCCATCGTGAGCGACTCCATCTGCCGATGGGCGAAATGGATGATCGCGCCGCCGGGTGTCTCATAGACGCCGCGGCTCTTCATGCCGACGAACCGGTTCTCGACCATGTCCACGCGTCCCACTCCATGAGCACCGCCGAGTTCGTTGAGCCGGCACATGACGCCGAGCGGGTTGAGCGCCTCGCCGTTGACAGCGACGCAGTTGCCTTTTTCAAATTCCAGCTCGACGATCTCCGGTTTGTCGGGCGCGTCCTCCGGGAGAACCGAGAGCGTGGTGAAGTAGTCGCGGTTTTTCAGGTCGCCGGCATCATACCAGGGGTCTTCGAGAATGCCCGACTCGTAGCTGATATGAAGAAGGTTCCGGTCCATCGAATACGGCTTTTTCGCGCTGGCCGCAACCGGCACCCCGTGGGCCCCGGCATACGCGATCATCTCGGCGCGCCCGGGAAATTTTTCGCGGAACCGCGCGTCCCGCCACGGCGCGATGACTTCGATGTCCGGGGCGAGGGCGGCGGCGGTCAGCTCGAAACGCACCTGGTCGTTACCTTTGCCTGTCGCGCCGTGGGCCACGGCACAGGCACCCTCCGCCCGCGCGATCTCGACCATCCGCTTCGCGATCAGCGGACGCGCGATGCTCGTGCCAAGAAAATATTGCCCCTCGTAAACCGCCCCGGCCTGCAGCATCGGGAAAATGAAATCGCGCGCGAACTCCTCCCGGAGGTCCTCCACATGGCATTGGGACGCCCCTGTCCGGAGCGCCTTCTCCTCAATCCCGTCGAGCTCCTCACCCTGCCCGACATCCGCGCAGAAGGCGACGATCTCGGCCCCGTAGGTTTCCTTGAGCCAGTTCAAAAGAACCGACGTGTCGAGCCCGCCGGAATACGCAACAACGATTTTTTTCATAGCGGGAGAAAGGATGGATGGAACCGGGAGTTTTCGCAATCCGTGAGAAAAGGAAAAATTCGACAAGGAGACGGTTCATTGGTTTTCTCGTTGAAGGCAACAGCCTTTGCGCCCGTAGCTCAGCGGATAGAGCACCGGATTTCTAATCCGGTGGTCGCTGGTTCGAATCCAGCCGGGCGCGCTCCGCGTGTCTTGTTACTTGGCTCCCATCCAGGTCGGAGCGATCAGGGTGGCGAGAGGAAAGATGGAGGTTTACAAGCTCCGACCGCGCGGGTTGGATTGGCGCATGAGCTTTTCCCTCGGAATCGATTTCGGAACGAACTCGGTGCGCGCGCTGGTGGTGCGGTGCCGGGACGGCGAAGAACTGGGCACATGCGTTGCGGGGTATCCCTCCGGCAGGCAGGGCGTCCTGCTGGACGCGAAAGACCACCATCTCGCGCGGCAGCATCCGGGCGATTATCTTCTGGGTTTGGAGCAGAGCGTGCGCGGGGCCCTGGCCGGGGCGGAGAGGACGAAGGGGTTTCATCCGGAAAACATCATCGGCATCGGGGTTGACACGACCGGGTCGAGCCCGATTCCCGTGGATGCCGCGAACCGCGCGCTCGGGATGGGAGCGAAGTGGAGGAAGAATCCGAACGCGCAATGCTGGCTCTGGAAGGACCACACGAGCTGGCAGGAAGCGGCGGCGATCACGAAGCTGGCCGCCAGGCACCGGCCGAAGTTTATTGCCAAATGCGGCAACACGTATTCGTCGGAATGGTTTTGGAGCAAGATCTGGCGCTGCCTGAAAACCGACCCGGCGGTCTTTGACGCCGCCTTCTCGTGGGTGGAACTCGCGGACTGGATCCCCTCGCTTCTCGCGGGCGTCACCGATCCGCGCGCGGTGCGCCGGGGGATCTGTGCGGCCGGCCACAAAGCCCTCTTCTGCGACGAGTGGGGCGGGCTCCCGGACAAGAAGTTTCTCTCCCTGCTCGACCCGAAACTGGCGGACCTTCGCGACCGGCTCTACGACAAAGCCCACGATGCCACGGCCGCCGCCGGCGGGCTTTGCCCCGCCTGGGCCGCGCGGCTCGGCCTTCGTGCCGGGATCCCGGTCGCGATCGGCGAGATGGATGTCCACTACGGGGCGATCGGGAGCGGGATCGCCGAGGGGACGCTCGTGAAAGTCATCGGCACATCAACCTGCGATTGCGCGGTCGTGCCCGCCGGGAAAAAGGTCGCTGACATTCCCGGCATTTGCGGGATCGTCAAAGGCGCGATCCTGCCGGGATTTTACGGCATCGAGGCCGGACAGTCGGCGGTCGGCGATATTTTCAAGTGGTGGATCGAGACGGTCTGCGCGGGGGACGCCCCGCTTTACGGAAAGCTGGAGAAAGCCGCGGCGGCGCAGGCTCCCGGACAGAGCGGGCTTCTTGCTCTCGATTGGAACAACGGCAACCGCACGATCCTCGTGGATCCGATGCTCACCGGACTCATGGTGGGAACAACCCTCCACACGACCCGCGCGGAAATCTACCGCGCGCTGATCGAAGCCACCGCGTTCGGCGCGCGGGCGATCATCGAGCGGATCGAGGCATACGGCGTGCCGGTGAAGCGGGTCGTCTGCGCCGGCGGCCTCGCCGAAAAGAGCCCGATGCTCATGCAGATCTACGCGGACGTGACCGGACGGACGATGCAGGTGGCGGGGTCGGGTCAGGCGTGCGCGCTCGGGGCGGCGGTTTCGGCCGCGGTCCTGGCGGGCGCTTTCCGTGATTTTCCTGCGGCGCAGAAGGCCATGACTTCGGTGAAGCCCGTTCAATACAAGCCCGGTCCGTCCGCACGGAAAACCTACGACCGGCTCTACCGGCTTTACATGGGCGTTCATGATGCCTTCGGTGGCGTGAACAAGTCCGCCGACCTCTCGCGCGTCATGAAAGAACTTCTCGAAATCAAACAACACGCATCAAAATGAAAACGCCAACAATCTGGTTCCTCACCGGCAGCCAACATCTCTACGGCCCTGAAACCCTCAAGCAGGTGGCCGGGAACGCGAGGGCGATCACCTCCGGCCTTGGTCTGCCGCTGCCTCTCGTCTTCAAGCCGGTGCTCACGACCCCGGACGCCATCCGAACGACGCTGATGGAAGCGAATTCGGATCCCTCGTGCGCGGGACTGATCCTGTGGATGCACACGTTCTCGCCTTCCAAGATGTGGATCGGCGGGCTCTCGGCTCTCAGGAAGCCGTTTTTGCACTTGCACACGCAGTTCAACCGCGACCTGCCGTGGGACTCGATCGACATGGATTTCATGAACCTCAACCAGTCGGCCCACGGGGACCGCGAGGCCGGGTTCATCCACACGCGCATGCGCCTTTCCCGAAAGGTGGTTGTCGGCCACTGGCAGGATCCGGAAGTCGTCGCCCGGATTGCGGCCTGGACGCGGGCCGTGCGGGCATGGCACGACTGGCAGGGAGCGAAGTTCGTGCGTTTCGGAGACAACATGCGCCAGGTCGCGGTCACCGAGGGCGACAAGGTTTCCGCGGAGATGGCGTTCGGGTTTTCCGTCAACGGACATGGCATGGGCGATCTCGCCGCCGTGCTTCGCGGGGTGTCCGAGGCGGCGGTTGACGCGCTCGTCGGCGTGTATGCCGATTCCTACACAATGGCTCCGGCGCTTGCAAAAGGCGGGGCGCGCCATGAGTCGCTCCGCGAGGCCGCGCGCATTGAGCTCGGCCTGCGGGAGTTTCTGGAAAGCGGCGGATTTGCGGGATTCACGACGACCTTTGAGGATCTTCACGGGCTGCGCCAACTGCCCGGCATTGCGGTCCAGCGGCTGATGGCCGATGGGTATGGCTTCGGCGCCGAGGGCGATTGGAAGACCGCCGCCCTGCTCCGCGCGATGAAGGTCATGGCTTCCGACCTCGGAGGAAAAACCTCGTTCATGGAGGACTACACCTACCATCTCGAACCCGGAAATCATTTGGTGCTGGGATCGCACATGTTGGAAGTGTGTCCGTCCATCGCCGGGGCGAAACCGTCCTGTGAAATCCATCCGCTGGGCATCGGCGGGAAAGAGGATCCTGTCCGCCTGGTATTTGACGCGCCCGCCGGTCCCGCTCTCAATGCGACGCTCGTGGATCTCGGAAACCGGTTCCGACTTCTCGTCAACGAGGTGGATGCCATCACTCCTCCGAGCCCGCTGCCGAAGCTCCCCGTGGCCGCGCCGTGTGGAAGTGCCGTCCGGATTTCAAGACCGCCTGCGCCGCATGGATCCATGCGGGCGGAGCGCACCACACGGGATTCAGCTACACCGTGACCCGCGAGCACCTCGAAGATTTTTCCGCGATGGCCGGCATCGAGTTTCTCGCCATCGGGGCAGACACGAAGCCCGACGATTTCCGGAAGGAACTCCGCTTCAACGAAGTTTACCACCACCTGGCCGGAGGGTTTGTGGCATGAGCCAGTTCGCATCCATCCGCGAAGAATGCTGCGAAGGGAACCGCCGCCTGCCCGGAACGGGGCTCGTGGATCTCACGTTCGGGAACTTGAGCGTTCTGGATCCCGAGGCAGGAGCTTTTGCCATCAAGCCGAGCGGCATGGAATACCACAAGCTCACCCCGGCGGATATGGTCATCGTGGATCTGGATGGGAAGGTCGTCGAAGGAAGCCTCCGCCCGTCCTCCGACACGCCGACCCACCGGCGGTTGTTTCTGGCATTTGCAAAATTGGGAATCCGCGCGGTCGTCCATACCCACTCGCGTTCGGCCGTCGCCTTTGCACAGGCCGGACTCGGAGTCCCGTGCCTCGGCACCACCCACAGCGACTATTTTTTCGGCCCGGTCCCTGTCACCCGCCCCATGACCCAGGAGGAAGTCCGTGGCGATTACGAGTGGGAAACGGGCAATGTCATTGTCGAGCGTTTCGCCGCGGGTTCCCCTGTCGAAATCCCCGCTGTCCTTGTCCACAGCCACGGTCCCTTTGCCTGGGGAGTCTCCGCCGACAAGGCGGTCGAAGTCGCACAGGCCTTGGAAGCCATCGCAAAAATGGCCATGAAAACGCTCGCTCTCAACCCCGGAATCTCTCCTGTTCCTCAACACCTGCTGGAAAAACATTTCCAGCGCAAACACGGCGGAACGTCCTACTACGGGCAACCGTGAAGCCAAGCGAGGTTGCCCGACCCGAAACCCGCGAGAGGTTTTCGAGTGTCGCGATGCGACAGAAAAACGCTTTTCCGGACTCAAGGTCTGGGTTACGCCCCTGTTGTTTGATAATAAGATCCTGATAATCAAAAGAGAGCGTCGTGCAACGTTGCATAATTCTCCTACAGAGTTTTCCCATCTAAAATTGCAGGATCGCTTTTATTGCATCCTCTCTGCCGATGCATGAGAGTGTCGTCATTATGAAAACACCAACTAGCAAACTGTCGGTTCAATCAGCTTTCAGCTTGGTTGAATTACTCGTTGTCATTGCGGTCATCGCGGTCATCGCGGCGATCGCGATTCCCAACATCTCTGGCATCCTGGGCAATGCCAAAGAAACTGCCGCCCGTAGAAACGCCCAAAGCATTGCTTCGATATCCTCCTCAGCTATTGCTGCCGGGGCAACGAACCTTGGTGCTGACGTGACGGCTGTGGTGACAACACTTCAGGCCGGGGTGTCGACAACCAACGGCGGCAAGGTATTCGGTCCATTTGTTGTGAGCGGTCTGCCGAGTCTTACCGGTGTCGCCAGCAACGAAAGCTACGAGTCCTATCTGACCTACACCAATGGCGGAGTTATCTACCACCAATAACAACAGTTCTGGAAACAGAGAAATTCCTTGTAACAATGGAAATTGCAAAGGCTCCGTGAGGAGCCTTTGCCTTTTCTATCTGACGGCCTCTTGTTCCAGGAACATCCCTGTTCATCTGCATCAAAGACGTCCTGATGGGCGCATCTCAGGTCGTGGGTTCCAAGCTTTCAGAGACAGCCCCTTCCGTTGGCCATCGCCCGGATGGAAAAATTCCTGTCCTGCCCCAACGGCAGGCTTGCCGTTTTCGGGATTTTCATCCATTTTCCCGATTGGAGTGATTCCACTTCGCCGAAGTAGCACAGCGGTAGTGCAATCGATTCGTAATCGATAGGTCGCGGGTTCGATTCCCGCCTTCGGCTCTTCTTGATTATGAGGGGGCTCCAGGCTTCTTTGTTGCCGAATTCTTGAAGGGAAAGCCCTTTAAAGAATTTCCACGAGCACCGACCGGGAGGCGGCGTGGGCATCCGATTCGGATGCGGCGTGGATCCAGAGGAGAGGCTCGCCTTTCGAGACGCTCTCCCCGGTTTTCCGGATGCCGGAAAACCCGACGGCGGGGTTGATGGTGTCGGTCGTTTTCTGGCGTCCGGCTCCCAATTGCAGGGCCGCCGCGCCGATCGAGCCCGCGTCGATTTTTTGGATCACGCCATCGCGCGGGCAGGAGAGAGGAGCCACGACCGGTGCGGCGTGGAAGGTTTTCCAGCTATCCAAGGCGCGCGCATTGCCGCCCTGCGCCTCGACGAGCGCGAGAAATTTCCGCCAAGCCGAACCGTCGCGCAGGCGCATGGCAAGGACAGCGCGGGGAGAATCCGAGACGGCGGCAGCGAGGTTGAGCGTGATCTCCACGAGGTCGTCCGGGCCGTTGCCCTGGAGGGTTTCGACCGCTTCGCGGACTTCGAGAGCGTTGCCGACCGTGCGGCCGAGCGGTTCGTCCATCGGCGAAAGGAGGAACGATGTCCGGACACCCCCGCCCGCCGCGGAGAGTCCGGCCGCGAGGCGCTCCGCCTCCTCCCGGGTTTTCATGAAGGCACCGCTGCCGAATTTCACGTCGAGCACAAGCCGGTCAAGCGACTCCGCGAGTTTTTTCGACATGATGCTGGCGATGATGAGCGGTCGCGAGGGCACGGTGGCCGTGACATCGCGCAGGGCGTAGAGCAGCCTGTCCGCCGGGCAGAAGCCGTCGGTTTGTCCGGCCATGAAGACGCCGATTTTTTCGATCTGTCGCAGGCAGGCGGCCTCGTCGAGGCGGACGTTGAATCCCGGGATGCTCTCGAGTTTGTCGAGCGTGCCGCCGGTGATCCCGAGCCCGCGTCCGGAAACCATCGGGACCCAAAGGCCGTCGCAGGCCAGGAGAGGCGCGAGAACCAGCGAGACTTTGTCGCCGATCCCGCCGGTCGAGTGTTTGTCCACCTTCGGGGGCGATCCCTCCGGCCAGCGGAACACGCGTCCGCTGTCGCGCATCGCAGCGGTCAGCGCGGACGTCTCCGCATCCGACATCCCGCGAAAAAAAACCGCCATCGCGAAGGCGCTCATCTGGTAGTCCGGCACCTCGCCGCGGGAATACGCGGAAACCAGGCCCGCGATCTCGCAATCCTCCAGGCTTCCGCCATCACGCTTTTTTTCGATGAGAGACGGAACGTTCATGGGGGATGTTTACGCGCAAAACCGGTCCGTCAATCCCGGGCTGTTCTCCTTCCCGATCCACGGCAGCTCGAGTTTTTGTTTTCGGGTCACGGTCGAGTTTTAGTTGGATGTCGGGCCGAAGGCGATGCGGGGTGGTTTCCATCGCTTGTCTAGGTGAGTCTTCATCGAATTGCGAGGATCTCTTTGATCCCGCTCTTCCGGGCATCCTCTCCTGTGTCCGGGCGTGCATGCCCAACAATACCTCTTCCATCGAGCGCGGGGTTTCGTCAAAATGGCGGGCATGAGCGCATGGGAAATTCAGGAGGATTCGCGCGGCGAGACGATCGCCGCGGCGATCGCTTCCGTGCTGATCCATCTCCTGATCGTCGCCTGCATCGGGCTCGCAATGATTGTGCCCGCCTGGAACTTTCACCTTCCGCAGAAACCGGATCGGACGCCGATCGAGATGACGATGATTTCCATCGTTCCCCCGAAGCCCGCCGAACCGGCCTACGTGCGGACAACCCCGCAGAATATTCCGGACGCGCCGAAGAACGCCGCTTTCGAATCCGACAACAACACGCGCGCCGCCAGCGCCTCGGCTCCCACAGGCGGGCAGCCGATGCCGTCGGTTGACGGACGGGAGTCTCCGGTTCTGGAATTGGAGGATCGAAATTATTCTGACGGCAGGGAAAGCCAGCCGCAGCAGCCCGCCCAGGCGGCTGTCCCGAAAGCCGACCAGCCCGTGCCCGCCTTCACTCCCGCCTCGCAGCTTGCTCTCCGCGAAGCGCCGAAGGCCGATCCCGCCAAAAGCCGCCCGGCCCAAGCCGCCCGGCCCAAGACACCCGCTGCTTCGGGCTTCCAACCGGAGACCCGCGTCACCAGAATCCGCGGAAACATCTCCAACCGCGGGCGCGCCTCGGTGGAAGCCGCCGCCACCCCGCTCGGGCACTACAAAAAAATGGTTTCCGACGCGATCGGTTCGCGCTGGTATTACTATGTCAACAACCAGATCGGGCTCCTGAACATCGGCACCGTTGATATCCGGTTCCAGGTCGGATCCGATGGAAAAGCGCAAAAGGTCAGGATCCTCTCGAACACCTCGAACGAAAGTTTCGCCTCCGTGAGCATCAACTCGATCCTGGAGGCGGAAATTCCGCCGATTCCGCCCGATGTTGCAAAACTCCTCGACAACGGGCGTCTTGAAATTGACTACTCATTCACCATCCTTGGCAACTGATGACATCATTCCTCGCACAAACCGTTGATTTCTTCGTCAAAGGCGGACCGTTCATGGTCTTCCTTCTGATCGTTTCGCTCGTCTCCTGCACGGTGATCCTCCTCCGGGGTCGCGCGCTCCGCGAAAAAATCGTGATCCCGCCGGAGGTGGCGCTCGCCTTGGAGAAGCTGGCTCCGGGCGACGATCTCGGGCTTCTGCAATGCTCCATCGGGCAATACCCGTCGCCGATCTCGCGGATTCTGAACGTGCTCATCGCCCACCTCAACTGGCCGAAGTCCGAGAACCTCGAAGCCGTGCAGACGCGTGCCCGGCACGAGGTGACCGGCATGGAAAAAGGACTCGTGATCCTGGAGATTTCGACCGGAATTTCCCCCCTCCTCGGACTGCTCGGAACGCTCTCCGGGCTGGTGGGCATCTTTGCCACTCTGGGATCCAGCGGGGATCCGACCCTCATTGCGCGCGGGATTTCCGAGGCTCTCAACACGACGATTGTCGGTCTGGCGGTCGCTGTTCCCTGCCTGGTCGCCTACAATTATTACCAGCGGAAAGTCGAGGTTCTGGCGGTCGGCATGGAATCTCTGGCCGCCGATCTTCTGGCCAAGTGCTACCCACACGGCGAGCTTCCGCAGGTCGAGAAGCAGATCCTCGACTGACCCATGCGGTTCTACACGCGCAAACGCAGGTCTCCGGTTATCATCCTCGTCTCGTTGATTGATATCCTCGCGATTCTGCTCATCTTTTTCATCGTCACCACGACATTCCGGAAAGACCAGCAGCGGCTCCAAATCAACCTCCCCGAGTCGAAATCCGCCGAGTCTGTCGCGGCGGGAAATCAGGACCCGCTGATCCTGCAGGTAAAAAGCGCGGAGGAAATCTCTCTGGGCAATGAGCCGGTGTCGCTCAAGGCCCTGCCTGCCGCGCTCAAAACCGCGAGGGAAGCCGCGCCGGACCGTCCGGTCGCGATGCAGGCCGACCGCGAGGCGCCGTTCGGCGTCGTCGTCAAGGTCCTCGACGCGTTCAAGCAGGCCGGGATCAAAAACATCCCGGCCTTCACCCAACCGGAAAACTAATGCTCCTCGAGATCGCCCAACACGAACATCCCTCGCTCCGCACGAAAGGTCGCGCGGTCGCGAAGATTGACGCCACGCTCCGCGAGCTGGCCGGGGACATGATCGCCACGATGCGCGCGGCCGAGGGGATTGGTCTCGCCGCCCAGCAGGTCGGCCGCCCGCTCCAGATGTTCGTCCTCGATGTTTTCCCAATGAAAGACCGCCCGAGCGCGATGCGGATCAGCGGGAGCCCGGCCGACTTCACCGCCCACATGCCGCTCGTCCTCATCAACCCGGCGATCGAAATGTTCGGCAGAATCCGCCTGGAAAGCGAAGGCTGCCTCAGCTTCCCCGGCTTGCGCGGCGATGTCCCGCGTCCGTTCTCGGTTCGCATCAAAGCCGTCACGATCGGGGGCTCCGACATCGAATTCGAGGCCGACGGGCTTCTGGCGCGCGCGGTCCAGCAC
>JBAXTX010000048.1:0-17595 GCA_037129975.1 Verrucomicrobiia bacterium | reverse complement strand
TTTGGGCCGTCAAATTAAAATTACAAAACCGACGGAAACGCACAATTCAGCATATGCTGATTGTCTATTTATTTGTTTGCGTTCTGAATTTTGCCGATGAACGACAGAAATTCGAATCAGATTTTCAAAAACCAAACCCGTTTGGTGACGCGCCCCGCAGGAACATTTGTCCGCTGTTTCGGCGTGTCGAGGCCACCCTCGGGAGATCAATTTCCTGCCAGCCTTTTTGCTGACGGGAGGATGAACATATCCCGGCGCGGAAATTCGTCAATGGGTTTTTCAAAATATTTTTCCCGCCGTCTGGAAGGAAGGCTTCCTTTGACGGCGGATCCTATTTTGTCGGCTTTGGCATTGGTTTCCCTGACGTCAACAAAAAACATTGGGTTTTGAAAAAAAATTTCTTCTTTTGCGGATCGTTCTTTCGATGGGCTTCCCGGCTTTCCGGAAGCATTGTTCGGAGTCATGCTTTCGGATGGATACTTGGAATTCGCATTTGCTCTATCCGGGCGAACTGATTGACTGATCCGGATGGCAAGGAATGGCAGTGAAATTCGAGCGGGCGGCGGGTTCAACCTTCCGGCGGGGATCTCCCTGCTGAAGGACTCGTTGCGGAACAAGGGAACGGCTTTCAACGAGGAGGAACGGGACGCCTTCGGGCTGCGCGGGCTGCTGCCTCCCCGGGTTTTCCCCATGGGCCAGCAGGTGGAGCGGGCTTTGGGGCAACTTCGGAGGAAGGAATCGGATCTTGAGAAATATATTTTCCTGACCTCCCTGCAGCAGCGAAACGAGACGCTTTTCTTTCGGCTTCTGCTCGATCATCTGGAGGAGACGATGCCGATCATTTACACCCCGACCGTTGGCCAGGCCTGCTTGGAATACGGGGCGATTTTTCGCAGTCCCAGGGGACTCTGGATCAGCATCCGGGACCGGGGCAGGGTGGAGAGCGTCCTGAGAAACTGGCCGAATCAGGGAGTGAAACTGATCGTAGTGACCGACGGGGAGCGAATCCTCGGGCTTGGAGATTTGGGAGCGCTCGGCATGGGGATTCCCGTCGGGAAGCTTGCCCTCTACACGGCGTGCGCGGGATTGAATCCGTATTACTGCCTGCCAATCACCCTGGATGTCGGAACGAACAACGCCAAGTTGCTGGAGGATCCGTTCTATATCGGACTGCCCCAGGCACGGGTGCGCGGTGAGGAATACGATGATTTTGTGAACGAGTTTGTCTTGGCGACACAAAAGGTCTTTCCGGGAAGCCTGATCCAGTTCGAGGACTTTGGAAATCACAACGCGTTCGAGCAGCTTGGCAAATGGCGGGACCGGATTTGCTGCTTCAACGATGACATCCAAGGGACCGCGGCCGTGGCGTTGGCAGGGCTGATCGCGGCGGCTCGCGAGACAGGCACGCCGCTGCGGGAGCAGAAGCTTCTCTTTTTGGGAGCCGGGGAGGCCGGCACCGGAATCGGCGAGCTTTTTGTGAGCGCCCTGCGCGAAGAGGGGGTTTCGGAAGCGGATGCCCGGCATCAGTGCTGGTTTGTGGACTCGAAGGGACTTCTGGTAAAAGGCCGTGGCGACGAATTGCCGAAGCACAAAATTCCCTTCGCGCACGAGGCTGATCCGTGCACGTCTCTGGCCGAGGCCGTCGGGCGGCTCCGCCCGTCCGCGCTGATCGGAGTGGCGGGAATGGGACGAACGTTTACTCCGGAAATTCTCGGCAACATGGCCGCCATCAACGAAAGACCGGTCATTTTCGCCCTGTCGAATCCGACATCCAAAGCGGAGTGCACTGCGGAGGAGGCTTATCAGCACACCTCCGGCCGGGCTATTTTCGCAAGTGGCAGCCCCTTCCAACCCGTGGAGTTCGGGGGAAGAAAATATCATCCGGGCCAGGGAAACAACGTATACATCTTTCCGGGCGTCGGGCTCGGGGTGCTGGCCAGTGAAGCGAGCAGGGTTACGGAGACCATGTTCCTGGCTGCGGCGCGCACGCTTGCCGCCGAGGTTTCTGCTGAGGATCTCTCCCGTGGCGGCGTTTACCCGCAGCTCAGAAAGATCCGGGAGGTTTCCCGGAAGATTGCCGTCGCCGTCGCCGAGGAGGCTTATGCCAGTGGGCTGGCGGAAGCCTCCAGGCCGGATGACATCGGGAGGGACATTTCAGAAAGAATGTTCAACCCGGATTACGGAGCGGAATAAGTCGGAGCGTGTTGCCGCAAGTTCACATGCCGCAAGTTCACGGTTGACGCGACGACGGGAGCCCGGTATGGTATTTGTCCAGTTTTTTAAGAAAGTAGGTGAAATTTATGCCGGAAATTATCGTCAGAAAAGGTGAGCCGATTGATCGCGCGTTGAAGCGCCTCAAGTCGAAACTTGATGCCGAGGGGTTGATGGATGAGGTGCGTCGGCTGCGCGCCTTCGAGACCCCGACCCAACGATCGCGCCGCAAAGCAAAAAACAACGCCAAACGCGCGAAGATGAAAATCCGCTTCAATTTCAATCCGGTGTCCTGATCTTGGACAAACCCCGGGTGGTTATTGCCGGCTGCGGCTTCCTTGGTGAAGCCGCAGCCGGTTTTTTTTACAGGGATGGCCGGGAAGTGCTCGCGTTGTGTGCCACACCGGAGTCTGCCGTCCGACTGGTTTCCCGCCCGTTCAAGGTTCTGGCGGCGGATATCACGGGAGCCCTTTCCGGAATTTCGGATCGTTGGATCGCGCCCGATATTTTGATCCACTGTGCGAGTTCCGGCCGCGGCGGCGGCGGCGCCTACCGCGCGATCTATCGCGACGGGCTGGTGAACCTGATCGCTTTTTTTCAGCCAAAGCGCGTCCTTTTCACAGGCAGCACGTCGGTTTATGGGCAAACCGATGGCTCCCGGGTGGACGAGGTCTCCCCGACAAGGCCGGTTCGTGAAACCGGTGCCATTCTGCTGGAGGCGGAAAAGATCGCGCTCCAATCAGGAGGGATCGTGGCGCGGCTCGCCGGGATCTACGGACCCGGCCGGTCCGTCCTGCTCCGGAAATTTCTTGAAGGCGCGGCGACGTTGGAAGCCGGGGGGGCGCGCTGGATCAACCAAATTCATCGCGACGATGCGGCACGCGCACTCGTGAGGCTTGCCGATCGGTGCGCGGCCCCGGGAATTTACAATGTCTGCGACAACACTCCGTCAACCCAGCGCGATGTGTATTCGTGGATTGCCGCGGCACTGGAAAAACCTCTCCCTCCCGAGGGGCCGCCGGACTTCAACGGCAAGCGCGGATATACCAACAAACGGGTGTGCAACGCCAAGCTCCGGACCACCGGATGGCAGCCGGATTTCCCTTCCTTCGCCGACGCAATTCCGGGGCTTCTGGACCAACCGTTCCGCTGACGAACGAGGAATCAGGCCGCCGGGTCCGTCTTTTCCCGGCAGCAGAAAGCGAAGATGACGTGGGGGATGATCATGCTGACGACAAATGAGCCGAGGAGGATTTCCACGTAGTGGGATTCGGCCGCGCCCGTGACGCTGGTCGGGGGAAAGAACGAGATGACCATCGACAGGAGGACCATGAGCAGGCCGGCGCCGGCGACAAGAAATCCGCCGGCGTTTCCTCCGGGGATGTTATAGGCCCGCTCGACGTCAGCCCGTTTGGTTTTGAGGACAAAGTAGGCGAGGAAAAGGAGGATATACATCGCGAGGTAGGTCACGACGGTGAGCGCCATGGCGAGTAAAAAAGAGAGATTGTTGCCTCCGCCGCCGAGCGTGAGGACGACGGCCCAGATGGTGACGACAACCCCTTGGGCGAGGATGAACGGGATCGGCACATTCTTGTTGTTCACCTTGGTGAACACAGGCGGGAGGAGTCCTTCTTTCGCCGCGGTAAACATCCCCTGGGCGGGGCCCACGACCCAGGCGCTGACCTCGGCGACCGTCCCGAGGGCGAGCAGGATCGCGACGGGTTTGAGTGCCCAGGCGAAGTGGTATTGGTCGAGGAGAACCTGAAATGTTTGAAGCACGCCCGCGCTCAGGTTGATCTTGCTTTCGGGAATCACGATCGCGATCGCGAGGGCGCCGAGGATGTTGATGACGATCGCAAAAACGGTGAGAAGGATGATGGCCAGCGGGTAGTTGCGCTTCGGGTTTTCGAGGTCGTTGACGTGGGGGGCCGAGGCCTCGATCCCCGCGTAGGAAAGGATGAATGCGACAAGGACAACAAGCGTCTGAACATCTTTGAAATCCGGCAGGAGGTCCGACATGCCCATTTTGATCTGCATGGGATCCCCCTGCACGATGTAGGTGATGGCCAGGCCGATGAGAATAAACGCCGGGATCGAGACGCCGCCGATGAGGCCGATCGTGGCGAGCCGGGCGGTCCAGGATGTTCCGTTGAAGTTGAAGAGCGTGACCAGCCAGAAAATCGCGAGGACGAATGCGAGCTTCAGGACGGGGTTGGTATTGAGAGCCGGCCAATCGAGCACGTAGCTGAGCGCGCCGACGATGAAATAGAGCATCGTGACAAAGCCGACCGTGATCTGGAGCCATTGCAGGAAGATCGCGGTGAACCCCCATCGCTTCCCGAACGCGGCGGCGACCCACGTGTAAACCCCGCCGGTGTAAACCCCGCCGGTCTGCCAGCCCTCGCCGGTGGCCAGTTCGGCGGCCACAAGCGCCACGGGGATGAAGAAGAGGAGTCCCGCGAACACCAGGAAGAAAACGAGCGAGAACCCGGAGGTCGCAAACGCCGGGTAACTGTAGATGGTCATGACCATCGACCCGGTCATCATGAAAAATCCCGTGAGACCGAGGGAGGGCTTTTTTGTGTTGTTCATAGGGTTGTGCGGTTACGGCATTCGCGAGGTCGCCTCAACAGACGCCTCGCCGAAGCATCCTACTACCACGATACGTTCCTCGTGGCGATCAAGTTTTTCAGGCCCAGTTTTTCAGGCCCTCGCGCCTGTGGCATGGATTCCGGACATCGATGCTTTCGAGACGGCCATGCGCGGCGCCGGGTGCGAGAAAGGATTTTTCGTCCGCTTCGACTGCTCGGGCGACGCGACGACGGAGATCTCCCGGTTCTTCCGCGTCGAGCACCGCGTCATCATTCCCATCATCGTCCGCGAAATCCTCGACGATCAGATCGCCCACAAGCTGGTTTGATTTTTTCCACAAGGAAAGACTTGGAGAGCGGGGGGGGGGCTGATAGACGCAATTCATGGCGAGTCAGGAATCCCCCGCGATCGAAGCTGGCGTCCGACAGGAGGCACACACGCTCGACCATGTGGACCAATACCTCGTCGTCGGCAAGGAGTCGGACGCTTCCGATGTCCACCTCAGCGTCAATTCGAGGCCGATCTGGCGCAGGTTCGGCATCTTGGAGCCGATCTGGCGGCAGGCACCCGTCCTCACCGCGGAGGACACCGAACGCCTCGCGATGGGATTTTTGGATGAGAAGCAGCAGCGCCAGTTGATCGAGCGCGGGGATGTGGATTTTGCCTACTCGAACCCCCTCGGCCGTTTCCGCACCAGCGTCGTCCGACAGCGGACCGGCTACGACCTCGTTTTTCGCATCATCAACAGCCGGGTGCGTTCGATGGACGAGCTCGGCCTGCCGCCGCAGCTCAAGCTCCTCACCCAATATCAGAACGGCCTTGTCCTCGTGACCGGATCGGTGGGCAGCGGCAAGAGCACCACCCTGGCCGCGCTCGTTGACGAGATCAACCGCGACCGCAGCGACCACATCATCACGCTGGAAGACCCGATCGAATACGTCATCCCGTCGAAGGGCTGCCACGTCACCCAGCGGGAAGTCCACACCCACACGAAATCCTTTGGCAACGCGCTGCGCGGCGCCCTCCGCGAAGACCCCGACGTCATCATGGTCGGGGAAATGCGCGACCTCGAGACGATCCAGCTCGCGATCACCGCGTCCGAAACCGGCCACCTCGTGCTCGGCACGCTTCACACCAGCAACGCCGCCCGCACGCTCGACCGCGTGCTCGACGTCTTCCCCACCGACCAGCGCGACCAGATCCGGATCATGGTCAGTGAATCCCTCCGCGGAGTCGTCTCCCAGCAGCTTGTCCCGAGGGCCGACGGGACCGGACGCGCGCTCGCGATCGAGATCCTCATGAACACGCCGGCCGTCGGGAATGTCATCCGCGAATCGAAGACGTTCATGCTGCCGGGCATCATCCAGACCGGACGCAAGCTGGGGATGAAGCTCATGGACGATTCGTTGCAGGAGCTCTTCGAGGCCGGAATCATCTCCTCCGAGGAGGCGGTTTACCGTTCCGAGCAGAAAAACCAGATGATGCAAATCACAGGACACCGCTGACATGGCATACATCAACCGATTTTTCGACATTCTCATCGAAACCGGCGCGTCGGACCTCCATCTCGGGGAGGGCCAGCCGCCGAAGATCCGCCGCCACGGCGAGATCATCCCCATCCGCGACGACGTTCTCACGCGCGAGGAGATGGCCGGCATGCTCTACGAGATCTGCGGCGACCGGCGCTGGCAGAAGTTCGAGGAGTCCGGCGACCTCGATTTCGCCTACGAGATGGACGAGGACACCCGTTTCCGCTGCAACTATCTCAAGCAGACGAACGGCTACGGCGCGGTCTTCCGCATCATCCCCACAAAAATCAAGACGCTCGAAGAGCTCGGCGTGCCTTCGGTCATCAAAACGTTCGGTCACATGCGGGGCGGCATCGTGCTTGTCACCGGACCGACCGGCAGCGGCAAGAGCACGACGCTCGCGGCGCTCATTGACTACATCAACACGAACTTCTCCCGCCACATCGTGACGATCGAGGAGCCGATCGAATTCGTGCACAGGAACAAGATGAGCGTCATCACGCAGCGCGAGGTTCCCGAGCACGCCCCCTCGTTCCCGATCGGCCTCAAGGCGGCTTTGCGCGAGGACGCCGACATCGTCCTCGTCGGCGAAATGCGCGACCTGGAAACGATCTCCCTCGCGCTCACGGCCGCCGAGACCGGCCTCCTCGTCTTCGGCACCCTGCACACGAACAATTCGCGGAAAACCGTGGATCGCATGATTGACGTTTTCCCGAGCGACCAGCAGGCGCAGGTGCGCACGATGCTCGCCGCCTCGCTCCGGGGGGTCGTCGCCCAGCTCCTGATGAAACGCCAGGACGTCAGCGGGCGCGTGGCCGTCAACGAGATCCTCATCGTCAACAGCGCGGTCTCGGCGATCGTCCGCGAGGGTGCCACCCAAAAGCTCCAGGATGTCATTGTCGGCGGCAAAGGCGAGGGGATGCAGTTCATGGACGACGCGATCTGGGAGCAGCTTGTCGCCGGCACGGTCTCCGCCCACGAGGCCTACATGAAGGCGATCGACAAGCAGCGCTTCAAATCCTTCCTCCCGCCCGAGGAAGAGGGTCTCGTGAACGCCGCCGGCGTCCCCGATGACGTTGACCACAAAGACCTCGGCAAAAAACCCGTCCTCCGCCCAAGAACCGCCGTCGAGGAGATCAAAAAAAATCTGAAACCGCAGTGAGCGCATCAGGACATGCGGACTCCATTATTTGAAGCCCACCTTGTCGCCGGCGGCCGGATGGTTGATTTCGCGGGCTGGGAGATGCCGGTCCAGTATTCCGGAATTCTCGACGAACACCAAGCCGTCCGCGAATCGTCCGGGGTCTTTGATGTCTCGCACATGGGCGAATTTTTTGTGAGCGGGGCGTGGGGCGCGGCGTGGCTGGATTCGTTGCTCACCAACAACGTCGCCTCTCTCGATCGCGGGCACGCGTGCTATTCTCTGATGCTGAACGAGCGGGGCGGGGTGATTGACGATCTGATCGTTTGCCGCCTCGGCGGGGAAGAGTTTCTTCTCGTCGTGAACGCCTCGATGATCGCGGAGGATGCCGGGTGGATGAAGGCCCGCCTCCGCGAGGGAGTCGTTTTTGAGAACCGGAGCGCGGACTTCGCGGCGCTCGCCGTCCAGGGGCCCGCCGCCGGGGAAATTTTTGGGGCTCTCTTCGGGCGGGCGATGCCGGCCGAGCGCAATCGCGTTCTGGAGATCGGGGAAGATTTCGTCGTCACGACCGGCTATACCGGAGAAAAAGGCTTTGAGTGGATCATGCCGTCCGCCGAAGCGACAGAATCCTGGCGCCGGGTGCTTGAGGCCGGCGCGAAGCCGTGCGGGCTCGGTGCCCGCGACACGCTGCGCCTGGAAATGGGCTATCCGCTCAACGGCTCCGACCTCTCGCCGGACCAAACGCCGCTCGAGGCCGGGCTCGGGATCTTCGTGGATTTCACCAAGCCGTCCTTCGTTGGCAAAGAGGCGCTCGTCGCCCAAAAGGCCTCCGGGGTTCCGAGGCGTTTGTGCGCGTTGAAAGTCATGGAAAAGTCCCCTCCGATGCGCCCGCATTACCCGGTTTTCCTGGACGGGGCGCGGGTGGCCGAAACCACGAGCGGCGCGTATTCCCCCTCGCTCGGATGCGGGATCGCGATGGCCTGCCTCCCGGTGGAATTCGCCAGACCCGGCCAGGAGGCCGCCATCGAAGTGCGCGGAAAAAAATTCCGCGCTTGTGTTCACAAGAAACCCCTTTACCAAAAGGCAACATGAATGTTCCAGGCAACCTCCGCTACGCCGAAAGCCACGAATGGATCCGTGTGGAAGGCGACACCGGCACGGTCGGCATCACCGAACATGCCCAGGCCGAGCTGACCGACATCGTCTTCGCCGAACCTCCCGCGGTTGGAAAATCCCTGAAGGCCGGCGAAGTCGCGGCCGTGGTCGAATCGGTCAAGGCCGCGAGCGACATCTACTCTCCGGTCTCGGGGGAGGTCGTCGAGCGCAATACGGCGATCGAGATCGCCCCCGCGCTCCTCAACACCGACCCGTTCGGTGAGGGATGGATTTTTAAAATCCGTCTCTCGAATCCCTCCGAGATCGAATCCCTCAAAGACCCCGCCGCCTACAAGGCCCAGATCGGGGAATGAGCGCGTTTGCCTCCCGCCATATCGGGCCGTCCGCGGCGGAAATCGAATCCATGCTTCGCACGGTCGGCGCGCCGACGCTCGATGCGCTCATCGCGGAGACCGTGCCCGCCTCGATCCGTCTGGACCGCGACCTGGCGGTCCCTGCCGCGCGCACGGAGGAACAGGCGCTGGCCGGCCTGCGCGTGATGATGGACCGCAATGTCATCGCCCGCTCGCATATCGGAGCCGGCTACCATGGCACTTACACGCCGGCGGTCATCCGAAGAAACATCCTTGAGAACCCCGGCTGGTATACCGCCTACACTCCCTATCAGGCGGAAATCGCGCAGGGTCGGCTCGAGGCGCTGCTGAATTTCCAGACGATGGTCCGCGACCTCACCGGGATGCAGATTTCCAACGCCTCGTTGCTCGACGAATCCACCGCGGCGGCGGAGGCGATGGCGCTCTGCCACGAGATCAGGGGCGGAGATGCGTTCTTTGTGGCCGATCACTGCCACCCGCAGACGATCGCCCTCCTGCGCACCCGCGCCGAGCCGCACGGCATCAGAATCCTCACCGGTCCGGCGGAGTCCGGGCCGCAGGAACCGGTCTTCGGCGCCCTCTTCCAATACCCGGCCACCGACGGCACGATCTGCGACCTCGGCCTTCTCATCGCCCGCGTTCACGATGCCGGCGCGCTCGCCGTGGTCGCCGCCGATCTCCTCGCCCTGACCGTGATCACCCCGCCCGGAGAGCTGGGAGCCGACATCGTTGTCGGATCCGCCCAGAGGTTCGGGGTCCCGCCGGGATTCGGCGGTCCGCATGCCGCGTTCCTCGCCACCCGCGACGAGTACAAACGCCGGATGCCCGGCCGCCTTGTGGGCGTTTCAAAAGACGCCGCAGGCAACCCCGCGCTGCGCCTCACTCTCCAGACACGCGAACAGCATATCCGCCGCGAAAAGGCCACCAGCAACATCTGCACCGCCCAGGTTCTTCTCGCGGTCATGGCCTCGATGTATGCGGTCTATCACGGCCCCGACGGGCTCCGCGCGATCGCGGAACGCGTCCACCGGCACGCGCTGCGCCTGGCCGGATCGCTCAACCGCCTCGGGCATGCCGTCCATCCCGGACCCTTCTTCGACACCGTGCGCGTCTGGCTCGGGAGCCGCCATGCGGACGAATTCCTGATCCGTGCCGCCGCGCACGGGATCAATCTTCGAAAGCTCGACGACCATGCGGTGGCGATCGCGCTCGACGAGACGACCGAAGACCTCACGGCGATTCTTGAAGTCTTCGGGGGCGGCCCGGGAGATTTTCCGGAAGACCCGCCCGAGGTCATCGGCCCCTCGCTCCGCAGGAAGTCCGGCTTCCTCACGCATCCGGTCTTCCGGTCGCACCATACCGAGACCGCGATGCTGCGCTACATCCGGCGGCTCGAGGCGAAGGATCTTTCGCTGACCACCTCGATGATCCCGCTCGGCTCGTGCACGATGAAGCTCAATGCCACGGCCGAGATGATTCCGGTCACATGGGATTCGGTCGCCTCGCTGCACCCGCTCGTCCCGCACGAACAGGCGTCCGGGTATTTTGAAATGGCCGCACAGCTCGAATCCTGGCTGGCCGAGATCACCGGATTTTCCGCCGTCTCGTTGCAGCCGAACGCCGGCTCGCAGGGCGAATACGCCGGCCTCCTCGCGATCCGTGCCTGGCACCGCTCGCGCGGCGAGGCCCGCCGCAACGTCTGCCTGATCCCGGCTTCCGCGCATGGCACGAACCCCGCCAGCGCCGCCATGGCGGGCATGCGCGTCGTTCCTGTCGCCTGCGATGCGTCGGGAAATATTGATGTCGGCGACCTGCGCGCCAAGGTGGTTTCCCACCGCGACACGCTCGCGGCGTTCATGGTGACCTACCCTTCGACGCACGGCGTCTTCGAGGAAGGGATCCGCGAAATCTGCCGTGTCGTGCACGCGGCGGGCGGGCAGGTTTATATGGACGGAGCGAACATGAACGCGCAGGTCGGGCTCTGCCGATCGGGCGACATCGGCGCGGACGTCTGCCACCTCAACCTCCACAAAACCTTCTGCATCCCGCATGGCGGCGGCGGTCCCGGAGTCGGGCCGGTCTGCGTTGCGGCGCACCTCGCGCCGTTTCTGCCCGGACATCCGCTGGCCCGGGGAAGCTCCCCGGTCTCGCAGGCCCCGCTCGGCAGCGCGGGGATCCTCGTGATTTCGTGGATGTATATCGCCATGATGGGCCCGCGCGGACTCCGCGATGCGACCAAGGTCGCGATCCTCAACGCCAATTATATCGCCGCACGGCTCCGGAATTTTTTCCCGACCCTCTACAAAGGCACGAGCGGACGCGTCGCGCACGAATGCATCCTCGACCTCCGCGAGTGGAAGCGGCGCGCCGGCATCGAGGTCGAAGATGTCGCCAAGCGTCTCATGGACTTCGGATTCCACGCTCCCACGATGAGCTGGCCCGTGCCGGGAACCCTCATGGTCGAGCCGACGGAAAGCGAATCGCAGGGGGAACTGGATCGCTTCTGCGACGCGATGATCGCGATCCACGGCGAGCTCGCCGCCATCGAGCGCGGCGAACTCGACCGCACGGACAACCCGCTCAAAAACGCGCCGCACACCGCCGCCGCCGTCACCTCGGACAACTGGGGACACCCCTACAGCCGCTCCATTGCGGCCTGGCCGGCACCGTGGCTCCGCGAGCACAAGTTCTGGCCTTCGGTCGCCCGGATTGACAATGTTTACGGCGACCGCAACGTCTTCTGTTCCTGCCCGCTTCCCGAGGTCGGGTGAGCGGCGTCAGCCTTCGATCGTGTTGATTTCCACGGGCTCGACCTTGATGCCCTGCCCCTCGAGCCACGAGATCGCTTTTTTAATCTCCTCCCGCTCGCCGTCGAGTTCCAGGGAAACCAGCCCGATCTCTTCGGTGACGCTCGCCTGCCGGATGTTCGTCACCACCTGAAAATTTTTCGCCAGCTCCCAGAGAACCGGACGGGTGATCAGGCGGGCGGGAAACATCAGCCAGAGACGTGTGCTTTGCATGAAAGCGACCATAGGAAGCTCCTCTTCCCGAGCCAAGCGGATTCCGCGCATTTTTCCTCATGGAACTTCTCCACCGGCAGGGGTAGGAAGGAGTCATGGCGCGTTGCAAGAAATTCTCCCTGCGGACGTGCCGGTTTGTTTTGGCGGGCGGGTTGCTCGGCTTGATCTGGGCGGGGGAACCGGACCCCCAGCCCGCGCCGACGTCATCCGAAGCCTCGCCCGATCCCGGGAGCGAAATCGTCGCGTGGGACGGAAAAAACTGGGCCGCCAATGACAGGCGGGCGTTTGAGGCGCGCTTTGAAAATTTCCTGAAGTCGTCCGCGGCCGGGGGCGACGGGATTGTTCTCCGCATCACGGACCTGCTGGCGCCGGGCAGGATCACGCCGAAGTCCACCGACGAGGCGTTCGCTCTCCTGCTCCAGGCCCCGCAATCCGACGTGGATGCCGGCCTCTGTGACGCCATCGCAACCCGGGTCTATGCCGCATGGCTTTCCAAGCGGTCGAACGACCGCCTCGCCGCCGCCAATCAAAGCCTGGAAAAGGAACGGCGGCGCCTCGCGGAGATCAGCGGCCGCTTGACGGGCAGGCCCGACCAGCAGGACGATCCGGAGGACCAGCCCGCGATGTCGGCGGACCAAGCCGAGAAGGCCCGCCGGATCGCAGTCCGCCAAGCCGAGGTGAACGCCCTCCTCAAGGCGAACCTGTCCAAGCGAGAGGTCGCCGAGTCCGAAGCGAAGAGCGGGTTCCAGGCGTTGATCGCGGAGCACTTCCTGCGGCGGCGTTTCCAACATGTGGTCATCGGGGTACAGTTTTACCGGAGCATCTTCGGCGACGGCCTCCCGTCGGCCGTCGGGAATTCCCCGGCCGCGAAGACGCCCGCCCCGACCGTCGGATCTCTCGGCTCCCTGGCGAACGAGGCAATTCAGGATGTCCGCGAGGGCGTGAAAGTGTTCCATTTCCTCCTGGAAAAAAATGAACTCGCGGGTGCCGCCAGATGCCTCGCCGAGGCGTTCCTCCCCGGAGAATACATGCCGGAAATCCAGGCTCTCCCGTGCGACGAAAAACAACGGGTTCTCGCGTTCGTCGGGAAATCCAACGAACTGGCCGGCGCGATCGGGGCCAGGGACTACGCGCTGGCCGAAAAACTCGTGAAGGATCTCGGTCGGGCAGCGAGAGATTTTGACAGCTCGAAGCCGATGGCCGCGATCGAAATCGCGCACGCGGTTGCGGCGATGCACATCGCCAGGGCGAAACTCGCGGCGGTCGGCGGGGACAAGCCCGCGCTCGAAGCCGAGATCAAAACCGCCACGGAGATTTGGCCCGGCAACCCCGGCCTCGCGGAAGTGGGAACGGCGGTCTTCCAGCAGGCGGACGTCCAGCAGAGCGCCCTCGCGGACTTTGACCGGCTCATGAGCGAAAAGAACAGCCGCCAAATTTCCGACGACAAGATGCGCTTCATGGCCGCCACCGTGATGCATCCCGAAAAACAGGAGCGACTCCGCAAGGCCCTCGGAGACATGGCGGCCATTGATGCCGCAATCCTCCGGGCGCAGGAGATCGGGAAACGCGGCGACTTCGCCGGAGCCTGGGAGAGCGCGGAGTCCGCCGCCCGGCAGTTCCCCGGCGACAGCAAGCTCAACCAGATCCGCGACGGCCTCGCCACCAAAGCCCCGGATTTCATTCACGCCCTCGAACAGGCCGCGGAGCAGGAAAAGAACGGCCGCCCCGCCCCCGCGCTCGCCTGTTATTTGAAGGCCCGGAAAATCTATCCCGCCAGCGATTTCGCCCGCCAGGGGATCGGGCGGATCAACGCCCGGCTCCTTCCCGACGCCGAATGATACCGTTTCTTGAAAATAATCGGACTTAGGAAACGCACGACTCGCGTGGGACCGACCTCTTGTCGGCCTGCTGCACCGGAAGCCAACGAGACATTGGCCCGGCTCTCATGATAAGGGGCTGTAAAGAAATTATTTCAGTAAGTGTCTTGAATTTCCGATCATGATGACAGGATACCAAGTGTTTTTGTGGGGTATACGTCCCGCCTGCCATCGAGATTTCTGCACGAAGGCGATACGCATGCGTCACATTTCTGACATCACAATGAAAAGCATGGTTGCAGGCCAAACGCGACCGGGAAGATCCAGATTTGAGGAGATGCAAAGGCCTGGAATCGCAGGAGAGCAAGGAATTGTTGGGTAGGTTTCATCGGGAGTTACGGGTGAGTTCAACAAACAGATCTTCGAGGGAGAGCGGATTGTCCTCGACCTCGCATCCGAGCCGGGCGGCGAGTTGAGCGGGGGCGTCCGGCCCGTTCAGGCGGAGGACGGCCATGAGTTCGTTTTTGTCCCGCCTCACGCGCAGCGCCCCGGGAATTTCCGCGGGCGGAGAACCTTGGAATCCGAAGAACCGGAGCGGGCGGACAGATTCTTTGAGGTCGTCCAGCGACTCGTCCACGACGAGCCTGCCATCGGAGAGAATCCCGACCCGGTCGGCCACCCGTTCGACGTCGCTGAGGATGTGTGTCGAAAAGAGCACGGACTTTCTCCCGTCGCGGATCAGCTCCAGAATCTGGTCGAGGAACTCGCGCCGCGCCACGACATCGAGGTTCGCGGCCGGCTCGTCCAGCAGCAGGACATCCGGGCGCGGCGCGAGCGCCAGGACAAAGGCGAGCAGGCGCTGCTGCCCGAGAGAGAGCTTATGAACCCGGCTTTTCAGCGGAATCTGGAACCGGCCGAGCAGCCCGTCGCACAGCTCGTGATCCTAGGCCGGATACAGCCGCGCGCAAAAATTGACGAGCTTCGAGACCCGGCTGAGCGGGGGCAGCGACTGTTTCTCCGAAACGTATCCGACCCGCTGGCGCTCGACCGCGCCGAACGTCCACGGGTCGCCGTCAAGAACCCGCACCGTCCCGGACTCCGGGCGGATCAGCCCCGCGAGGGTTTTGAGGGCGGTGGTTTTTCCCGACCCGTTGCGGCCGAGAAATCCGTAGATGCTCCCCTTGGACACGCGAAAATCCAGCCCCAGCAGCACCGGCGGGCCGCCGTATCCCCGAGCCAGTTTTTCCACAACGATCGCTTCTGTGTTCATGGTTTTTCTCCGGATTTGATGGATTCGAAAGTCGCCGCAACGAGCCGCTGGAGATCCCCTCGCTCAATGCCGAGGTGGATCGCTTCCGCCACGAGCTGCCGGAGCGCGGGTTCGATCTCGGCCCGGCGCGATGCCGCCGACATCTTTCTCGCCTCGCCCGCAACAAACGTCCCCTGCCCGCGCCTTGTCTCGACCAGCCCCTCGGCTTCGAGAAACTGATACGCCTTCGCGGCGGTCAGGGGATTGATCCCCGCCATCGCGGAAAGCTCGCGGACCGACGGCAGTTGCTCGCCGCGCTTCAACTGCCCGCCCAGGATCCGCTCCCGGACCTGCTGCAGCACCTGCCGGTAAACCGGCACGCCGCTCGATGGATGCAAGGCGATCAACATTGTTCTAGTGTTGTATATGTGTAATACAGTTTGGCAAGGATTATTTTTGCGGTGGAGGAACCGGCCGCGAATTTCCAAGCGACGGAATCAGTCCCGGAAATTTTGGAATCCGAGAACGACCCCGAAGTCGCGGCCCCCGCAGAAGCCGATGACCTTTTGCAGGTCGTCGCGGTTTTTTCCTGTCACCCGGATCTGTCGGTCCTGGAGAGCGCTTTGGACCTTGTATCCGCCGGCCTTGATGGCCTTCACGATTTCTTTGGCTTTGTCGCCATCGAGCCCCTGCTTGATGATAAAATCCTGCGTGGCGTGGCCGAGCGGTGAGATCGCGGGATCCTTGCGCTCGACATTCCGGAGGTCGATGTTCCGCTTCGCCAGCTTTCCGGTGACCATGTCATGCAGAGCTTTCAACCGCGCCCCGTCCTCGGCCTTCAGCGCGATTTTCGAGTCCTTGGCGATCCATTCGATCGTGGCGGAACTCCCTTTGAAATCAAACCGCGTGGCCAGCTCCTTGACCGACTGGTTGACCGCATTGTCAATCTCCTGCCTGTCAATTTCCGAAACAATGTCGAAGGATGGCATGCACGACTGATAATGGCGGCCGGGTGGCCGGTCAATTCATAGTCCCAAAATGCGCGAGAGCATTTTCTCATCCGGCGACGGGCCGACGAGGGCGAGGGCGATGCGGGAGGGGTCCAGGATCGCGCGGGCCGCCGAACGGATTTCCTCCGCCGTCACCGCACGGATCTTTTCATGCACGGATTCCGGATCCACGATCTTTCCGTAAACCAGCACCGAGCTGCCGAGGCGCATGTTCTGGCTCGACGTGCGCTCGAGCGACATCCGGCTTGAGCCGACCGCGTATTCCTTCGCGCGCTTCAGCTCCGCCGGGCCGACGGGGTGCGAGCTGATCCGCTCGAAGTCCGCGAGGATCAGGCGCAGGGATTTTTCCAGGTTCTTCCTGTCGAGGCCGACCGAGAGGTTGAAGACCCCGCTGTCGTCGAGAGTGAGCGGATGGGTGCTCACCGAGTAGCAGAGCCCGCGTTTTTCACGCAGCTCCTGAAAAAGCCGGGAGCTGGCATTGCCGCCAAGGACGATGTGCATCAGGTGATAGGCGTAGCGGCGATCGTCCATGTGGCTGAACGCCGGCAGGGCCATCGCGACCTGCGTCTGCTGGACATCGCGCGCCTCGACCTTCAGCCGCGGCTTCGATGCGGGAGCCGGAGCCGGCTTCGCGGCGGGCTTCCGGCCTTTGCCAAGAGCGGAAAGCTGTCGGCCGACCCGCGCCACGACCTCTTCGTGCCGGATATTTCCCGCCGCCGAAACGACCGTGCTCGCGGCATGGTAGTGGCCCGCCCGGTAGCTGAGAAAGTCGTCGCGTCCGAAGGCCTCGATCGTCTCGATCGTTCCGGTGATCGGACGCCCGAGCGGATGGCGCGGCCAGAAGAGGGAGTTGAGAAGCTCCTGCACATGGGAGGACGGTTCGTCGCGATACATCAGGATCTCCTCGCCGATCACCCCCCGTTCGCGCTCGATGTCCTGCCTCGAGAATTTCGGGGCGGTGTAGATGTCGCAGAGGACATCGCAGACCCTCGGGAAATACTCCGCCGACGCCGTCGCGTAGTAGCAGGTCCGTTCCTCGGCGGTGTAGGCGTTCATGTCCCCGCCGACGCCCTCGATCTCCTGCATGATCCGCTTCGCCGACCGCTTTTCTGTTCCCTTGAAAAGCATGTGCTCGATGAAATGCGAGATCCCGTTCAAGGCCGCCGGCTCATGGCGTCCGCCCACCGAAGCCCAGATCCCCATCGCTGCCGTCTGCGCCTGCGGCATCTCGCAGGTGGCCACACGCAGCCCGCCGGGCAGCGTTGTCAGTTTGGTAATGTTCGACATCAGGAGAGCCGACAACCCTATTCGCCGCGATCTCCAAGGTCAAACTCCGGAAAATCTGTATCCCACGCCCGAATTGGGGCTGATCGGGTGGCCCTGACGGCACGGGACCAAAGAAAATGTTCATGCACCTTGCCCGGGGAGATCTCCCACGCTTTCGCGGCGGAGAAGTCAGCGGAGGCCGTAGCAGCGAAGAGGGATACGACGCCACATGCGCAAATGCTTCTGGCAGCGATGGCACCACCCGCGAGG